>JAUWNS010000212.1 GCA_030612485.1 Candidatus Bipolaricaulota bacterium
TTGCCGCGTTCAACTTCTCCCCAACCAACCCGCTGGTCGGCGGATGGGTCCAGTTCAATGGCTCCGCTTCCTCCGACCCGGATGGAACTATCACCAGCTATGCTTGGAACTTCGGGGATGGTGGTACCGGCTCGGGTGTGACCCGCTACCATCAGTTCGCCGCTCCAGGAGCGTACACGGTCACCCTAACCGTCACCGACAATGACGGCGCAACCGATACCGAGATCCATACGGTTCAAGTCGGATCGATCAACCAATCGCCGGTCGCCGCATTCACTTATACCCCACCCTCTCCGGGGGTGCTCGAGTGGGTCCGCTTCGATGGATCTGTTTCCTACGATCCGGATGGAACGATCACCACCTACGCCTGGAACTTTGGGGACGGGAGCACCGGCTCGGGAGTGACGCCGTACCACAAGTTCGTCGCTCCGGGGACCTATACAGTAACCCTCACCGTCACCGACGATGACGGCGCGACCGATGCCGAGATACATACGGTGCAAATCGGGCCGATCAATCAATCCCCGGTTGCCGTGTTCACCTACGCCCCCATCTCCCCAGGAGTCGGGGATACTGTTGTGCTGAATGCGACCTCCTCTTACGACCCAGACGGGGTAATCGTCTCCTACTCGTGGGATCTCGATGCTGATGGGGCCACCGATACAACCGGGCAGATCGTGTCGTTCAGCTACTACAACGTCGGCCCTCACACGGTCCGCCTCACCGTCGTGGACAACGACGGCCTCTCCGGAACAACCACACAGATGATCAACGTCGTCGGAGGCGGGGTTCCTGGCGAGCCTCCGATGGGTGGTACTCCTGGGATCTTCGTGTGGGGAACGAATACTTGGCACGTCACCGTCAATGCGGGAGCCTACTGGACGAGTGTGCACAGCTATCGCCTCGAGTTCCGCACAGACAAGTCGTTCTCCGGAGTCAATCAATCGACGAGCGGTGGGGTCGTCCCCTTAGGGGTCATCCCCACTCCGACCGACGGTGGTAAGACCCTCGTCTTCGAGGGGAGCCTGCAGAACGGGAGCGTCGACTACACGTTCACCGCGCCGGAGTCGGGGAGCATCTGGATGAGCCTCAAGCTCGATATCGACGGGAACGGAACCCTGGACGAATCAACGAGCTTCGTCTACCTGCGCACGTTCATGGTCCATCCGCCGCAGGTTCCGTTCGTCGTGGGGTTGCAGAAAGGGGGGAGCGGACCGCTCGTCCCGAGCATCAACTTCCGCGTTGGCACGGCACTTACCTACACCACAAGCGTGCGGTTCATCATGTGGTTGACCGATATCGCCACGCTAGAAGGCTATTAGAGCTAAAGCAGCCCTTTTCATGCGGGGTCGCTTCGTGCGGCCCCGCTTTTTTTCTTCTACGAGCGTTCGAGTTGCCCTTATGATTCGTAACAGGGTATGATAGCCCCGTAATGAACCATCATTTCCTAACAGTAGGTTGGCGAGCAGACTGTCCCGATGTGCAAGAAGGAGACTTCTTCGAGGGGCCGGCTTTCTCCTCGGTCGACGCGCTCTTCATAGATCCGCGTTCGCTGAGCGAGCGATGGACCTACGAGGTTCCTCAAGAGAAAGATGGAACCCGTCGCACCTACATCGAGAGTGACCATGGGTTCGGACAGACTCTCTCCGGGTCTATGGCTAAGCGGCGCAACGAGGCAGCAGACCTTCTCTACAAACGTGGCGGCCTGATCGTCTGCCGTTTGTACCCCCGCGGAGAACCGCTCGAGGTGATGACACAGGGGAGCCTCAACGAACGAATTGACCGTTATAGCTGGCTTCCCACGACCACGCTCGTCGACCGTCAACACCAGTTGACCTTCCCCTCGAACTCACGCTTCCTCCCCCGTCGCGGAGAGGACATCGTCTTCGCCGAGACCGGAGATCCGTTTGAGGAGTACCTGCGGGAGTTCGAGGGGAAGATCGTTTACCACGCCGTCTATCAGGATCTCCTCTCCACCCCGATCGATCGCTTTGCGCAGGTCCTCGCCCGTAATAAGGTTGGGGACATCATCGCACTCTCCATCCCGTTCGACGAGGGGCGACTCATCCTCCTCCCATCGATCGAGGGGGTCTCGCCAACTCGGGAGGCGGCCGTCTTGACCCACGCGATCTCCCGCTCCACCATCCGACCTGCCTTCTTTTCCCCTCCAGACTGGCTTCCCGCCTACCCGGTTCCCGGAGAGGATGGCCTGACCGATGAGCTGGCAAGCCTGATCGAGCGACGCGATAAGCTCATCCAAAAAGTGGAAGAGGTCTCCACTAAAGAGGCGGAGGTGACGCGCTATAAGAGAATCCTCTACACAAAGGGACGGTTCACCCTCCTCCCCACGGTTGCCGATTCCTTCCGCGTACTCGGGTTCACGGTCGAGGACTCATATGGGGAACTCCTCCTTCGGAGCGACGAGGGAGACGCCCTCGTCACGATCGCCGCAACCGAAAAAGCAAGGGTCGATCTCCTTCCCTACCGCCGCCTCCTCGACCGGGTCGATCGCGCCCGCACGAGCGGGAAGGGCCCGAACAAAGGGATCCTCGTCGTCAGTGGCTCGTGTGAACTCGATCCTAAGCGACGCCCAACACAGTTCACCCCCGAGGTCCTACGCGGATGCACCTCGCAGGGATTCTGCCTTCTCACTACGTACAAGCTGTACAAACTGGTGATCAGTGTCCTACAACAAAACGATAAGAAAGTGATTGCCGCTTTGCGACGGAGTCTCCTCGAGTGCAGTGGGGAGTTCCGCAAAGCCGATCGAACATGACCCTCCTCGCAGGGATCACTCTTCTCCTCATTCCAACAACCGCTGTGGTCACTCATCTCTTCGCAAACGAGATGCGCAATGCCTCACTCGGTCAACGGATCCGCGACTACGGCCCTCGCCTCCACGAGAAGAAGGGTGGAACTCCGACGATGGGCGGGGTGGTGATCCTCCTTATGTGGGGGCTCTCCTTCCTTCTCCTGAGCCAGTTTCGCCATCCTTCCTGGAAAGAGGTCTTCGTCTTTTTGTGCGGGTTTGCGTTCGGAACGATCGGCCTCATAGACGACCTTCTTTCCCTCCTGTACAAGCGCTCGTTAGGCCTCTCTCCATGGCAGAAGATCCTTCTCTCCACGGGCCTCTCCCTAGTTCTCTTCTTCGCGTTTCCTCAACTGAGGGAAGTCCCCATTCAGATCCCTTTCTCCTCCCTCACCCCCTCCCTTCCGGTGCCCCTCTCACTGCTCCTTCTCTGGGGGGTCTTCCTCGCGACGACGAACAGCATGAACCTGACCGATGGGCTCGATGGACTGGCAACAGGCGTCTCAATCTTGATCCTTATCGCCTACTTCACGATCGCTCCCGCTCTCTCTGGTATCACCCTTCCCCTTGTGGGGATCCTGGTCGGCTTCCTGTGGATGAACACTCACCCCGCCCAGATCTTCCTCGGAGACGTTGGATCGTTTGCTCTGGGAGGGATCGTCGCGGGGCTTGCCCTCACGAGCGGAACTGCACTCATCCTCCCGCTCCTTGCCGGACTCCTCGTTCTCGAATCGGGCTCGGTGATCCTACAGGTCGGCTACTATCACCTCACTGGAAAGAGGATCTTCAAGATCAGCCCCTTCCACCACCACTTCGAGCACGCAGAGGGGATCGACTACGCCTACCTCCTTCCTACAGTGGAATGGCCGGAACCAAAGATTGTTATGCGGTTGTGGATCGTGCAAGCGGTCTTTATCGGACTTGGCATTCTCGCTGTTTACCGCTAAGAGAAGAACCGGGGATGGATTGCGTGAATAAGCAAGAGCCGAACATCTAAGTGAGGTATTGGTAAATCACTCAATCTCTGGATCGCTCAATGGGGTAAGACGCTCTGCCGGAGGTGGGACTTGAACCCACACGAGGTATAATCCCCACAGGATCCTGAATCCTGCGCGTCTGCCAATTCCGCCACTCCGGCGTGCTTCATAAAGAAGTTTAAGAAGCAATG
>JAUWNS010000214.1 GCA_030612485.1 Candidatus Bipolaricaulota bacterium
AGTACGGGCAGAAGCGTATGAATTCTCCGAACACGCAGAGCGAGAACGTCAGGCTGACAGAATCCCGATTTCCGATGTGGAGCACGCTCTGCTCAATGCGGAAATTCTTGAGGATTACCCTGATGATCGAAGAGGGCCGAGTTGTCTAATTGTAGGCTACGGGGCTACACGCTATCCGATTCACATAGTGTGCGGCAGGTCGCCGAAAGGAACGCTGCGGCTCATCACCGTGTATATACCCTCGCTGCATAAATGGGTTGATGCAAAGACAAGGACAAGGAGATGAGAGATGGGCGAATATGACGACTGCACCTTTTGTGGCGGAAGAGTCCAAGAACGGCTGGTAACCAAAGCGTGCTGGTGGGGTGACCAACTGGTGGCTATCGTCGAGAATGTCCCGGCCGGTGTATGCGACCAGTGTGGAGAACGCTATTACAAGGCCCAGGTGCTGAAGGAGATTGAGGCCATGCTGAGCAAAAAGGAAGCCTTCAGATCGGTAGAAGTTCAGCTGGGCTCCTTTGAGTCGGCGTGACCTCAACGTGCTGCCATCGACACGAGTCCAGTACTGCTACAAGGCGCCAATCTGAGCGTGAGTCCCTGAATCCAGGGCGTATTATGAGAAGAAGCGGGCTGAAGGGAAGAAGCACAACCAGGCGGTTCGTGCTCTCGGACGACATCTTGTCCGTGTGATCTGGTCAATGCTCAAGAACGAAAGGGACTACGAACGCCGGGAGGTGAAACCAATGTGACTTGAAAAACAAGAGGAATGTTCAGGGCTTCTATTGCCACATTTTCGACTGTTTTGCCAATGCTCAACCACAGGCCAATAACATTATCCAGGTCTTTTGAAGGGAAACAGGGTCAAGGCTTTCAAGCAAGGTTGCTCTTCTTGGGAGCTTAGTGATAAAGTAGGACCCAGGAGGTGGATGAGACGGAAGCGCTTGCGTACGCGCTAGCAGGGATGAGCCAATCGCAAGAACGTCTTGGAGAGCAATTTACAGAAGAAACTTGACACAACCGTTGTTCTCCGCTCGATATTTAGGCAAGTGATCGATAAGGAGGGGGCATGAAGAACTACCGTTTTTCCGTAGTGATTGAGAGGGATGAGGAAGGTTACTACGTGTTCTGTCCTGAACTGCAGGGCTGCTATACCCAAGGCGACACATATGAGGAAGCTTTGGAGAACATCAAAGATGCCATTCGTCTGCATGTAGAGGATCGACTGGAAAGTGGCGAGGAGATTTCTCAGGCGGAATCGATCAGCCTTACTTCCTTGGAAATGGTCGTATGAGTGAGAAGCTGCCGAGGGTGACTGCTGATAAGGTAATCAAAGCATTGGAGCGCGTGGGGTTCTCCCTCGTACGCCAAAGCGGAAGTCACAAGATTTACAAGAATGCAGAAGGCAAGAGGGTGACAGTTCCTTATCACGCTGGAAGGATACTTCACCTCAGGGTTCTGAAAAGCATTTTGAGAGATGGAGAGATCACCGTAGAGAGGTTCAAGGATCTGCTGAAATGAGGGACTGTTGAGGAAGGACTGGAGCGAACAGTCGAGTGGTAATCTAGAGAACCAAGACTGGGTCGAGGGTGTGATCACTAGCGAGTATCAAGAGTATTGTCATGAAGATATATGGCCCAGGCTGGGAATGCATACCCGGGGTGCAAAGTCAAGTGAACGCGAGTGTGTCGAATTTGGGATAACACCTCATAGAGGGAGGTAAATAGTATGACTTCGTATCAATTCAGCATCGTGGTTGAACAGGATGAGGATGGAGTTTACATATCCTCATGTCCGGTGTTGCAGGGCTGTCATAGCCAAGGTGACACCTACGAGGAGGCAGTGGAGAACCTAAAAGATGCGATCCATCTGCACATCGAGGCCCGGCGCGAGGTCGGTGAACCTATTCCCATCGAGGTTGCAATTGACAAGGTGGAGATCAGTGTCTAAGCTGTGTCCTGCCAAACCTGCTGAAGTGGTGCCTGTATTGGAGAAGATGGCCTTTGTCTGATTCGGCAAAGTGGAAGCCATGCTGTATATCGCCATTCTGCTGGGCGATGGACGACTGTGCCCATTCATCCCGCAAAAGACGTGGCGAAAGGCACTTTGCGCAAGATCCTTAAGGATGTAGGGATCACCGCGGGAGAGTTCGAAAGTTTGCGGTGATCCGGTGAGTTTTGAGAAGAGGGGTCAGTAGATCGCCGCATGGTATCTGAATCATCAAGACTGTCGAGGATTGATTCAAGACTCTCAACTGTATTGATCGCTGGGGAGTATCAGGAATATGGTTCCTTGCTGTCTTGAGTGAGTAACTCAAGAGAAAAGATGGGTTCCTCGCGGTCAATGCAAGATAACTCACGAAAAGACTCAAGAGATGGATCTCTCGCAGAGCCGCGAAGAACGCAAAGGAAAGCGTTACATAGGGGAAAGAACTAGAACCGAATGCCATTCTTCGTGTCCTTCGTGCTCTTCGTGGTGAATTCTTTCTGACCTCCGGTCTTGCTTCTCAACCTCCATTCGTTCCGTGCGAACCAACAAGAAACCCGTTTCCTTGAAGGCGATGCGCGTGCTTGCAAAGGGATGCACGTTAGTGGTATACTGTGCATATGCAAATAAAAAGCTAGCGAAAAGGAGGCCTATGATGCCAAGAGGAGATCGAACAGGACCCGGAGGAATGGGACCGATGACCGGACGTGGTGCGGGTTACTGCAGTGGAAGTTCCGTGCCGGGATTCATGAACAGTTGGGGCGGACGTGGTGGAGGATATGGACGGGGTCTCGGACGCGGGTTTGGCCAAGGCCGCGGAATGGGGCGTGGTTTTGGTTGGTATCAAGGCAGCGCACCGATGTACGTACCTCCAGCCTACGGTAGCATTCCCACAGTCGATCCGCAGGCTCAGGCAAGCATGTTGCGTACTCAAGCCGAGAACCTCAAAGTACAGCTCAGCTCGATTGAACGTGAGATCGAGAAGCTAGGTTCTTCCAAGGAAGATTAACTCGAGATTCCTTGTGGTCTTGCCACCGGGTTTCCTTATTCGAATGTGCCCCCGCTTTTTCACGCGAAAAAGCGGGGGCACGATCGTCATTTTCCCTCCATCGCTTAATGGGTTGCTAGCTACCGCACCCACACCCACCACCCGAAGAGGGTGTGGAATCTCCGGGTTCCTTCACGCGGTAGCTGATGCTCGTGGTGGTGTTCGCCCCACGGCTATCGGTGACGGTGAGGGAGATCGTGTACGTTCCAGCTGCCGTAAAGATGAACCGAACGGTTACAGCTTCTGAGGTCGACAGCCCTCCAAGATCCCATTTATAACGGATGATCTCCCCATCCGGATCGCGGGAGGTGACTCCGAGGAAGGGCACTTCCTGTCCGACTATCCCCGAGGAAGGGACGACACGGATAGCAGCGATCTCCGCTGCGAAAGCAGCCACCTCTGTAACGGTATGAGGGAATCTCATATTCAGGCTCTATCCAGCTTTTGCAAGCTATGCCGCTCAAGGGGACGGATGATGCGGTCCCCCCTTCCCTGGAAGCTCCCCTGCCTTCTGCAGAGCGAGCTTGGAGGTTAGCGGTCCGATCAGTTCGTGGATGACCGTGGCCCCGATTATCACACTCACCAGGATGTCGCTCACCGGGGCAAGAGCGGGGTTCTGCTTCATGACAAGTGCGAGCCCGATGACGATCCCACCTTGCGGTAGGAGTCCCCAGCCGGTGTAGCGACGCACGGTCTGAGAAGAGCGAGCGAGTGAGGCTCCGGCATATGCTCCTCCGAGCTTCCCCACTGTTCGGAAGGCGACAAATACCAGGACTAACGGTAGGAATCGCAGCAGAATCTGGAAGTCGAGGTACATCCCGCTGATTGTGAAGAAGAGGACGAAGATGAGTGGTTCAAAGTAGTCCTCGATCATCCGGAAGATT
>JAUWNS010000108.1 GCA_030612485.1 Candidatus Bipolaricaulota bacterium
CCTCTTCAACAAAAGACGGCGTTGCCCTAATGTCAGATCATCACTGGCTTCTATTAGCTTGGAAAACTTGCTAGCACGCATTGCCTCCTCCTTTTCTCACTACCGACATTGTACGACAACAGCTAGCGTTAATAAAGCCATTGACAAAGGTATGCCCAGCATCTGTAAGAATCAATGGTGGACCCCGGTGTACAGCGAACGTCACAGGACGGATGCCCTTGCCCTTGACTTGTCTCCAGTTCGCGGCTATGCTTCAACCTAGCATGAAACTGTACGGAATGGATACTCTTTATCGCAGACGTACGTCGGTCGGGTAGTCCTGACCGTGCGATCATTCCATCTCTCTTCGTAGTTCTCCCTTTCACACGGCACAGGAGTAACCCGGCCGCCTTACACAACCTCGTCAACCCCCTATTCCCTGGCTGATTGTGGCCAAAAAGAAACATGAAAAGGAGAAATATGAACATGAAAGCACCGAAGAAGGTACTGCTTGCGTATTCCGGAGGACTGGACACGTCCGTCATCGTTCCATGGCTCAAGGAAACCTACGGCTGCGAAGTGATCGCCTTTACCGGCGACGTCGGACAGGGTCCCGACGAGCTCGATGGGCTGGAGCAAAAGGCTCTGCAAAGCGGGGCGAGCAAGCTGATCGTCGCCGATCTACGGGAGGAGTTTCTCACCGACTACGCCTTCCCAACGCTGAAGGCCGGTGCGATCTACGAGGGGCTCTACTACCTCGGCACCTCGACAGCCCGTCCGGTGATCGCCAAACACATGGTGCTGGCAGCGCAGCAGGAAGGCGCCGACGCCCTGGCACACGGCTGCACCGGCAAGGGCAACGATCAGGTACGGTTCGAACTGACATTCAAAGCGTTCGATCCAAGTCTTCCGGTGATCGCGCCGTGGCGACATCCGGCGTGGACCATCACCTCACGCGAAGATGCGCTCGCCTACGCCGAGGCACACGGCATCCCGGTCGCCAGTTCGAAAGAGAAGATCTACAGCCGCGATCGGAATCTCTGGCACATCAGCCACGAGGGCGGTCATCTCGAGGATCCCTGGAACGCGCCGGACGAGAGCGTTTTCTGCCTGACCACAGCACCCGAGAACGCGCCGGATGAGCCTAAACTGGTGACAATCGACTTCGGGTCCGGCACGCCGGTTGGGATCAATGGCCAACCGATGGGGGCGCTCGATCTCCTGACGACACTCAACGAGGTCGGCGGAGCGCACGGTGTCGGACGGGACGACATTGTTGAGAACCGGCTGGTCGGGATGAAGTCGCGCGGTGTCTACGAGACACCCGGTGGGGCGATCCTCTATAAGGCGCTCGCCGGACTCGAGACGCTCTGCCTCGATCGGCAGTCTTCGCACTACAAGACTCTCGTCGCCCAGAAGTACGCCGAGCTGGTCTACGACGGGTTGTGGTTCACGCCGCTTCGCGAGGCGCTCGATGCATTCGTCGATAAGCTGATGGAGCCGGTCACCGGATCGGTCTGCGTCAAGTTGTACAAGGGAAGCTGCGTCGTGGTCGCCCGAACATCCCCGTTTAGCCTGTACAGCGAAGATCTCGCTACATTTGGTAATGACGACGTATACAATCAGGCCGACGCGACCGGATTCATCAACCTGTTCGGACTGCCGGTGACCGTCGCCGGGGCGCGGGCGCGGAAGGCGTCGGTCGGAAGCCTCCCCGAAGTCGGAACCTCGACCCAGGCGATCGGGAGCCCGGTCGGATGACGGCCGGAACGAAGCTGTGGGGCGGGCGGTTTGCGGCCGCCATTGATTCACGGATGCGCGTCCTCAACGATTCGTTTCCCTATGACCGTCGTCTTGCCCTCGTCGATGTGCGTGGGAGCATCGCCTACGCCGGATCGCTGTTCAGCGTCGGCCTGCTCACGTCGTCCGAACACGCGGAGATCGTCGCCGGGCTGGAGAAGGTTGCCGAGGAGTTCACCTCGGCAACCTTCGAGCCGGCACTCGACGACGAGGATATTCACACCGCGGTCGAGCGACGGCTCACCGAGCTGATCGGCGCACCGGCCGGCAAGCTGCACACCGGGAGATCGCGCAACGATCAGGTGGCAACCGATCTCCGGTTGTATGTCCTCGAGGCGATTGACGCCCTCAGCGATCGGCTGCGGGTTTTGCAGTCCGCCGTAGTGACCAAAGCCGAGGGGCACCCGAACGTGGTGATGCCCGGGTATACCCATACGCAACAGGCGCAGCCGATCCTGTTCAACCACTGGCTGATGTCGTTCTTCTGGAAGTTCGAACGCGATCACGACCGACTGCAGGATGCACGGAAACGTACCGCGATCAGCCCGCTCGGATCGGGTGCCCTGTCCGGGACTCCGTTTCCGATCGATCGGGAGGTGCTGGCCAAGGCGCTCGAATTCGAGACCGCCTCGGAGAATAGCCTTGATGCAGTCGAGGATCGCGACTTCGTCGTCGAGTTCCTGGCCGCTGCCTCGTTGCTTCAGGTGCACCTGAGCGTCCTGGCCGAAACCCTGATCCTTTGGGCGAGTGCGGCATACTCGTTCATCCGCCTCGACGAGGCGCATTGCACCGGGTCAAGTCTGATGCCGCAGAAGCAGAATCCGGATGCCCTCGAACTCATCCGTGGCAAGACCGGACGCGTGTTCGGGCACCTAATCGGCATCTTGACAACGCTCAAGGGGCTTCCGTCCGGCTACAACAAGGATCTCCAGGAGGACAAGGAGGGACTGTTCGACGTGATCGACACGCTGTCGATCGAGCTGCCGATTGTCGCGGACCTCGTGCGTAAGCTGAAGGTGAACGCAGCCCATATGGCTGCCGCGCGCGACAGCGCGATGTTGGCGACCGATCTGGCCGACTACCTGGTGAAGAAAGGAATCCCGTTCCGCGAGGCGCACCACCTCGTCGGATCCATTGTACGCGCAGCCGAGACGGCCGGGTGTCCGATCGACGTCCTGCCGATCGAGACATACCAACGGATCCATTCTGCGTTCGATGCCGATGTCTATTCCGTCTTCGATACCCATCAGGCCGTGGGACACCGGACAGCCAAAGGCGGGACGGCCCCGGAAGCAGTCGATCGCCAGATCCAGAATGCGAAGAGCCTCCTAGGCTGAAGTTCCTACGGCTGAAACAGCGAAAACTCTATTGGGTTGGCGCGTTTCGCAACAATCGCAGTGCAGCGTTCTGTCTACACTACGGATGCGCGGTTTGGAACGGCTTATGCGCCCATCCCGCCACAAGTGAGTATGCCACGTGTTCAAGGGAGATGTCAAGCAGAATCACGCATCTCACATGACTACAAAATGTAGAACTCCTCTATCCTCAATCCTGGATCTCATCTGCATTAACTGCCGATTTCAGCCCCCAAATCGTCAGGAACTTCAGCCTAGGCCGTCAAGTTTCAGAATGATGTTTGCAGGAAGTAGGTCTTCCCTTCTTCTGCCAAGCTAGGACCTCCTTCAGTTTAGAGTTTTAGCGAGCTCTCCCACAGGCCGTGGATATTGCAGTACTCCAGGGCAATCAGCTCGCTTATTCCTTCCAGGTTGGCATGAGTGACCACGGTAGGGACCCCGTAGGTCGGCCCGAGGTCGAACGTCGCCACGTGTACCGCCCCACCGTTCTTCACCCCAAAGAGGGCGATCCACTTGATGTGGTGTTCGATCGTGTTCGGGTGCGGGACTTCCTTGCCGACGGTGATCTTGACGACCTTCTCCCCGCAGTCGGGGCAGTCGACGAGCTCGATCACCGGGACGTGCTTCTCCTTCCCTTCTTTTTCCGCTGTCTTGATCAGATCCCCTAATCGCATAATCTCCTCCTTAGAATTCCTTGAATTTGTCTCTTGGGACACCGCAGACCGGGCAGATGTCAGGCGCACTCCCTTCTGCTGTGTAACCGCAAATAGGGCAGATGTAGACCTTGCCGATCTCGGCATCTCTCCCGGATTCTACTGCCTGTTTGGCCTGCGTATACATATTGGCGTGGATCTTCTCCGCTTCGATGGCGAAGTGGATGGAGCGGACCGCTCCGGATTCGTTCTGAAGCTTGGCGACCGCGTCGTACACGGGGTACATCTCAGCCACCTCGAAGATCTCATCGATGTTGCATGTCCTGGACACCTTCTACCTCACTCTGCCGCTTGTATCCGCTCCGCGACCTGCGCCGCCAGATGGTCGAGTGCGGCTAGGTCCTCTTCTTGTGGAAGGCCCTTCACCATCACCGGGTCGAACCAGTCCAGTTTGAGCGTTCCCACTAGTCCCGTTACGGTCTCTGGTGCTTTTCCTCCCCATCCGTAAGAACCGATGACTCCGGCATACTTTAGTTTAGGGCGCAACGCGTTTATCAGGTACGCCGCGGAAACAACGCTTGGGTGAGGCCCGACGAGGACGGTGGGAGTGGCGAAGATGACGGTTGACGCATCGACAAGCCCTTCCGCGAGCTTTCCTAGATCGGTCACCGTCAGGTTGAACGGTTTCACTCTAATCTCGCGGTCGACGAGAGAAGTAGTGAGGCGATCGACCATCAGCTGTGTGCTCCCGTGCATTGACACATACGGAATGAGAACAATGTTCTCAGGCGGATCGAGCGTCCAGTGTCGGTAGGCATCGAGAATGAACGAGGGATCATCGTATACTGGCCCGTGGCTGGGGGCGATCATCGCGATCTCGTAGCCCTGCAGCCGCTGCAGGTGCTTGCTGATCATCGCGCGAAACGGCATCATGATCTCGGCGTAGTAGCGCTTCGCCGCCTCATAGACGCGTGCCTTGTCGGTGGCGTAGATCTCTGTCGTTGCCAGGTGCGATCCGAAGAAATCACACGTGAACAGGATCTTCTCCTCGCGCAGGTAGGTGAGCATCGTCTCCGGCCAGTGGACCCAGGGAGCGTGGATGAACTCGAGTGTTCGATCTCCGAGGGCGAGGGTCTCACCATCTTCCACGGTTACGATTCGCTCGGGGTCAACGTGGAGGTGATCGACGAGCATCGGTTTTGCCTTCGGCGTAGTTAAGATCTGCGCATTCGGGTAACGTTCCAACACCCACGGGACGGAACCGGAATGGTCCTGTTCCACGTGCTGCACGATCAGGTAGTCGATATCCCTTACCTCTGCCAGCTGTGCTTGCAGGACATCGATCTTCTCTGGATCAACGGCATCGATGAGCGCCGTCTTCTCACTTCCCGTAACGAGATACGCGTTGTAGCTCGTCCCATCAGGGAGAGGGATCAGCTCGTCGAACAACCGTCGGTCAAAGTCTTGCGCCCCGAGAAAGAGGACATTATCCGTGATTCTTCGTTGTTTCATTTCAGCTCCCCATGATACGATCGATATCCTCTTGCGGGTCCCCGATCAGGCGTAGATCGTAGTTATCCTGCAGTACCTTAAGGATGTCATCGTTCACCCACGCCGGGAGGATCGGTCCAAGGTAGATCCCCTTGATCCCGAGAGAGAGAAGCGACCACAGGACGGCGACCGCCTTCTGCTCCATCCACGACAAGATGAGGGTGAGTGGAAGATCGTTTACCCCTACGCCGAACAGGTCGGCAAGGGCAATGGCGAAGTCGACAGCAACAATCGAGTCGTTACACTGCCCGAGGTCGATCAGTCGCGGAATACTCTCGATGTCACCCAGGTCAAGGTCGTTTATACGGAACTTGCCACAGGCAAGTGTCATGATGACTGTGCCTTTCGGCAAAGCCTTGACAAATTCTCGATAGTAGCTTGCCTTTTTCAGCGGTGAATCGCACCCACCGACGAGGAAGAAGTGCCTGATCTTCCCATCCTCCACGAGCTTCTTGATCTTGTCCTTTAATGGGAGGAGCGTCCCAAGAGAGAACCCGGTGGTGAGGGTCACTTCTCCCGGTGCGTCGGGAAGCTCGGGCAGAGATAGCGCCTTCTCAATCACCTTGGAGTAGTCGTAGCCATCGATGTGCTTCACACCGGGGAGCTTGGCCGGCCCAGTGGTGAACATGCGGTCCTTGTAGTCGTCCTTCGGCAAGAGGACACAGTTCGATGTCCCAAGGATCGCCGCCGGGTACTGTGAGAAGAGCTTCTTCTGGTCAAACCATGCCTTTCCCAGGTTCCCAACGAGGTGTTTGTACTTGTTCAGCCCGGGATAGCCGTGTGAGGGGAGCATCTCCGAGTGGGTGTAGATGTTGATCCCCTTCCCCTCCGTCTGCTTCAGCAGTTCCTCCAGTGCCTTCAATCCGTGTCCGGTGACGATGATCGCGTGTCCCTTCACCGTTCCCGTGGGGACTTGGCGCGGTTGTGGTTCACCGTAGGTATCAATGTGTGCCTTCCTTAGTAGTCTCATCGTGCGCAGGCTCATCTCTCCCGCCTCAAGGGCGAATCGGATAAGATCATCGGCGTCGAAGTTGACGTTAGTGAAAGTAGCGTAGAACACACGTTCGAGAAACGCGTCGATCTCGGTGTCGGTATAGCCCAATTCACGCGCATGATACAAGTATGCGGACAACCCCTTGGTAGTGAAGATCAGGTTATCCTGCAACCGCGCTACCGTCGCGGTCTTCCCGCAGACACCCTGAACGGTGCATCCCTTCTCCCCCACGGTCTGGGAACACTGGTAGCAGAACATCTTTAGATCGTTCACTCTAGCTCTCCTTCTCGAACAGTTCCTTGCCGACGCCGCACTCCGGGCAGACCCAAGTATCGGGCAGGTTCTCGAACGCCGTCCCCGCTTCGATTCCGTTATCGGGATCACCGATTGCTGGATCGTAAACGTAACCGCATACTGTGCAGATCCACTTCTCCATTTCTACCTCCTTTTCCTCATCGTTTTTCGATACTCGTTGTAAGTGAGTGGCTCTCCATCCTCCCGCGTCCCGGCACGTTCGACCAGGGCGACGAATAAGGTATGTGTCCCCAGATCGCGCGTCATCTCAGGGATGACACGGCACTCGTAGAACGCCTTCGCTTCAGGGAGGATCGGGATTCCGTTCTCGCTTAACTCGTGCGGGATCTCCGCAAACTTATCCACCGTGCGCCCGGATTGGAAGCCGAAGTGGCGGATAACCTCTGGGCAGTGTGCATCCTCACGGTCGAGGACGTTGGCCACGAAGCGCCCGGTGGCCGCGATCATCTCGTGGGTGAGAGAGCGTTTGTTGATCCCGATCGCGATTTGCGGTGGGGCGCTCGTCACTTGCATCAGCGCGTCCAGGCATTGTCCGTTCAGCCGACCCTCGTGTTCGGCGGTCAAGATATATAGACCGTGCGTCACCTGGAAGAGAGCCTGGCTCAGATTGGCGACATCGTTAACGATAGAAAATGTCATCTCTTCTCCCTTTTTTGGTCTTCTTACTCTTCTGGCGCGGCGGGAGCGGCAATGCGCGTGCCCAGTTCACGGTCGACCATCATCAGGCCGTGGCCGGAATCGCCGATCCGTTCGAGGAGGTCGACCACCTTGTGGGCCGAGGACTCTTCCTCTACCTGCTCGGTGACGAACCACTGCAATGTGATCCCTGTTGCGTGATCCTCTTCTTCGAGGGCGATCTTCATTAGATCGTTGATCTTTTTACTGATGAACTGCTCGTGCTTGTACGCGGCCTTGAAGGCTTCGAGCGGGGAGGACCACTCCTTCTGGGGCTGGGCAAGGGCCAACAGCTCGACCTGCCCATCGCGTTCATCGATGTGGTGGAAGAATTTCATCGCGTGGGCAAACTCCTCCTGTGCCTGCACGGTCATCCACTGCGCCATTCCATCGAGACTCTCCGCCTGAAAGTAAGCCACCATAGCGAGGTAGAGGTACGCCGATTCCAGTTCGTGTTTGATCTGTTCGTTCATTGCATCCTGCATTCTCTTTCCGATCATCATACACTCCTTTACATCTTTTTGTGGCAGAACCACCAATCGTAGCAATCATGATGCTTGACGATCT
>JAUWNS010000131.1 GCA_030612485.1 Candidatus Bipolaricaulota bacterium
CATTCAATCTCCCGATCTCTCAATTCCTCTGTGTCCCCGGTCAGCCACAGCTACTTAAGATTGGATGGTAGAGTGAGCTGGTGTATAATTTTTGTCGAGAGGGTGAATTATGCCTAAGATCGCTGAGCACATTGTAGTCGACACGCAAGTGATGCACGGGAAGCCGGTTATCGCTGGAACTCGCATCCCTGTCTATGTCGTGCTCAACTTGCTAGCCGGTGGCCTAAGCCCGGAAGAGGTTCTCAAAGAATATCCTGACCTCACCCTCGAAGACGTGCAAGCGTGTCTGGCCTATGCCGCACGCTTGGCTGAGGAAGAGGTGGGGGTTTTCTAGGGTCGTGGCAATACGGTACGTAACAGAGTGCCTCTCGCAAAGACGTGAAACAGTGATGAAACAATGAGTGAAGGGTAAAGAGAAAGAGCATTTTCTCGCAAAGACGCAGAGAACAGCAAAAAGAGGGGAAAAGAATAAAGATCAAAGGCATCTCTTAGCGGCTTGAGCGAGTGATAACGAGCGGGCGAGAGGATAGTGTTCTATCATTTGCGATCAGGAGTTCGCTACCCACACCAAACAGCAAAGAACGAGTTACTTGTTTGATTTCCGGTGCAGGAACAAATTTTCGGGATCCACGCGGGTTATCCCCTCGATCAGGTCAAAGTGAGAATCCGTGGAAAGAATCTCCTTTAGGCCTCGATTCATCATCACTGCTGCGTGAAGAAGATCCCGAGCGGTGATCCCTTTCGGGCCGTATCTTTGGAAGAGCCCGACCGCGCAGCGAATGTCTTCTAAGTCAATGGGGTAGATCTCCGGCACAAGCTGCATGAGGGCGTTAGCCATTGCCACGCCGGTCTCCCAGCGCTCAATGGCTCCGTAACGGTAGAGGACTTCCTGAATGGCTTCGGTATCTGTAGCGACTGCGAGCTTTCCCTCTGCTACCTTAGTCATGATCCAAACGCAGGATTCCTTGTAACGATGGTCCTTGCCACCGGCATACATGGGGATGTTCACATCTAGGAACACCTTATCCACCGATGACTCCTTTGACGATCTCACCCTCCATCTTCTCCCAGTCGCTCACTGGTGCGTCAAGTGAGAGCAGATCTTTCAGCGCGTGCTGGCGTGTCGTGCGTAACTCCTCCTCAAGGCACTCCACCTCGACCGCCTGCCGTACAAGGGCGCTCACTGTCTTTTTCTCCTTCTTGGCGCCCTGCAACAGAAGTTCGTATTGCTCATTGGTAAGGACTGTCTGGACCCGCTTAGTGCGGACAGAGGCTGTCTTCTGCTTTGCTTTGGAGTGGACAACCATATTCATCACCTCTGAGTAGTATCGTTTTCTCCATCAATAAAGGATACTACTTGCCTGGTGATGATGTTTCAAGCTTGTGCCTCTCGCAAAGACGCCAAGAACGCAAAGGAAAACGTTACACAGGGAAAAGGACTAGGCTCCTCGTTGTTTCGAGTGGGTAACGCAGGCTGTTCCGCCAGTCTCTTCTCCTTGCGAAGCAGAAGCTTTCACCGTCGAGGGCGCGGAGCACGCAGAGAAAAACAGAAATAGGTAAAGAGAATAGAGGTATTTGAAATCCAATAGTTATGGCCTTTCTTAGCGATCTTTGCGGCTTGAGCGAGCATAGCGAGCGGGCGAGAGGAAAAGCTTGTGTCTCTCGCAAAGACGCAAAGAACGCCAAGAAAAGCAGAAGACAGGAAAAATTGACGGAAAACGAGATCTCTCTGTCCCGTACCTTGCCTAGAGTGTGAGGAGCCTTAGACGTTACTACCCACTCGAAAACTCGAAAGGACAAGGCATCAAAAAAGGGGTGCGGAATAGGCACTATGGAGGACTGAATCGGGCTTCATGCTCTTACCCGCAGGTGTTGCAGCCGCCGATCTTAATGACCTTGGTGAGGAAGCCTGATTTCCCGTTGTCGTCGATCACGGTGAGACGGACCGTGTAAGAGCCTGCTAGCTCATAGGTGTGTTGGACAACTTCCCCGCTGCTTGTTGCTCCGTCGCCAAAGGACCAGAGCCACTCGTCGATGTATCCATCTTCATCGTATGAGCCAGATGCGTCGAATTCAGTTGCTGTCAGCCTTTGTGGTATATGGGGCCAGACTCCGAACTCGGCCTGCGGGGCGTGATTGAGCGCTTCTACATTATGCGTGATCGCACCGACTGCGCCGGTCGAGTCGGTGACGGTAAGGATTACGGGGTAGACTCCCTTTTCGTAGAAGGTGTGGGTGACCTGTTTTCCGGTACCGGTCGAGCCATCTTTGAAGTTCCACGCGTAGGAGGTGATATTCCCATTGGGACTCTGTGAGGCGCTGGCGTCGAAGTGGACGGTGAGCGGGGGAAAGGCAAACTGGGGAGCGGCGCTGAATTCCGCACGTGGGCCGCTGGTGAACAGGCAGCCGCCGAGAGCGAACAGGCCTGCGAGCAGAACAAGAATAAAGACGTATTTAACCTTCATCGTGATGATGCACCTCGTTGATCGTTGCTTGTCGTCATTCTACTGGGCTGAGTACCGTAGCGCACGAAGAAAGGGAATCGAGCGTTCAGGTTTCAGTCGTCAGTGATCAGCTCTCGGCTCAAAGCCAAGCCCATAAGGACCGGAGCCGATGCCTATTCCTCATTCTCCTTTTCGTCTTCCTTTTTCTCTTCCTTCAAGGCCCGGCGGATCGCTTCCAGCCGTTCTGCTACGCGGGCGAATACCGTCTCCTCCGGGAAGGTGCCGTCCTCTTGCATGGTCCCAGCGGGGATGCCGGTTAGGATCTCGATCCCTTCTTCGACGCTCGCTACAGGGTAGATGTGGAACTTTCCTGCCTTAACGGCGTCGATTATCTCTTCTGCGAGCATCAGGTTGTCGATATTCTGTACCGGGATCAGCACCCCTTCTTCCCCTGTGGCTCCCTTGACCTGGCAGACCTTGAAGAAGCCCTCAATCTTCTCGTTCACCCCGCCGATCGGTTGGATCTCCCCCTTCTGATTGATCGATCCGGTGATCGCGATCCCTTGTTTGATCGGAAGGTCGGAGAGACTGGAGAGGATGGCGTAGAGCTCTGTGCTCGATGCGCTGTCCCCGTCGATCATCGAGTAGCTCTGCTCGAAAGCGAGGCTGGCCGATAGACTGAGCGGTTTCTTACTCGCGAACCGCTCACCGAGGAACCCTTTTAGGATCATGATCCCCTTGGTGTGCGTGTGTCCTCCTAGTTCGGCCTCACGCTCGATGTCCACGATCCCTCCCTTCCCGGTGTGGACCGACGCCGTGATCCGCGATGGCTTCCCGAACGCATAGTCTCCGAGCTGGAGGACGGCCAGTCCGTTTACCTGGCCGACCTTCTCTCCCGTGGTATCAACGAGGATCTGGCCGCGGGCGATCATCTCGCGGATCTTCTCCTCGATCCGGTTGCGGCGATCATCTTTTTTCGCAAGTGCGAGGTGGACGTGTTTGCCAGTGACATACGGCGAGTCCTCGGTGCGTGCCCAGTAGGAGGACTCCTTGACAATAGAGGTTAGGTTTCCAAACCGACAGGAGAGCTTCTTCTGGTCGCCGGCGAGTTCGGAGGAGTACTCGACGATCTTCGCTACCCCACTCGGGTCGAAGGGGAGGATAGTCTGTTCTTCCTTGCAGCGGGCGCGAAGGAAATGTGCGATCTCCTGTTCATGTTCAGGGGTTCGTTCCATCTCGGTGCCGAAGTCGCTCTTCACACTGAAGAGTTTGGGAAAATCCTCATCATAGTAGTGAAGGAGCTCGTAGATCTGCGGGTTCCCGATGATGACAATCTTCAGCCCGAACGGAACTGGTTCCGGTTTCAGCCCCTCAGTGGTGGCATAACCGAGCATCTGTAGCGGATCCTCGATCCGGATCTCCCCCCGTTTGAGAGCGATCTTCAACGCTTCCCAGGAGAGGCCGACGCGGAACAGGTTGTTCGCGTTCAGGACCAGGTAGCCCCCGTTGGCTCGGTGAAGCGACCCTGGCTTGATCATTGTGAAGTCGGTGGTGGCGACTCCCATCTGTACGCGCCGTTCGATCGAGCCGAACAGATTGGTATAGGTAGCGTTCTGCTCCACGATCACTGGTGCGCCTTCCGTCTTCGAGTTATCGACCAGGACGTTGACGTAGTAGCGCTTGAACGGGTCGGACTGCGAGACAGGGAAGGGGAAGGGCATCTTCTGTCCACTGTTCTTTCCCCCGTCCTGAAACTGCTTCAGGTGCTCGACGATGTCCACCTTGACGGCCTCGAGGAAGGAGAGCACCTTAGGGAGCTCTCCGTAGCGTGACTTCAGTTGATCGAACCGCGGCTCGATGGTGAATAAGACCGCCTCCTTGGCGAGTTTCTTAATCTCCGCTTCTCGCTCCTCCTCTACATGGGCGATCTCCTGTAGGTTCTCTTGGATGATCGTCTGCACCTGGCTCTGCTTCTCGCGGATTTGGGAGCGTTCTTCCTCGGAAAGGGCGGCGTACTCCTCCTGGCTGAGCGGTTCTCCCGCCTCCTGCAGGGGAAGGGTGTTGATACCGATCGGGGTGCGCTGGATGGCGAAACCAAGTTCACGGGACTTTGCTTCCATATCGTCTGCCAGCTTGGAGCGCTTCTCGACGAAACGTTCGCTGATCTTCTTGCTGCGAGCCTTGAATTCGTCGGATGCTAGGACCTTGGGGATATCACGCTTGAGACGCACGATCAACTGCTCCATGTCTTTGCGCAACCGGGTCCCCATACCTGCGGTAAGCTCGAGGTAATGGGGGTTGTAGGGGGTTGTGAAGTTGTGCACGTAGCACAGGTCGGGCGGTTTCGGCTCATCCTTGCTGGCGCGGCTCAGGAAATCCTCCACTGCCGACATCTTCCCGGTTCCTGGGCCTCCAGCGACGTAGATGTTATAACGGTTCTTGGCGTCCTTAATTCCTAAGCCAAGCTTAAGCGCCTCTATGGCGCGTTCCTGCCCGATGATCCGATCGAGCGGATCAAGATCGGCGGTCGTCTTAAAGGCGAACTTCTTCGGGTCGCACGTACAACGAAGTTGATTGCTATTCAGTTTATTGACCATATTGTTGTCCTCCGGGTAAGATTCTATCGCAGATGTGTAAACGAGTGCAATGCCGAGCCGTTCGTGAAGGGATTCTGTTATTTCTTATCCTGGTGGCAATCGGGGTGGGAATCGTTGCGGAGACCCTCGTTCTTCCCTTGATCGGTCGCCCTGGGGAATGCACCTATTGTCAGGGTGTAGAGGACGCATTCGACGCGGCGGAGAGCTCGATCGATCTCTTACTCTCCGATGCGCGGTTGGAGGAGAACCCGTTGTGGGACAACATCCTGGCGGCCGCTTCCCGTGGGGTCGCGGTGCGTGTCCTCCTCGATCAAAGTGATTGGGCCCCGTCGATCACCGAGAAGAACCGGCCGACGATTGATTATCTGATCGCGCACGGGATCGAGGCCAGGTTTGACGACCCTGCGGTGACCACCCACTCCAAGCTGGTCGTAGTCGATCGTCGGGTCGTGATCCTCGGTTCGACTAACTGGAATCGCTACGCCTTCACCGAGCAGGAACAGGCGGACGTGATCGTGGAGGATGCGAAGGTGGGGGAGGTCTTCGCATCTTACTTCGATCGACTGTGGACCGGCCGCCTCATCGAGAATGGGATCAAGCTCGATCTCCCGCCCTTGAACGACGAAGAGCCACTCATCGTCGCGCTTCCCGAGACGGTGGGGACCGCGAACTACGGGCGCGTTCTCATCGAGCTTCTCCGGGGCGCGCAGCGATCGGTGCACGTCGTGATGTACCGCATCTCTCACTATTCAGGTTATCAGGAGAGCCAGGGAAACGAGATCTTGAAGGAACTGATAGCCGCGGTCTCCCGGGGATTGGATGTGCGGGTCCTCATGGATGATTGTTCCTTCTACAGAGAATCGGCCGAGGCGAACCTGGAGGCGGCCGGCTACCTGCAGCGTCACGGGGTGGAGGTCAGGATGGACGACCCCGATGAGACCACGCACGCGAAACTGGTGATCGTCGACGGAGCATCCACTATCCTCGGCTCGACTAACTGGAACTACTACTCCCTGGAACGGAACAACGAGGTCGACCTCGCGTTCATTAACCTTCCTGATGTCGCCGCTCCCTATGAAGCGTTCTTCCAGGCGCTGTGGCAACAGGGGAGAGCACCATGAGGGAGCACCTCTACGTCGTCCTCGTTTCCTTGATTTTCCCCTCTTTTCACTCTACTATTCAGGGTGTCGGGAATGATCCTCTGATGAACAGGGTTTACAGCTTCGGAGCGAACTTCCTTTCGCGAACACGGAAGGTCAGTTCGCCACCATCTCAGGTTATCCAGTGCTGTTGTTCGTATGTCTGTGTGAGTCGTAGCGGGTCCACCTAGCGATATAGACGGTTCTTTTCGGGAGCTTGGTATGATGATTTTTCTGCTATCTTTAAAGATTTCATCAAATAAAGAAGGAGGCGGAAGATGAAAGAGATCAGGACTTCAATCATCGGAGTGGGAAACTGCGCGAGTGCGCTCGTGCAAGGAAGGTTTTACTACGCAGACCCAGATGCGGCTGTCCCTGGACTGATCACACGAGAC
>JAUWNS010000196.1 GCA_030612485.1 Candidatus Bipolaricaulota bacterium
ACAGGAGAAGCGACCCCTTCTGCGAGGAATCGCTCTATCTTGTAGCAGTTGTAGTCGTTCGGCTGCGCAATCTCCTCTTCCCAACGAATGATCGAGGGGATCGAAACACCGAGCTTCTCCGCCACCATTCGCTTGCTCCCCCCGCTCTCAATCCGAAGATGGCGTAACCGCCTTCCCAAGCTCTCCATCGCACCCCCCTCGTGGTAAGTTTACTAATATAACTTCTGTTACGTACAATAGCAAAAAACAGAGAGGGACGAGAAATGTCCCTCTCAACGATTTTATCCCCCTCATCCCATTTTGGAGTCTAACTTCCTCCCAGGAATCCCCAAATGAGTGCGCCGATTCCCGCAAGGAGAGCGACGGTCGAGATGAAGTAGAGAGTGTTCACCTGCTCTTCAAGAGCGGCGAGCTGTGTCCCCCCTTCAAGCCCGGAGATCCGGATCTCATGATCCTCAAGGAGGTTCATGTTAGCGAGGACACCACTCCGATTTATCTCGACTTCACTCGCCAAAGAGGCTATCGCTTGGTCGAACCCCTCAAACTTGGCCCGATTATTGTCGATCTTGATTGACAGGGCGCTCATCGAGCGTTCGAGCTGCAGCACCTTATTCTTGAACGTTCCCACATCCTGATCCTCGAGGACCTGCACGCGGGTAGCCAAGGCATCCTGACTCTTCTGAAGCATGGAGATGTCAGCGAGGATGGAATCCTTAAAGGTGTTGTAGTCGGCGATGAGAGCAGCCACTTGATCGGTCAGCGTGGCCAAGTTAGCCTGCGTGTCGACAATCTCCGCCGCCAATCTGGCACAACACTCAGCCATTCCATCAAAATCATCGCGCAAGCCGATGATTTTACCTTCCGCGGCCTTAAGCTCGATGGAGATGGCTTGAACGATATCCTTCAGGTCATCGATGTCCCCCATATTTCCCTTCACCTCAACCACCAGCTCACCCATGAAGGATTGCAGGTCGCCGAAGACTGCATCCAGCGCAGCAAGCTCCTGATCGAGCAATTCGGGGACCGACACCTCCTCTTGTGCATAACCGGTTGCCAGGAAGAGGAAGAGCGATAAGGCCCCTACAAGTGCTATGGACAGCGCTTTCTTCATGGTGTTCCTCCTTTTTATTCTCGGTTCAGTGGCTCAAGGATAACCGTGAATAGATCAAGCGTTAGAGACTGCGGTAGCCGTTGAGATAAAACTTTGTCGGCTGGATAGAAGACAGATGTCCTCCTGGGAAGGGCCGATCGCCGGGAGCACGATCCCCATTAGGGTCTATCGAACAGCAAGAGCATATCCCTTGCAGGTAGAAAGCGTGTGTGCTAGAATAGCACAGCCTTTTTCCAGAACAAGAAAGGAAAGAAAATCGCAATAGTACGTTGTTTTCCAGGCTGGCTTCCCTGTCGAAGCTGGCGGAGGAAAAACATATCAAAAAAGGGGTGCTTGTAGCAACATGACTGCTCTAATTGCCATACCAGCTGTAATTTCAGTGCTGGCGCTCTTGAGTGCGTTCCTGTTTAACCGCTCGGTGGTGCGCAAAGCACAGGGAACCGACCGGATGAAGGAACTGCAGGGCTACATCCGATCGGGTGCGTTTACCTTCATGCTGGAAGAGGCGCGGGTGATGGGAATCACGATGCTCATCATCGGCGCTGCTCTATGGATTCTCTTCTACTGGGAGATTGCGGTAGCCTTCTGGATTGGATCGCTCCTCTCGATGGCCGCCGGGTTCATCGGGATGAACGCAGCGACCCACGCCAACACCCGCACGACTCACGCGGCGCGCAAGTCGTTCAAGGACGCGCTCAATGTTGCTTTCTCCGGCGGAAGCGTCATGGGCCTCTCCGTAGCTGGTCTGGCACTAGGAGGGCTCGTCATAATCGTGGTCCTCTTCCGTAAGTGGTACGAACCGAGCACGCTGCATATCGAGACGCGGTTCCTATTCGGAGTTAAATCAATGGGGGTCAACTTCATCCGCGGAGCGCTGATCGTCAGCGCCTACTCAATGGGGGCCTCCCTTGTCGCCCTGTTCGATCGTGTCGGTGGCGGGATCTACACCAAGGCAGCGGATATGGCTGCGGATATGGTCGGCAAGGTAGAGATGCACATCCCCGAGGACGACCCACGCAACCCGGCGACAATCGCTGATAATGTCGGCGACAACGTGGGCGATGTTGGCGGATTGGGCGCCGACCTTCTGGAATCGTTCGTCGGAGCGATCATCTCCGTCATCGTCATGGCCCTCTACATCTATGTGGGACGGGGCAATGCAAGCATCCAAGGACTCATCCAGAAGCTTGGATTTACCGCTGGCTTGAGCGAGGCCGACTACTGGTGGGTCCTAATGACACCTCTAGTGATCGTTGCCGGTGGTCTTTTCTCGAGCCTCCTGGCGATACTTTACATCCGGTTCAGCAAGCGCCAAGAGGGGATGCAACAGGTGCTGATGAACGGTACACGCCTGGCCGCGATCCTTACCGCAGTGACCACGTTCCTCTTCTGCTGGCTCTCTCCCATTGGCTTCAACATCTTCGGTGAGGTCCTTCTCGGCCTGGTCGCCGGGATAGCCATCGGTTTCTCCGCTGAGTACTTTACGTCGACTGACTACAAGCCGACGCGTGAGCTCTCCAGGATGAACCAGGACGGCCCAGCGATCGCGGTCACTGAGGGGATGGCGTTAGGGATGATTAGCACCTTATTGCCAGGGATCATCATTGCGGCGGCAACGATCGGGGCCTACCAGCTAGGCGGACTCCTCGGAGTTGCCTTCACCGCAATGGGGATGCTCTCCTTCGTTGCGATGACAGTCGCCGTGGATACCTACGGACCGATTGCCGATAACGCGGGTGGAATCGCAACGATGGCCGAGCTCCCACCTGAGGTGCGCGAGAAGACGGATAAACTCGATTCTATCGGGAATACCACTGCAGCCATCGGAAAAGGGTTCGCCATCGGATCGGCCGCCTTCGCCGCCCTCGGCCTGATCGCCGCCTTCATGTGGTCGGCGATCGGGAGCGCATCGCAAGTCGTCCAACCACAACTGCCAATCGTCGGACAGATCGCGGCGCAGTTCTCCCCCACGGGAAACCCGATCCAGGTCGGGGCGTTCGTTATCGCTGGTCTGATGCTCGGAGCGATGGTTCCTTATGTCTTTTCCGCCCTCCTCATCCGCGGGGTCAGCCGCACAGCCGGGGTCCTCGTCGAGGAGGTTCGCCGCCAGTTCAAAGATAGCCCGAAGATCTTAACCGGTGAAGAGATGCCCGACTACAATAAGTGCATCAGCATCACCGCCCATGGAGGACTGCACAAGATGTTCCTCCCGGCGATGATCGCTGTCGTCACTCCGATCGCTTTCGGGCTGATCTTCGGGCGCTACGCCCTCGGAGGGTTCCTTATAGGGACTCTCCTGTCGGCGATTCAGCTCGCCATCTTCTGCGGCAACTCGGGTGGTGCAATGGATAACGCCAAGAAGTACATCGAGGAGGGCAACTTCGGCGGCAAGAACTCCGAAGCGCACGCTGCTTCAGTCACCGGCGACACCGTCGGGGATCCGCTAAAAGACACAGTCGGCCCGTCGCTCGACATCCTGATCAAGCTGATGAGCGTGATCGCGCTCGTCTTCGCTTCGCTTTTCCCGATCTACCCGATCTTCATGTAAAGAGCGACATATAATGTGAGATACATCATGTAAAAACGATGGGCCCTGCCAGTCAAGCAAAGGCAGGGCCTTTTTCGTGGCTGTTGTAAAAAGAGAGAATAGGCGAGAAAATCATTCTTAATCGCTGGATGGTCTGTCTAAGGTCCTCTCAGGGGAAGGAGGATCTCGATCGCACAGTTTGCATACTGAAAAAGGTCCCCGTTTCAATCTCAGGAACTCTTCGAACTTCAGTCTAGTACTCAACTCCCAGGCGGGCCAATACTCCCGTGTTGAACGGGTGCTTTACGTCATTCACACAGCTAACGAGATCTGCAAAATCGATGAGCCCTCTTGGAGCACCGCGACCAGTTAGGATCACCTCGGAGTGGGGAGCCTTCTTTTTCAACATAGAGACGATGTCTTCGAGATTTGCCATCCCAAGATCGAGGACAACGTTGATCTCATCGAGGATCACAAGGTCGTAGTTCCCTGAAGCAAGGACTTCCTCTGCTCGCTCTAAGCCGCACTTGACAATTTCCCGGTCTTCATCGTTTATCGCACCGGGTTTGATAAAGTGAGAAGGGCCAAACTGTTCCAACGTGAATCG
>JAUWNS010000071.1 GCA_030612485.1 Candidatus Bipolaricaulota bacterium
CGAACTTGCGGGCGAGGGCCCGAGCGACTTGGTCAATGTCTGGGCTCAGCTCGCCTCCCAGCATGTCGCTCTGGCGCGGGTAGTCGTAGATGCCACGAACGACCCTTCGGATGGTTCCTTTATTGAGAAGTCGATGCAGTGCGACATCGATGGCTGAACGGCTGCCGAAGGTCGAGAAATCGATTACAGAGAATGCCCAACCCCTACCCATGCCATAGATCTTACTTAAGACCCTGCTGCTAATGCTTTTAGGCATCGTCTTGCCTCCGGTGATGTAAGAAATAGTACCTCTTTTTTCTTACATCGTCAAGACTGACTGCACTGCCAGGGTTTATAGATGATGAAGCTCTCCAAAATCGGATATTTTAACTTCCCAATTTCCCGATCTTGTCTCTCCTCCTAGTTTCTAGCCGTGGCTAGCCGGGCCTTTGGTCTTGGGTTGAGCGATGCTGCGCAACAGGAGTGCGAGGAGGAGGAGGATGCCCAGTCCAAGGGAGAGGGCGAGGTGGAAGTTTAAGCGCATGTGAACCTGGAGCGCAAGCGCGGCCAGCAAGACCCCGATCGTACCGAGGAGAAGCATCTGCCACAGGTGTTTTTTTGCGAAGCGGCTCCTCGCCTCCTCGGAGAAGGGGGCGATCATTCGGGTGGCGTAGGAGAATTCCCAGCCGATCAGGATCAGGGTCAGCCCCCCACCTAGAAGGATGGTCCTCCCTCCATACAGGACCTCTATTAGGGCAAGGATCGATCCGAGGAGGAGAGAGATATTTCGCGCCCGATCCCCTGCATCCCATCCAACGAGAATGATATTCAGGCACATGAGGACGATCCCTGCAATGCCGAGGAAGAGGGAACCGCTGAGGAAGCCAGCTACGCTCAGGATAGCGCTTCCGAGGAGGGTGCATAGGAGCGAGTATAGATTCATCCGAGCCTCCTTCCGCGCCGGGATAATCCCCAACTGATCGGATAAGAGAGGGGTTCTGTGACGTCCCAGTCGATAACCCGCACCCCTATCCCGGAGAGGGTCGACAGGAGGAGATTGCGGCGCAGCGTGATGATGCGACGGGCGAGGTCGCGATCCTCATCCGGGGGAAGCCCTTCGAGTTCGAGCGGAAGGAGGTCGGGAACGATCAGTATGATCTCGTAGCCGCGCGCCCTTAGGATTCCGAGGACTTCCACATCGTCCTCTCCGGCAAGCGGACTCACCAGGATGAGCTGTGATTGAGGAGGAAAGAGGCGAGTGGGGACGAAACGTAGGTCCTCAAAGATCTCCTTATCGCTGGTCTTTGCGTGGGCCAGGGAGTCAATGATCTTCTCGCGCTGCTTCTTCCCGTACCCGGGGAAGGTCCAGTTGAGGTAGTCCCCGTAGATAAGAAGGCCGACGTTGTTCCCCTGCTTGAGGAAGAGGGAGGCAACGCTCGCCGCCGCCCGCACCGCGTAGGTAAAGGATTCGTCCTCCCCAACGTGGGTATTGACCCGCTCGCGTGCATCGAGAAGGACGGAGACGTCAGCTATCCTCTCCTGTTCGTACTCGTTCACGACAAGCTCCCCGCGCCGGGCATAGACCCGCCAGTTGATGCGTCGGAGTTCGTCCCCTGTTGCATAGGCGCGGCACCCGAAGAAGTCGAGTCCGCTCCCACCGCGGTTCGACCGAACGATACCGGCGTAGGCGCGCGTCCGGCGCGGACGGATCTCGATCTCTTCGAGGCGCTCCGCGTGAGGGAGGACGAGAGAGTGGTCCTCACACGCGATAAAGGTCCTCGTCGGCGAGAGTGCGAGCCGTCTGTAGGTCGTCACATCCACCCCAGGAAGGGTGTAATCGCCACGCCCCACGTGCATGGTGTAGCGAAGGGTGATCCGTCCTCCCTCTGCGAGGGGGCCGAGATAGGTACCCTCCCCATCGCTAACTGTGGCCTCCGCTGGTAGGCGATCGCTCAGTCCAACGGTGGGAATCGCCTTTCCGTGATTTTCCACGGAGAGGATCACGCGGATCTCCTCCCCTTCTTCGATACGGCTGGGATCGAGCGTTCGCTCGATCCCCAGGGATAATGAAGTTGCTGGCTCTTCCAGAAGCAGAAGGGCGGCGCTGTACAGGAGAAACGGAAGCGATAGTACCAGTGGACGCCCATCGTGGACGAGTATTCCCACGACTATCAGCCCGATCGCTATCCCAGAGGTGAGGGCAAGCTTGCTGCGTGAGGACACTTCAATCGACCTTGGGAACGGGAACGCGGCGGAGGATGCTCTCCACAACATCGATGGCGGTGATCCGCTTCGACCAGAGCTCCGGGCTGAGAATGAGCCGATGCGCCAGCGCAGGGATCGCGAACTCCTTGACGTCATCCGGGAGGACGTAGTCGCGACCAACAAGGGCGGCGTGCGCACGGGCAAGCTTCAACAGGGCGAGTGAGCCGCGCGGGCTCGCCCCCACGTAGACGTTGGAGTCGGTGCGCGTCTTCGAGACGAGGGAGACGATGTATGACTCGATGTCCGGTTCGACGAAGACCTCCTCTACAGCGGCGCGCATCGCCAGTAGTTCTTCTTTGTTACTCACCGGGGAGAGTTCGATCTCATCCACCTTTCGCTCGCGCCGGCGGCGGAGGATCTCCACTTCTCCATCGAGATCGGGGTAGCCCACGGCAAGGCGCATCATAAACCGATCTAGCTGCGCCTCGGGCAACGGGAACGTCCCTTCGTACTCAATCGGGTTCTGGGTCGCGATGACGATGAACGGCGGAGGGAGAGGATGGCTCTCCCCGTCGATCGTCACCTGAGACTCTTGCATCGCTTCTAGTAGGGCCGACTGCGTCTTCGGGGTCGCCCTATTAATCTCGTCGGCGAGGATTATGTGCGCGAAGATCGGGCCGACCACGAGGGTGAACTTACTCGTATTGCGGTCGAAGATGTGCGATCCGGTGATATCGCTCGGGAGGAGGTCGGGAGTGAATTGGATGCGCTTGAAATCGAGTCCGAGGGTCTGCGCAAAGCTGCGGGCGATCAGCGTCTTCGCAAGGCCTGGGTAGTCCTCGAACAGGATGTGCCCGCCGGCAAGGATCCCAACCATCACCTGCTCCAACACCTCTTCTTTGCCGACGATCGCGCGCTCCACCTCATCGATGATCGCGCGTGCGTGCTTACCTACATCATTTAACTTCATCTATACCCCCCTGTTGATAACGCTCTAGAAACGAGATCGTCCGTTGTAGCTTGTCGGAAAAATTGACGCCAGCCCTCCACCCATAGTGAAGCCGACGATAGCGGAAGAAGTCCCTAACCACATAGTCATCGCACCACTCGAAGGTCTCAAACCGATCGCGGGCTTCATCGAGTGAGAGCCCCTCACGCCGGGCGATCAGCCGCACCGTTGTGTGCACCAGGTTGCTCGCGATCTGCCGCCGTGAGAACGAGTGTTTACGCGCGCGCGCTATTATCTGCTGCAACCATTCGAGATCGCTCCCCAGGGGAGTGATGCGTTGCATGGCCACGCGTTGTTTAGCGTGGGGGAAGGCCCGGTAATACGCGCGGAAGAGGAAGTAGGACGCGCCGAGGACGAGCCCCGCCCACAAAAGTAGCTGCGGGAGGCGGTGAAGGTACCAACGAGCGATGTAATAGGCTGTGATCAGCGGCTCGACTAGGCCGACGCGGACGAAATCCCGCAGCGGGAAGAGGAAGAGGAGGGTAATCGCAACCATCAGAACAGTCCCAATAATGATGAAGATCACTCTCTTCGCCCTCATTCCACCCTCCGTCCGCTGTAAGCTTCCTCGATTGCCTCCAGGGAGGCGATCGCTTCATCGACGAACACTCCGCCCGGGCGCCCTCCGTAACGGACCTGCTCGAAGATCGCGGTCAAGCGGTCGACGTGCGCTACCATCATCCCGCTGGAGCGCAGTCGCTCGGCAAACTCGCGCGGGGTGAAGTACGAGAAATTCGGGATTCGTTCCTCTCTGCTGATGATCTCGCTCATCTCCTTGTAGCAGCGGAGGATCGCCACACGGGGGTCATCCCCAGCGCGAATCCTAGTTACCGCCTCGTGAGCACGTTGGCCAAGCTCATCGAGAAGAAGATTTCGTTCCGTCCTCCGTTTTTGGAATGCCGGATAGACCCGCAGGAGGAGGAAGAGCCCGACACCAGTCAAGACCGCAGCGCTCCCAAGGGCGGTCAGCACCATGAGCCAATCGGTCGCTCTCGCGTCCGGAATCTCCACCTGCACTGGTGGGACAGGGGGAGGAGGCTCCCCAAAGGTGATATCGGGTTGCTCTCGCATCCTCACCTGGTCGCCGCGTTGCTTGATCTCAATCTGAGAGAGGATGGCGAGGACCACCACGCAGATGAGCGCAACGGTGAGCAGTCTCCAGCGGAACTCCGAGGAGATGATAGCGAAGATCACGATCACGACGAGCGCGAGGATGAACAGGATCTGCACGATGAGACGGACAGCGTTCATTCCCCATTCCCCCTGTGAGGCCGTTCCGGCAAATGGGGCGATATCTACTGCTGTAAACGGGTTCGGAAGGGGCTTACCCGGTAAGAAGGGGGTGCTGTTCAACCCGCCGATCAACACGAACAAGATGCCGAACAGCACAACGAAGACCCCACCAAGAAGGATCCGCCGCCGCTGCACCGCGCTCACGCGTCCTCACGCAGGCGTATTCCCAGGTCCTCCAGCTGGACGCTATCGACCGGCATCGGTGCCTCGGTCAACGGGCAGAGTCCGGTCGTGGTCTTGGGGAACGCGATCACGTCACGCAGGGATTCCTCATGCGCCATCATCATCACCAGTCGATCGATGCCAAGGGCAAACCCACCATGCGGGGGAGCCCCGTACTCGAGCGCCTTGAGGAAGAACCCGAACCGTGCGTCCGCCTCTTCCTCGGAGATTCCGATGACACGGAAGATCCTCTCCTGAAGCTCTCGCGAATGGATCCTTATGCTCCCGCTCCCGAGTTCGACCCCGTTCAGCACAAGGTCGTACGCGTCCGACAGGACATCGAGCGGCGACGTCTCGATACGATCCAGTTCATCCTCGCGCGGGGAGGTGAACGGGTGATGCTCACTCGTGATATTCCCTTCTTCATCGAGCCCAAAGAGGGGAAAGTCCGTCACCCACAGGAAGTTCCATCCCTCTTGCATCAGTCCCTCATCGCGCGCGACGGCCAACCTGAGCGATCCCAACGCTCCGTCGATCTCCTCCCCAGCGAGGATGAGGATGAGGTCCCCTTCCTTTGCATGGAAAGCCTGTACGATCGCCTCCAGCGTTGGTGGAGCGAGGAACTTGGAGAGAGGGGAGACAATCTCATCCCCGATCTTGATGAAGGAGAGACCCTTAGCTCCGGCATCACTTACGACCTCCTGCAAGCGGTCGATCCGCGACCGTGAGTAACCTGCGCACCCGGAGGCGACGATCCCCGCGACCTTTCCCCCACGCTCGATCGCCTCGGTGAAGACGCGGAAATCGCTCTCTCTCACGATGTGAGATAGGTCGTGGATCTCCATTCCGAAGCGCAGATCTGGCTTATCGGACCCGTAGCGCGCAAGCGCCTCCGCGTGGGACAGTCGCGGGAACGGATTAGGGAGAGCGATCGACAACACCTCACTGAAGACCGTTCTCAACATCCCCTCTACGAGATCCAGTATCTCTTCTTTCCCCTGTGGGAAGGAGACCTCCAGGTCGAGCTGGGTGAACTCGGGTTGCCTATCGGCGCGGAGGTTCTCGTCGCGGAAGCACTTGACGATCTGGAAGTAGCGGTCGACTCCCCCGATCATGAACAGTTGCTTGAAGAGCTGCGGCGACTGGGGAAGGGCATAGAACGATCCGGGCGAGAAGCGGCTCGGTACGAGGAAATCGCGCGCGCCCTCCGGGGTTGACTTGGTGAGAAACGGAGTCTCGATCTCGATGAACCTCCGGTCCGAGAAGTAGTTGCGGGTCCCGTGGAGGACACGGTGGCGCAAGATCAGGTTTTGCTGCATCCGCTCTCGCCGCAGGTCTACGTAGCGGTACCGCAAACGAGTATCCTCGGTCGTGTCCGATCCGTCCCCCTCGGTGAGGAACGGAGGGGTGAGCGAGCGGTTGAGGACTTCCAAGTGTTCCACCTGAACCTCGATCTCGCCTGTCGCCATCTCCGGATTCACGTTCCCCTTACTGCGAGGAGCGATCGTGCCAATGACCATTATCACGTCCTCTCGGTTCAGGGTGTGCGCCTCGGCGAGGTTTGGATCCTCCCCGGGGAAGAGGAGCTGGATCACGCCCGAGCTGTCGCGCAGATCGACAAACGTGAGCGCGCCCAGGTCGCGGCGGCGTTTCACCCAACCGCAGAGGGTCACCCTGCGGCCAACGTCCTTAGCGAAAAGGTGTGTGCAGTAATCGGTTCGGGTCATGGAACGTTCCTCCGGTCTGATAGTCTGTGATGCCGCTAAATTATAGGGAGCTGTGCATGGGACGCAACGCGCTTCCGCGGCCTTTTTGTATAAACTTCCCCTTTCGTCTATACTGAAACGGATGGTGCTATGAATAAACGAAAGGTTCAACTGACCGGAGGGGGGACGTACTTCGTCACCCTTCCCAAGCAATGGGCAACCCGGATGAAAGTCGGGCGTGGAGCGGAGATCTCCCTCGAGGAGAACGCAACCGGGAGTCTCCTCCTCGTACCACCAACGCTCGCGGGGGAGAATAGGGTCTCCCTCTCCCTCGAGGATAAGGATCCCTTGTGGATCGAGCGGGCGATCATCTCCTGCTACATCACCGGGTTCGACGTAATCGATATGAACGGGGCGCGGATCACCCCCACGCAGCGCCGCGCGGTGCGTCAGGCCGCCCAGTCGCTCGTAGGACTTGAGATCATGGACGAGGCTAAGGATAGGATCGTCCTCCACTGCTTGGTGCGGATGCGGGATTTCGCTGCTGCGACGAGCCTCAAGCGGATCTTCGCCATCACGCAGGCGATGCTCTGCGATGCGGTGAGCGCGTTCATCAATAGGGACATCGACCTCGCAAAGGATGTAGTTGAGCGCGACGCCGAGGCTGACCGACTGACGCGTGTCATGTCGCGCGAGCTAGGCCTGTTGTTGCGCGACCTCTTGCTCGAGAAGGAGATCGGGATGAGTCGCATCCTCTTCCACGAGTACCACGGTGTCGCCAAGATTCTCGAACGGATCGGGGATCACGCGGGCAAGATCTCGCGCACGGTCCCCTCGCTCACCGCGCCGCTTCCCCCCTCAGCGATCGCGGAGATCGACGCCCTCGCCACCGCAGCGCGTACCGCGGTCGAAGAGAGTGTGCAGGCGTTCTTGAACGCCGATCTGATTATGGCGGATCGGGTTTTGAGCACGCGTGACCACACCCCGGAGTGGGAAGAGCGAGTCCGCCTCGCCAAGGGAGAGGAGAACGCGCAACCATTAGGGACCATCTTCGACAGTCTTCTCCGTATCCGCGACTACGCCTTCAATATAGCGGAGACAGCACTGAACATGGGGATTCCCGGGCTGCAAGAACCCGCAGAGAAACCTTAGGAACTTTCTCCTATTGCGTCGCTTACCGTCCCCTTGAAGAACTTTCGCCCAAGGAGTTTGTGCCAATCGGTGAACTCCCCTGGCTCGCCGTCCTTGGAGATGTGCATTCGCACCATGTGCAGCTTGGCCGACAGGTTGGCGAAGTAGTAGACCGCGAGCGCCTCGGCCGTCGTGGGGAGGAGCGCCGCTCCGAACTCGAGCTCCCCATGGTGGGAGATGATGATGTGTTCCAGTAGGCGCAGGAGGTGCTCGTCCTCCCAGGAGATCTTCCTCGCCCCTGCACGAAGCATGTCGCGCCCGAGTAAGAGGTGACCTATTAACTGTCCGTCGAAACTGTAGGATGGGGCGATGGGGTTCTTGAACTCCTCGATCTTTCCGATGTCGTGCAGGAGTGCTCCCGCAGTGACCAGACCGTGGTCGATCCTGAGGCCGGGCTGGCTAGTGGCAAAGGAAGAGGCCCCACTCGCCACCTCCAGGGTATGCTCCAGGAGGCCGCCGACGTAGGCGTGGTGATACTGAACCGCCGCTGGGAACTCCTTGAATTCCGTCTCGTAGTCGGTGAGGATCGTGCGGGTCAGCATCTGGAGGGAAGCGGGCTCGATGCTGGCGACCAGATCCTGGAGCTCGTTCCACATCTCATCGATCGGGCGTTCGCTCGTCGGCACGAGGAGGCTGCGATCGAACCCCGGGAGCTTCCCAGCATCGTGTTCGTACGTCTCCAGGCGGCGGATCGACTCCACGATGATCTGAAGCGTGTTTCGATACGTCTCGGCCCGCCCCTCAACGTAGACGAAATCCCCCTCCTCGAACTGAGACGCATACCGCTGCGTTGCCTCCGCCCACGCGCGCGCAGGGAGCGTCCCCGAGCGATCGGCAAGAGTGATCTCCAGGTAGGGATCCCCAGCACGGGTCGCCCGTTGAGCCTTCAAACGGACGAGGAAACACTGCGAGACCCGTTGCCCGCTTCGCATGTTTTCGATGAGAACGTGCATCAACGGGTAAGGGATCTCTCCTTTCACGTGCTGTGAAAACTTCTCGGCGGCCATCGCATCCCCTTCCTCTCTCCCTGGATCGAAGAGAAACGAAGCGGCCCGCGTGAAGGGGGCGGACCGCTCCTACAATCTTCCAGCAGGTCTACTTGCGCTTCAGACCACTCGCCAACTTCGGGCGGTTGACAAGGGGGAAGTTATCCTGATCGCTGTCGCTCCGGACAACGTAAGGAAAGTCCCAAATACCGTTTTCGTCAGCGTCGACAACGCAGTAATCGGCCCAGTAGTTCCCCTCGCCGGCCTCATCCCATCGATTCACATCCACGCTGTGCGCGTTGTGGATGTTATCGAGGAAGGTATTACGGTAGACAAGGTTCCCCTCCGACCCGAAGTCGAGGTAGATTCCCATGTAGTTCTCGGCAAGGGTGTTCCCGATGATCTCGTTCTCGTTCGAGGCCTGGAACCAGATAGCGTAATCGTTCTTCTCGATCATATTCTGCAGGATCCAGTTATCGTGCGAGAAGTAAAAGTGGATTCCGTCGGTGTTACTCGCGATCCGACACCGGCTGATGCGGGTGAGAGAGGAGAAACTCAGCGTGATCCCGATCCAGTTTCCGGTGAGATCGCAGGTCTCGACCTGCGCGTTCCTCACGTAGCTAAGGGAGATGGCGGCCTTGGTAGCCCCGCTGATCGTGACGTTTCTGATGATGAACGCCCGATCCGTCCGATGGACGCGGATTCCATAGTCGCTATAGCCGGCATCGATCTTCCACCCCGCGATGATGTATGGGTCGTCGAGCGTCCCCGAACCACCTACCACGCCATTTTCGGTTGTAAACTCGTAGTTACTCGTAATGACGATGGGATCTCGTTCGATCGTGTCCCCGTTCACAGCGACTACGATGACCCCGATCAATAGAAACAGGACGACGATACCCGTCAAAAACGCACCTCTACGCATTACTCATCACCCCTTTATTCAGTCAGTCTAAAACCGTAAGTTCCATCATACCAGTTTCCAACGCGGATGTGAAGCGCTTACGCCTCTTTTTTTTCTCTGCGACAGCACTTGTCGGTCATCCTCCTATCCTCTCCGGTGGAACGCGCGCAGAAGGGTGACCGGAACCCCGCGTCGCTTGAAGACGAAGACGAGGAGCCCACCCGCAATGAACCCCCCGATGTGAGCGAACCAGGCAACCCCGCCCGCGTTCCCCAGCGAGCCTGCCCCGCTAATCACCTGGAGAACGAACCAGAAACCGAGCAGAAAGACCGCCGGGACCCGGATGAGACGGATGAAGAAGAAGATGGGGATCAAGGTAAGGACACGCGAGTAGGGAAATAACAGGAAGTAAGCGGCAAGGACCCCAGCGATCGCCCCGGAGGCTCCAATCTGTGGGATCGCGCTGTGAGGCGAGATAGCCATCTGAGAGAACGCCGCAGCCACCCCACACAGGAGGTAGAATAGAAGGAACTTCCAGTGGCCCATCGCATCCTCCACGTTATCCCCGAAGATCCACAGGTAGAGCATGTTCCCGAGGATGTGCAACAGCCCTCCATGAAGGAACATCGAGGTGAAGAGGGTGATCCAGATCGGTAGCGGGATCGTTGGCGGAAGATCGATCCCCCCGAGGAACTCCCCCGGGACCAAGCCGTAGCCGAAGGTGAAGAGGTTGCGCGGAGAGAGACGAACCCGGGAGATGGGACTCGATATGTCGGCAAAGTTCATCCCGTGCGCCTGCCAGGCAACGACATCTAATACCTCGGTCTCCGCAGTGCTCTTCGTCAGCTCATAGGAGAAGACAAGCAGGTTGAGAATGATCAGCACGACAGTGACAACCGGGAACGTCTTGCTCTCTCGATAATCGCGCAACGGGATCATGCGCCTATGATACAGGGTGCTCGCCCGTGGCGACAAGCGATTGACCACGCGCCATCGATCGGTACAATCGAAGAGACGTAGATACTAAGGAGGGTTCATGGAACTGCTGAAACGCTTGAGCGAGGCCGCGGGGATCCCCGGACACGAAGAGGGAATCCGAGCGATCATCAAGGAGGCGCTGCGCGATCACGTCGATACGGTGAGGACCGATCCGTTGGGGAACCTGATCGCTCACCGAAAGGGTGAAGGCCCGGTGGTGTTGATCGCCGCCCATATGGACGAGATCGGGTTCATCGTTAGCTTCATCGAAAAGGAGACCGGGTTCTTGCGTCTCCATCCCCTTGGTGGATTCGACCCGAAGACGCTGATCGCGCAGCGGGTGATCGTCCACACCGCGACCGAGGACCTGATCGGGTGCATTGGGAGCAAAGCGATACATGTCATGACCGAGGAGGAGCGGAAGAAGCTCCCCGAGATGAAGGACCTGTTCGTCGATCTCGGCCTCCCCGAAGACCGCGTGAGAGAGCTCGTCTCGCTCGGGGACATGATCACCCTCCGGCAGGATTTCATCGTCGGTGAGTACGTTATTTCCGGAAAAGCTCTCGATGATCGGGCCGGACTGTACATCGCGATCGAGGCGATCAAGCGCGCAAAGAAGATAAACTGCGACCTCTACTTCGTGGGGACGACACAAGAGGAGGTCGGCCTGCGCGGGGCGCAGGTGGCAGGATTCGCCGTGCACCCGCAGATCGGGATCGCACTCGACACGACCCTCGCCGTGGAGATGCCGGGAGTATCCCCTGCGCAACAGATCACACAACTGGGGAAGGGAGTGGCGATCAAGCTCGCCGACTCCGCCTCCATTTCGCACACCGGCTTAGTACGGGCGCTGAAGGATCTCGCCGAAAAGCGAAAGATTCCTTACCAGATGGAGATCCTCCCCCGAG
>JAUWNS010000234.1 GCA_030612485.1 Candidatus Bipolaricaulota bacterium
TCTGCGGAAGGGTCGAGCTTCCGCCAGAGGTGTGGAACGCTTCGAGGTGCTCGTACGGGGCGGAAAAGGAGATTTCCTCGTGGCCGGTGAGGGAGGGGACCTCGATGATCTCTCCATCGCGGAGGATCGTGGCCGGCTCCATGTACTCGTTCAACAGACCGTGTGGGGAGAAGACGATCTGGTAATCGAGCGGTGGGTGCGGATGCTGCGGGAGTCCACCGACACGGATTGTCACCCGATGCACCGTTTCGAGATCCTCGATTGCCGCCGCGGTGAGGATGTTGACGAGCCCTGGGGCGAGGCCGCAGTCGGGGATCACCGTCACCCCCTCTCCCTTCGCCATACTATCGAGTGCAAGCTCGCCGGCGACGATGCGGTTGTTTCCCCCGAGATCGCAAAAGTGGGTCTTGCTCTTTATAGCTATCCTTGCCAGAGATAGGTTGAAGAAATACGGAACAGCACTCACAGCGACGGCGCAGCCCTGCATCGACTCACGTACCGCTCGCGGTGCGCTCACGTCGAGATGGCGGGGCGTCACCCGCCGATCGCGTAGCCAATCGGCGACTTCCTCCGCCAGCGTACGATCGCGGTCGGCAAGGATGATCTCATCGATCCCCGCGCGACGCGTGAGATCGTAGGCGATCGCCCGTCCCATCATCCCCGCACCAAGCACCAAGATTTGCATAACTCACTCCCTCATTCCACAAAATGTGCACGCTGCCGCTTATATAGCGACAACGGCTATCAAAATTCTATCCGCTCCTGGTAACCGGCGCACAACCTTTTGAGATCATTAGGAACTCAGGAAAGGTTCTGGCTCTCTGATACATCACTGATTTACCTCAAGGAGGGCTTTGCATGGAGATTGCACGCAGTGAAAGGGTGAAGAACTAACGACAGGCAACTGGCAGTACATGCGGCTGTCCAGCGCCTTGTCCGAGGAACGTTATTCAGGTAAATGCTCCTCAAGTAGGTGTAAGAGGCGCGCTGACATCTCCTCTGGCCAGGTGGCGAGGTCCCACGGGAGTTGGCCTTCCTCCTCTTCGAGAGCGGAGGGGACATCCTCCTTGGGAGAAGTGCGAGAGATGGCTTCAAAGCGCATCGTTCCTGAACCTGCAACTTCCATCGTGTGCGGATCCTCCGGTGCGACGAAACTCCCGCTTGCCGACCCCTCGATCTGCCCCGTGAGCTTGAGCGTCGTTCCGCGCGTGCGGATAACGAGGTATAAGCTTCCAGTGCCTGCCCCCGCAGTTTCGCTAAGGGAGGAAAGGTCCTTGCTATCTATGGTAAATCCCCCGCGGATATCTATCGCTTCTCCCGTCTGGAGGGTGCCGTGAGCAATGAGGGTCGCCCAGGCTGTGCCAGCGAGGGTTTCACTGTCACCAGCTGCAGTCCCACCGATCGTCCCACTGGAGGTGAACGGGATCGTCTCCCCACAATCGGTCAACGTTCCAGATAGGGATATCTTCCCGCTGAATGTCGCCGTGACGCTCGTTCCCAAAAACGAGAGGACCGCTCTCCCGGAGAAGTCTCCGCTTCCCGATAGGGTAGCCTCTCCGTACGCGGGGAGGGTAAGCAAGAGGAGGATCGCGAGGCTGTAAAAGATACGTTTCATGAGAACTCCTTTTGTCGATATTGAAGTGATAAGCCACTATAGCACGAAACAGGGCGTTTTTTTGCAAAGAGTGGGGAACGCGACATGATAAGGGGAGGGCCGGGGAGGTAAAGCAATGAATCGTGTCTTCTCCTTTATCAGCTAAGAAGCCTGTGCTCATCCGGTATCAGTGGTGGCACGGGTAGGGTCTGGAGTGGTGATCGGCTGCCTGCAAAATGATTGCGTTTGGAGTGAGATTGCCGCAGAATTGGAGTCTGCCTATGGAGCTGCAAGGAAAGGATCGGTCATCGCGACAGAGGTCGAGCGAGGAGGGAGTTTCCCTTGCCACGGCTGTTTTGTAAAGAAGGGGAAGGATGAGGAATAACAGCATAAATACGACCCTGGCGCGCCTGAAGGAAACGTATCCGGAGAAGTTCGCACCTCCTGAGGTTGCCTTCTCCAAGATTCACCGTGGAGATCGGATCTTTATCGGGACTGGATGCGGGAAACCACAGTACCTCGTGGATGAAATGGTGCGCTTTGTGGAGGCTCACCCCAAGGCGTTCTTCGACGCGGAGGTACTCCACCTGTGGACGCTTGGTGTCTCCCCGTACATGCGCGAGGAGGTCAAACGCAACTTTCGCCTCGATTCCTTCTTTATCAGCGGCCAAACGCGCGATGCGGTCAACCAGGGATTGGCCGACTACACAGCGATCTTCCTCGCTCAGGTTCCAGACCTCTTCTACAGTGGGGTCGTTCCGATCGATATCGCGTTGGTTCAAACCTCTCCCCCGGATCGCTTCGGTTACATGAGCCTGGGGATCAGCGTGGATATCGTCCGTGCCGCTGTTGATAGCGCCAAGCTCGTTATCTGTCAGGTGAATGAACAGATGCCGCGAACGCATGGAGACAGCTTCATCCACATTAGCGACGCAAACTACATCTTTCCTCACGATGAACCGCTCCTTGAGTATGAGATGGAAGTCCCCGATGAGATGTCCCATCAGATCGGCAAGTACGTTGCTCGATTGGTAGAGGACGGGGCGACCATTCAGGCGGGATACGGAAGAATTCCGAACGCGATCCTCAAGAACCTGAAAGGGAAGAGACACCTCGGAGTGCACACAGAGCTTGTGAGCGATGGAATCGTCGAGTTGATGCAAGAAGGGGTCATAGACAATACGAAGAAGGTAATCGATCGTAACAAGACCGTGGCAACCTTCTGTATGGGGAAGCGTGAAACTTACGAATACCTCTCCGATAACCCGGCGATCGAGTTCCGTCCGGTCGAGTACACGAACAATCCTATGGTCATTGCACAGAACTCGAAGATGACCGCAATCAATACCGCGCTCGAGATCGATCTGACCGGACAGGCAACGGCGGAGTCAATCGGGAGTACCTTCTACAGCGGTATCGGTGGGCAGGCCGACTTCATGCGGGGGGCGGTGATGGCTCCTCACGGCAAATCGATCCTCGTTATTCAATCGACGGCAAAGAGCGGGGAGATCTCTCGTATCGTTCCCATGCTGAGCGAGGGGGCAGGCGTGACCCTCACCCGTGGCGACGTCCACTATGTGGTGACCGAGTATGGGATCGCGTACCTCCACGGGAAGAACATGCGAGAGCGGGCGATGGAACTGATCGGGATTGCTCACCCCAAGTTCAAG
>JAUWNS010000151.1 GCA_030612485.1 Candidatus Bipolaricaulota bacterium
GTGCGATGTCACCTGAACAGCAAGAACTGTACGAGGTCCTTGACCTAGATCGATACGCCTCCCGTTAGGTCATACAGGATTCGTCACGCTTTCCCTGTAGGGATGCTGTGTTGCGAAATATGCACGGTAAAGTCGGGCTAGTGGGTGACCACTCTATCTTGGAAAGCGAGATGAAAGACGCCCGATCTGCTTGCCTATGTCTGAGAGTACTTGGCACCTTCGAGGTCGTTCTTGATGGGACGGCGATCCCCGAAGAAGCCTGGCCACGGCGTAAGACACGAGATCTTCTCAAGGTTCTGCTGACTGCTCCGGGGGATGTATTCACGGTCGATCAGTTGATCGATGCGCTGCTCCCGGACGCGGACGTCAGCCGCGCTCGTTCTAACATCCAAGCGCGAGTCAGCGAGCTTCGTCACACCCTTGAACCCAATCTGAAGAAGGGGTCCGATTCGCAGTACATCAGGCACACCGGCGAAGGTTATGCCTTCAACACTGACTCCGATTCGTGGCTAGACGTAGTTGAGTTCAGCCGCAAGATTCTTGACGCCCACCGCTTGGCTGACAAGAGCCGTTGGGCTGAAGCAGTTGAAGCGTTCGATCAGGCTCTTTCGCTGTATCGGGGCGAGTTCCTCGCAGAGGACCGCTACGAGGAATGGGCTGCAGTCACTCGGTTAGATCTTCGTAGTCGCTGCCTTGACGCCCAATCCCGGCTGGCCGAGTGTTATGCCAAGCTTGACCGCCTGCGCCAGGCAATCTCGTGTTGCGAGAAGGTCCTCGGAATCGAGTCGCATCGTGAAAGTACCATCCGCCAACTCATGGAGTATCAAGCCGCTATGGGGGAAAGAACCAAGGCGCTCATCACGTTCGAGACGGGCGCCGAGCAACTCAAGGAACGCCTGGATGTCGAGCCCTCTTCGGACCTGCGGGAACTCCGCGACAGGATTGCTCGCCAGCCAGCCAAGCGATCATCGGCCAGCTTTGACACGCGGCGAGTCGCCGTAATTCCTTTCGTCAGCATCGGCACAGATCCGACAAACCAGCTCCTCGCCGACGGTATGACCGAGGAGCTGATCTACACTCTCTCGAACGTTGCCGGCCTTGAAGTTATCGCGCAAACGACCGCGTTGAAGTACAAGGATAACAAGAAGAGCGCCGCCGAGATCGGAAATGAACTCCAGGTCGGCAGTGTGCTGGAGGGGAGTGTTCAGCAGGCTGGCAAGAGTGCACGCATCGTCGTCCAGCTGATCAAAGTGGCCCAGGAGACACATCTGTGGGCGGAGCAATACGACAGGAACGTCGATGATGTCTTGCGGGTTCAGGCAGACATCGCACGTAGCACCGCTGAGGCTCTCAAGGTCCGCCTGCTATCCAAGGAGGAGCGAGTAATCACCAGAGAGGCAGGACTGGATTCGAGAGCTCGGATCGCCTACATGAAGGGCAGGCTCTTCCTCGGAAGGAGGACCAGGCAGGCGTGCGAAAAGGCGGTTCAATACTTCGAGGAAGCTATCTCCATCAAGCCGAACCATGCGCGCGCACTCACCGGACTGGCCGATGCCTACTGCCTGATGGTCGGGGTCCTCTCAGCGGATGTTGGCTACGGGAAGGCAGAAGAGTACGTTGGGCGTGCCCTCGCCGTGGACGCGTCGTGTGCCGAGGCTCACGCAACTATGGGTTTGATCGCATGGAATCACTACGGCGACATGCAGGAAGCTGAGAGGGAGTTTACTCGCGCCATCGACCTGAATCCCAACTATGCTCAGGCCCATGAATGGTATGCGGGGCTCCTCATGCATACCGGGCGATTAGCGGAGGCATGCGAACGAAGCGAGATTGCGCTCTCCCTTGATCCGTTGTCCGGTCCACTTGTCCTCGTCTACGCGGAGAGCCTGCATCAGGCCGGTCGCCTTGACGAGGCGGTGGAGCAGTATCAAAAAGCCCTTGAAATCAACGCGGAGCTGGAAGGTGCGTGGTGGGGACTGTGGTACAGCCTGGCTGCCGCGTGGGACTGGGATCGCGCGGAGGCCGTGACCCGGGAAACCGTCAAGAAGCATCCGGAGAACCCATTTGCTTACGTGAATCTGGCAACTTGCGTGAAGTGCCGGGGGCGATTGGAAGAAGGCCTTGTCGAGATTAGCAAGGCGCTGGCCCTTGCAGGCAATCCTCCTCGAACATCCATTCTGTTCCATGTTGGACTCATCCACCATTTCGCACGCCAATACGACAAAGCGATCAAGTTTTTCCGACAAGTGCTGGAGAGAGATCCCAGTTGGAACTCCGCGCACAATATGATCGCCAAGTGTTGTATTGAGCAAGAATGTTACGAAGAGGCACTCGAAGAACTCGATGCTTCGGAGCATGTGTTTGGCGGTGCCGATCCATTCTGGAACGCACACGTGCACATGGATCGCGGTATCATCTATGCAAGAAGCGGCGAAACGGAAAAGGCAGAGAGCGAGCTGGCAGTGCTGATGAGCAGTTCGGGCCGACAGAATCGTCGCATTGCGATTTCCGGAATTCTGAACGCGCTTGGACGGGTTGATGAGGCCATGGATTGGCTTGAGGCCGCTGCCACCGCGCGGGAGCCGCACGTCGCAGCATTGCTGAATATTCCGACTTTTGATCAACTCAGATCCCATCCCCGATTTCAAGCATTGCTCAAGCGCATTGGGTTGGTAGACTAATCGAGCAAGCGTCCATCCACGTTAGCAAACCGTGATGCATCTCCCCCTATTCGTGAGGATCGACAGGTAAGCCATAGGCGGGTCACCATCGAGGCCCTATCGAAGACTCCGGGGGGTCAAGATGAGAGCCTGGCATCGTCTCCACCTCTAGCTTCATGCAGACATCGCCCAACCGGAAGGATAGTGGAAGAAAAGCGGAAGCCAAATGGAAGCCCTCAGTGGAGACTCTGATCGCCCTGTGTTGACTGCGGCCTGAGGGACACCAAAGTAGCTAGGAATCGGGCTACAACCCCACGGTTTGGCAGATAAGGCTCACGGGCGGAAGGAGATGACGCAACGTGAAGACTCAAAGGCTTCTTGTAGTGGGCGTCATGGCTTCGAGCGCAAGCTTGGCGATCGGCGGTGCAGCTGCAGCGCAGACACCGTATCAGTCTTTGCTCAAGAATACAATCGGACAGCTTGAGGCCGACGCACGCTGGGTCATCGTTGACGTCAACGGTGCATTCGGGCTGTGGGAGGACTTGGAGACGGCACTGGGGGAGAAGAAAAGAGAAAACCTACACCGAATCACCTGAAGTAAAGGAGGTGATGGTATCGAATTCTCGTTGGCTGGAGCAAAGACGTCCGCTGAGAGCGTCGCATTCGAAACAAAAAGGAGGTAAGCAATGAAAAAGACAGTTATGGTTTCCCTGTTTGTGATTGTGCTGGCTACCCTGGTGGTCATGTGCGTTGCGGCTGCCTCGACCTCTTATGTGCATCCAGAGGCACTGGCAACTACGGAATGGCTGGCTGCTCACCTTGACGATCCAGCAGTCCGCGTCATTGCGATGGCAGACTTCCGTCAGCCGTCGCACAAAGAAACTTACACGGCAGGTCATATTCCAGGCGCGCTCTACTTGAACGGAATGACCCAACTCTCGGACCCACAGAGCGATGTCCCCTCTATGATCCTTCCACCTGACGGTTTTGAGACTCTAATGGGGAATCTCGGTATTAACAGTGGCACCACTGTCGTGGTGTATGACGACACTGGAGGACTGTGGGCGGTTCGGCTGTGGTGGGCCTTGAGGTACTACGGCCACGAAGCCGTGAAGCTCCTCAACGGCGGTCTAGCCAAGTGGACTGTGGAAGATCGCCCTCTGGAAACGGCTGAGATTTCGCCACCCCATACCATCTTCAAAGCTTGCGTTGTGCCTGAGCTTCGGGCAACCATCGAGGATGTGAAGTTGGCAATGGGAAACCCAGACGTTCGCATCATAAACGCACTGCCTGCGCCGGCCCATTTGGCCGGGCACATCCCCTCGGCACGCAACCTCCCAGCGCCCAGCAACCTTGACCCGGCTACCCAGACGTTGCTGCCCCTTAATGACCTGACTCAACTCTGGCTTACGGCAGATCTCAAACCGGATCAACTGGCAATCACATACTGTGGAGGGGGGTATTACGGCGCGTTCGATCTGTTCGTCCTGTACCTGATGGGCCATGAGAAGGCAGCCCTGTACGATGGTTCGTGGATGGAATGGTCAGCAAACTCGGAATTGCCTGTGGAAACAGGCCCCGACGACACCTAGGAGACTGTAGCGGAACCAGCTATTCCAAGCGCACAACGCGCGAAAGAGCTGGAAGGAGGTCAAAATGACCAAGGTACTGGGTGTACTTCTGCTAGCGGTGCTGGCAGTCGGAGCAATGGGTTTTGCGCAAACAGCCGTGACCCCACGAGCATCGGAGGGGGTACTCCTCTTCGACAACCAAACCGGCATGACCGTCACGGGGATCAGCATTTTGTTCGAACAGGATATCGATGTTGAGCCCGCAAATGTTGTCGTCGTCGGTGGAGGCAATGTCACGACGCTAGATGTCGAAGGACGCAGCGTGTGGGTTGATGTAGAGGTTAAGCCTAATGGAACCCTCTCCTTGGGATTGGGTTCTGAATATGTGGGAGCCCAGATCAAGACAGCACATTGGGTCGCAAGCACTGAGGAGAAGAACAAGATCATCACCTTACGGCTCCTCAATGATCTGTGGAACAATGGGGACTTGAAGACGGCCGAAGAACTCCTCTCGCCGGATTTCATTCTTCACGATGTAAGCCTCGTTGGAGATGTTGTCGGCATTGAAGCCTACAAGGGATTCGCCGGGATGTGGACTACTGGCTTCCCAGATTTCCAGCTCAGATTTGAGGACATGGCGGCCGAAGGTGAGTTTGTGGGAATACGTCTTACAGCCACCGGAACGCATCAGGGCGCTCTGATGGGGATTCTCGCAACCGGGCTTCCGATGCAGGGGAAGTGCATCGCAGTATGGCGCTTCGCAGACAACCGGGCACAGGAGCATTGGCTCCAGATGGATGCTACTGGCATGCTGACGCAGCTTGGCATCCTTCCGCCGATGGGACCACCGAACTACGCCTGGGGCGCACCAACAGCAGCAGTCGGATCTCCGGGAACTCCCTTCTCGAACAAGGCCATAGCGATTCGCGATCCTTTCGAAGTGTTTAACGAGGCTAACCTCTCGCTGATCGACGAAATCGTCGGCAAGAGCTTCGTCGGACACTACGATGGAGGGAGAGAGGTAATGGGTCTTGAAGGGTACAAGGAGTACGTCCAAGGAAGCTACATCGCGTTCCCCGATTTCCAGGTTACTGTTGACGAGATCTTCGCCGAGGGTGACCTCGTCTTCTTCGTCTCAACTGCGAGTGCAACCCACACCGGACCGCTGGGCCCCATCCCGGCAACTGGCATGCCGTGGAAGGTCAACGCAATCGTCATCCGTCGAGTCGTTGATGGCAAAATCGTTGAGACCTGGCAACTGAACGACATGCTGGGCCTACTGATGCAGATCGGGCTGGTTCCGCCTCTTCAGTAGAGGAGAGAGTTGGTAATACAGACATCTCCTTGTGCTCAGAAACGCGGGGCTCGATCTCCATCGGGCCCCGCCTACTACCTTCATCTCGCAGTGAAATTAGCCCGGAATGGCGCCCCCATCACTATATAGATGCAGTTACATGCGTTCTACAGTCACCCCCAAG
>JAUWNS010000051.1 GCA_030612485.1 Candidatus Bipolaricaulota bacterium
CCAGGTGTTGACCAACCTCGAAGGCGTGTTGGAACGTACCCTCCCCTTACCCCTCCCATCAAGGGAGGAGAAACAAATTGTGGATTGACCATCTCAAGGGAGCCAAACTGCCAATGTACCCTTCTATGCGTCGAGAGAGAAGTTACCGCGGTTAGTTACCCACTCGAAACGACGAAGAGCCAACAAGCTTTTAGGGTTTCCATTTGAGCAGCCAGTGAAATCCTTTCCACACTGCGAACAGCCCGAGTGCCAGCATCACACAAAAGATCAGAAAACTCAGAACGGAGACAACCGAAACCCAAATGGGCGTGGCCGGTGCAGTAATAAACCTCTCAACCATAGGACTCCTCCTAGAACGAGCTGGTTCTGTAAACCTTGTTACAGGTACCAAATCACCTCGCGCCACACAGGCTTTGAATAATACGTGAGAATCCCCTGGAAGATTAAATAATAATTGAGGATTCCTCCGCCACTAATCCTTGCCTTTTGCCTATCTGGATAGATGTAGTGGCTGGTCCAAGTATCGGAAAGCACTGAGAAAGGGTGAAATCCAGTAAGGCCAACTCTCTTGCTACGAATACTGTCTATCCAATGGAATGAACCAGAACTCCCTCTGTAGATATCCGCCCATAGGTTAAATCTTGTTCGCCAGACCAAGTCGCAGATGTAGCTCGTATGGAAGCGAATTACGTCAATGGCTGTGCTGGCTTCTGGCTGAGCCAGAATTGATACTGCAGGGGCTTTTACATAAACGGTAGCGCCAGATGCGCTTTCGAGGGATTGCAAGAGCCGAATAAGTTCTCCAGGAGTATTTATCCGCAGTGGAACAACGCCATTGGGCACACGCGATACTACGGTGAGATCATATCTCTCGATAATGGAATTCCACTTTGATCCAAGAGCGCTCACCGATGTATCTGTCTGACCCACACAGGCGGAACCTAACGCGATAAGGATCACCCCAAGGACGATGACACCCATCACTTTTCTCATCATCACACCTCCATTTACACGACCTTCTTGCTATGATATATCTTTTATCTCCTGAAGTCAAGTTTTTGCATTGCCCCCCTAAAAAAAGCATCGAAATGGAGTGTAACGCTAGGATTATCGCCTAAGGCAACAAAAGAGAAGTTCAGGTTTTTATCGACGGGAACCTTTCACTTTCCTGAGGCCGAGGGCGACCCGATTCACGAGGTTAAAGGGTTGCAGGCCCCGAATTCGTTGCTCTGGTGACAATCAACGCTGGGAAAGGCAAGAACTTCGATCGATCCCGAGGAAATAGGGTAAGTATCCTCAGGTCTCCTAGTGGGCATTAGGGTCGGCTCTTGATATGTGAATCGAAATTCAAGATTCGGTGAATAGAAAGGGTGTATGTACGAAATGGATTCACATATCAAGATCCGGCCCCACGGTGCATTACAATCCGAGCACTCAACCGATTCGTCCCATCACATCAAACGATCGCCCTCCTCGAACGGACAAGCGTAGATCTCGGCAGTAGCGGGAATGATCGCCAGTTCGGAGCCGGCCTGATCGACGCCGGCAAGGCCGTAACGAGCGCGAGCTAGGCACCATAAGAGCAGTCTCATTCCCATACTCCTACCTCACCAGGGGGGTTGCCTCATCCCTTCATCTCTCCGATAATCTGGATCTGCTATAAGGGTAGGAGGAAACGATGCTCCTTGGTTGTCACCTATCGATCGGGAAGGGATTCACCGGCGCGCTCGCTGCAGCGGATAATCTCGGCATTAATGCCCTTCAGATCTTCTCCCACAACGCTTCTTCATGGCGGATGAAGGAGATCACCGATGAGACAGCCACTTCGTTCCGCCAGCACTTCTCGGAATCATCCGTAGAGTACATCGTCATCCACACGATGTACCTGTTGAACCTGGCAAGCCCGGATGAGGCGCTCTTCGAGCGCTCGATCGCCGCGTTGGAAGAGGAGATCAGGCGGGCAGGATTGTTGGGGATCGATCGAATCGTCACCCACATAGGTGCACACAAGGGGAGTGGAATCGACGCAGGAATCGCCCGCATCATCACCGCGCTCGACCGCGTTCTTTCCTCAGACTCTGCCTGCAAGTATTCACACGTACACGTGCTCCTCGAAGATACCGCTGGAGCAGGAACTACGATGGGAACGACCTTCTCCGAACTGGGAACGATCATCGACGGTCTTCACGACGCAAGCCGCGTCGGTATCTGCTTCGACACCTGTCACGCCTTCGCCGCCGGGTACGAGCTACGCACACCAGATGGCCTCGCAGAAACGCTGGAAGAGTTTGATCGCAAGATCGGGCTCGACCGCCTGTGCCTCATCCACCTGAACGACTCAAAGTTCCCTCTCGGATCCCGTCGCGATCGCCACAACCACATCGGCGCAGGAGAGATTGGAGAGGAGGCCTTCTCCCTGATCGTTAACCATCATGCATTGCACGACCTTCCCTTCGTCCTAGAGACCCCGAAGGAGATCGATGGAAAACCTGATGCCGACAAGATAAACTTGGCACGGGTACGATCTCTACGGCGTGGATGAAGACAGAGAGTGAGAAAGCGGAGACACGGGGAGGGGAGCAAGGGATTGAGTAATTTAACATCTCAATCCCCCGATCATTCAATTCAATCTCTCAACATTCTCTGCGGTAAAATCAATAATTGAGTTTGAAACTAAGCGAGGCTCCCCTCCTGCAAGACATGGTATTCTTCGCGTTTCTCGTAACATAGAAGATGCTCTACAACTTTACGGATGTCGTCAGAGACCCAAGATCCTCGTTTCCTTTCCTCTGAGGTGATAAAGTTCCCTCACTTGCTGGAGAGGCCTTAGCTTGCCTATTACCGCGTTTGACCCGGCAGAGCTACCAGCAGCAAACCTCCTAGACACCACTGTTAGCTCAGCTCGACAAGTCCCGACGAGTCCTGCTTCGCTCCTCTTGATTCCCCCTCCGAACCACTGTACATTGGTTCTCGGGCTGGGTGTCAGCGCGAAATGTTTCATCCCGGAGAAGGTCTTCCACGCGCAGATCGAAGATGTAGCCCAGTTCTCTTGCTTACAGAGGAGGAGTGTCAAATATGGAGCAGCAGTGGGCACTATGCGATGGCGAAGTGATCGACAGGAACCTCCTCGCAGGATTGGCGATCCTCGCTAAGACAAACAGCCGCTCGGTTGTGGACGAGCTGAACATCGCTCTCTCATCCTACGTAATGGAGAATCTTCCGCAGAAGCTCTGTGCGGACAATTCTAGCCCTGTACACAGGTACAAGATGTAGAAGAACCGTTGTTGTCCCAAAGAACGTCAAGTTCTTAGAACAGGCAATCCTGAAGGTGTATCCTTGGGAATTCTTAGTGGTTTCCAGGTACAGGGGAATTTTGCTACTTCCTAGATGATTCAGCTATTTCTTCTTGATAATTAAGCGAGCGCTTGGGGTCAGACCTTGTTTCTTGCATGGCTCAATCCTCTCCAGAAGAAGAGGCCTGTGCCCTCCACGCAAGAAACAACGTCAGACCCCGCGCTCTCTCCGCGTTCCCCCACGCGTGTGGCCTTTCTTAGCGATCTTTGCGGCTTGAGCGGGCATAGCGAGCAGGCGAGAGGAAAAACCTGTATCTCTCGCCAAGACGCAGAGAACGCCAAGAAAAGCAGAAGACAGGAAAATTGACGGGAAGCGAGATCTCTCTGTCCCGTACCTTGCCTAAAGTGTGAGGAGCCGAAACAAGAAAGACACGCGTTTCCTCTGGCTCGTGAATCGCTATCTCGTGCCTCTTTTCTGGCTTCCTAAAAGATTAAAAGAAACGCGTTCCCAGTGATCAATCTGAAATCGAGCTTGGCCTACACGGGAATATTCTTTGAGTGATTGACTACACTGAGGGGTTGAAAGGCACCTGCCTCGATGTGCAAGATAACTCTTGCACTAGGAGACGAGGCGGATGATCGAAAAAATCTTACTGGCTATCGGAGTGATCGCTCTGGTCGGTTGGTTCCTCCTTGGAACGGGGGAAGACAAAGGCCCAACCTGGGTCGTTCATGCGGATCAGCCCCTTATCATCGGGGGATACGGGGACAACTACGCCTACACCGGGGATGGAGAGCGCCCCCTCAAAGGTTCGCTCGCCCTCCGGTTTAACCTCCCACAGGGCGAAGGAAGGCTCATAGTTTCGCTGGAGACGACCGAAGAGAGCAGTTCTTTACAGATCTCCTCGTCCGAGGAGTTGAGTGGAGCGTTCCGACTCGTTTCGCGCATCGATCGATCGGACCGCGTAGAGGAAGGGCTCCCCATATACGGGGACACGGGAAACGGCGGCCCCGAGCTTCCGCGCACGCTCGCCATACTCGCTGGCTGGAGCAGGTTCGACCTCTACGTGAACGACGAGATCCGTTACTCCAACCTGTCTGGGGAGTGGGCGGCGGCGCAGGCCCTGCGCCGAGACGATGGGTCAATCCGTCAGAGCGGACTCGTGTACAGCCCTCTTTTACGCAATAAGACAGGATTTTCCGATCCGGAAAAGATCGAGTTCACCCTGATTCTCCACTCCGAGGTTCCAGATCCGGAGAACAACCCTCCGTACGCTCTCACACTACACCTCGTCTTTACACAGGTGACGATCGAGAAGGGGCCTACGCAGGAGACAATCAGCGAATAAGGTCACGAATCGGGAGTCCTGATTGTTCTTGAGCGGGTAACTTGAGAGTCAATCTTGCTTGCGGTTTTGCTCTAAGGAAAACAGGAATCCAGGAGAAGAAAAGAGCCCGAAACCTTGAGCTAGAAATAAGGAAGGCACACCTTTCCCCAGGTTTTATAGCAAACTACTGCCTCATGCTTCTTTCCTGACCTCCTGGTTTCCTAAGAGATCAAAAGAACAGCGCAGCAAGTAGCACCTGAAATCGAGCTTACCTACACAGAAACATCCCTAATCGGGAAAGACTTCGTCCGTTTTGCCTGCTTTCTCGAGGGCGGAATCGATCTCGTTCTGCGCCTGTTGCTCGACCTTATCCTGTGTCGTGGCCCTTATCCGCCTACCTATGATCGCCCCAAGCCCACGGGTGATCTCGAAGTAGTCTGCCGCCTCTTTGGTGCTCGCTGCCGCTCCGCAGAGGAGGATCTGGTCCCAGGGGAATAGACGTTCTACTCCGGTTGGGATGATGAGCTGCCCGTCTCTTTCCCGGAAGATCCCTGTGATCAGCCAGTCGCGTGGGAACCGGCGCTCGCCCGTGATCTCGCGAATCGTCTTTCCAGCCGCGCGGGAGTCTTTGGAGATCGTTACCTGGAGGATGACTCCTTGTCCTGCTCCAAATGTGGCCACCTCGTGGATCTGTGGCCGCTCGATCTCCAGGAGGAGCTGATCGAGGAAGAGACCGGCGATGTCGATGATACTCGTCACCCCAGCCTGTTCGTACGCCTCGCGGTACTTGGGGTTCGCCATGCGAGCGATGATCCGTCCGACTCCGGCGCTCTTCGCCAACAGGGAGAAGGCCAGGTTGTCCGCGCTCTGCCGCATCAACGCAACCGCGACCTCGGCTTTCCCAATCTCGGACTCCTCTAGGGTGGTGATGTCGGTAGCATTCCCGCAGATAGCAGCGACCCCCAACTTCGAACTGATCAGCTCGCAAACCTCGCGATTGAGGTCGATCGCCGTCACATCATGGTGGTCCGCCGCCAGCCTGGCGATCAACCGTCGTCCCGCTAATCCTGCTCCCGCTACTACAACACGCATCGCTCCTCCTACTTCCACACCCGTCTAGAAAAGATCAGGAACAACGGAAGGATCTCCAACCGCCCTCCCACCATCATTATTATATAGAAGACCTTGACCGCCGGGCTAATGGCGATGAACGCCCTTGGGCTGATGTAGGTCGGCCCGACGTTCCCCAGCGCCGAGGCGATCCCCGATAGAGATTCCAGGGGGGAGAACCCGGTGAGGAGTCCTGTAAGCAGGCTTCCCAGGGTGAGCAACCCGGCCCAGGCGAAGAGGATCGCTGTCGTGCGCTGGACCTCCTCCGGTCGGATCACCTCTCCATCGATTACGAACGGGACGACCGCACGCGAAGGGCGTGAGACGAGTTTCAGCTGGTGCCGAACGAGTCTTCCCATCACCCCGATCCGCAACACCTTTACCCCACCGGCCGTCGAGCCGACGCAACCTCCGATGACCATGAGGATTAGGAAGACCTGTTTGGCGAGCGGGCTGAAGAAGGGATCAGCAATGCCGCGAGTCGTAAACCCCGTCGTCGTCGCAATGGAGACCACCTGAAACAGTGACGTCCGTATGCGATCGTGAAAGCCTCCTGTCGTGTGGAGGAAAACGAGCAGGGTAGCCACTACGAGGAAGAATATCCACAGCCGCAGCTCCATGTTCTTCCACAGGCCTTGCCACCGCCGTCTGATAAGGTTCCAATGGACGAGAAAGCTCGTCCCCCCCAGGAACATGAACAGGATGAGCGTGTACTCGATCGCCACGTAGTGCCGGAACCCCTCCTGTTCGAAGAATCCGATGTTAAGGTCGTGCGTGGAGAAACCCCCGGTGGAGACCGTCGCCAGGGCGTGCACGATTGCGTCGAACAGGTCCAGCCCCTCTCCCCACAGGATGAGGGCACAGGCCGCGGTAAGGGCACCGTAGATCGTCCATAGGATGCGAAGCGAGCTGAATAGCCCCGGAGAGAACCGCTTGACGGCTGCTTTGTGCGACTCCGCCTGGAGGAGATTGTGGGGCAGGCCGCTGCGGACCGCCACGAGGAGGAAGAGGGTGAAGATCCCCAATCCCCCGATCCATTGGGTTAGGGCACGCCAAAAGAGGATGCTGTGCGGAAGGCCGTCCAAACCCACGAATAGGGTCATCCCGGTCGTGGTGAAACCGCATACCGTCTCGAAGAGGGCGTCGAGGTAGGTAATCTTGAGCGCCATCCAGTAGGGGACCGCGCCGATCAGAGAGAGCGCGAACCAACCCAACGCCCCGGTCGCCATGGCGATCCCCCCGGTAAGGGGCTGCGGCTTGAAGACCATGGTCATGATCACCCCGAGGAAGGCGCTCACCGCAGCAGGGACGGCGTAGATCATGAACGGGAACGTAACGGTCTCTAGGAAGATCGCACTGATGATGAGAGGAGCCGCCTGCAGGAAAGAAAAGGCGATCAGCACGATACCCAGGTAGTGAAAGACCGTGGCGAACTTCCCCATTCCATCCTCCCCCAACAAACCTCATCTTACCGAGAGTTGCAGCCCGACTACAAAGGCGTGCGCGCGGAGCACGCAGGGAGAGTTGATTGAGTGAGTGAGTGAATGATTGAATGATTGAATCATTGAGTGATTGAAGATCCTCCTCGCCCGCCTTCCCCCGTCATGCGTTCCGCCTTCCCCATTCCACGTTCCCGAGCGCTTGGGTTCAGACCTTGTTTCTTGCATGGCTCAATCCTCCCCAGAAGAGGAATCATGCCTGTCTCCACGTAAAAAAGAACGTCAGACCCCACGCCTTTCGCCTTCCCCGTTCCCCCTCACGGCCTTTACACCCAGGTTGAAGGCCGCTTGCAGGGCTTCCGGGCGCGTATCGATACCCCCCTTAGCGTCGATCCCACACAGGAGAAGCTCTCCCCAATAATCGGTCTCGTACACATCGAAGAAGTACTTGACCGTTCGGGTCGCTCCCTTGAATTTCTCGCGCGAGGAACCCGCAACACAGAGGAATACCCCACGGCGTCGTGCGCGTCCAGTCGCTGTCACAGGAAGAGGAGCATGAAGAAGAAACTTCCGTGCCCACTGGCATTGGGAGCGATCGACGAGCGACTTCACCTGGGCGGGAAGGTTCGCGAAGAAGAGCGGGGTAGCAAGCACGATCACATCAGAGGCAACGAGCTTCTCATCGACCGTTTGAAAATCGTCCTTCACCACGCAAAGACCGGTCTCTCGACAACCATCGCAAGCAACGCAACCCGCAATGGTCAACCGGGAGATTCTCACCTTCTCCACCGTGCCCCCAGCCTGCACTGCACCTGCCAGGAATGAATCCAGGAGCCGCTCCGTATTTCCAGCCAAGCGCGGGCTACCAGCAAGACCAAGGACTCCTATCGACCTCTTCCCACCACTCACTTGAGGTAGCAATTGAACCAGCGGGCGATCTGCCCCAACCGCGCGATACGCCGATCGGTGCGCCCACCTCGCGAGATACCGTGCGGCTCCGAGGGGAAGCGGATCATCTCCGTATCGACGCCAAGCCTCTTCAAGGCGACGAAGACCTGCTCGCCCTGTTCGATCGCGCAGCGGAGATCCTGCTCGCTGTGGATCACCAGGGTTGGAGTCCTCGCGTTGCCGATATACTTCATCGGCGATTGCCGCCAGTAGTTTTCGAGGTCCTCCCACGGGGGGATATCTCCAAACTCCTCCTGGAACGCCCAGTTGAAGTCGCTCGAACCGTACATGCTGACGAGGTTGCTCACGCTCCTCTGCGTCACCGCGGCAGCGAACCGGTCGGTGTGGCCGATAATCCAGTTGGTCATGTAGCCCCCGTAACTCCCCCCGGTGACCCCCATACGAGCCTTATCGATGTACGGCCTACGAGCCACGGTGTCGACCCACGCCATCAGGTCCTCATAGTCGACCGTTCCCCAGTTGTTCCAGATCGATTTGGAGTGAGCCTCGCCATACCCCTGTCCGCCGCGGGGATTACAGAAATAGACGACGTAGCCCTGCGCGGCCAAATAGTAGAACTCGTGCATGAAGAAGTTCCCATACTGCACCCTCGGGCCGCCATGAATCTCCAGGATCGAGGGGTACTTATTAGCCGGAGCGAACTCCGGCGGAGTGATGATCCAGCCCTGCAAGTCGTTTCCCGCAGCCCCTTTGAACCATACCTCCTCGATCTCTCCAAGGTCGATATCGGCGAGGAGTTCCTCATTGGCGTTCGTCAGCACGCGACAGTCGCCACTTCCCATCTCACGCAGGAAGACCTGCCCAGGGTCGCGCATATCCGCGTGGAAGTAGAGAAGCCTCTCCTGCGCACGATCGAAGCCGAAGGCCCCCACTACCCCTTTGTCAGCAATGACATCCTCTAATTCACCATCGATAGAGATCGCCTTTAAGACGGTGTTGCCGTGGTGGGCGACCTGAAAATAGATCCTTCTTCCGTCCTGCGACCATGTCGGTGCGACCTGCGGCAGGTTACCCATATCGTTAATCGTCCACGGCGAGACGTCAAAGTCGAACTCCGCAGTGAGGGAACACGCTTCGTCCGTTTTGTTCGTCGGAACAATCCACAACCGCGTCTGCTTCCACCCTTGTCCCTTTCCTTCATATCCGTAGTAGGCGAGCCGCTCTCCATCCGGGGAGAAGCTGGGCTTCGCCTTTGGCCCGACCGGTGTTTCCAACCGCTCTATCTCTCCTCCTTCCGCGGAGACAAAGTAGAGGTCGATTGCGTCGGGATCGAGATCCGGGTCCTCACTGCGATTGGAACAGAAAGCAATCTTCGCCCCGTCGGGAGACCAAACAGGATCGCTCTCGTCGTAGATATCCCCTTTCGTGATCTGTCGCGTCTCCCCGCTTGCGATATCGACAATCCACAGGTGCCACCGTTCCTTAGGAAGGTAACCGGTTCCGTCTTCCTTGAAGAAGACGCGGGTGACATGGCGATAGACGATCCCCAATTCTTTCTTCTTCTCGTCTTTCTCACGCTCGATCTCCTCGGTGTCCTTGGCGCGGAACTGAAGCAGGAGGCGAGTTCCGTCGGACGACCACTCAAAGGACTCGATCGTTCCTTTGAGATCGGTCAACCGCCGCGCTTCCCCGCCGTCGATCGGGATCAGGTAGATTTGAGGCTGCTTCTCGTCGTCCCGGTTGGAGAGGAAGGCGATCTCCTTCCCATCTGGGGAGAAGCGGGGGCGTGTGTCCGACTGGTCTCCGGTGGTGAACGGCCGCCCCTTCCCCTTAAGGGTTGACACGACCCACAGGTTGGCGCATTTCTTCTCCGTCTCGCGATCGATCCAATGGAGCGCGTAGATGGCAATCGTCCCATCCGGAGAGATCTGCGGTTCGGTGATCAGATTAAACCGATAAAGGTCCTGCGCTTCGATCGAACGTTTCTCGCCCATATTCCCTCCGTTTTGCAACTCTGGCTATGATGAAAATCACGTTGGTAAACCATTCAGTTCACCGTTCAACTCCACCGGACCTTCATTATACAACGAAATGCCCCTGCAATGGATCCATCGGACCAAGTTCCGTTTGCCGCTGCACCCTTCAGTCCATATCAAGATAGTGACCGTTTTCCTCTCTATGATGGTCAGCGAAGGCCTCTTCGAGCTGTTGCCAGGAGTAAGATAGACCTGAGCCATACGCTAGGCGTGCGCCTAAAAAAGGGGTGAACCACCGTGGATGAAAACCTTGTTAAGATAGGAGTTATTGCTGTAATTCTGGGGATGCTCCTTGTGGGAGGACTCACGCTCGATTCGCAAAAGACAGAAGAGGTAGCGCCGGTCGAGGTCAACATCCTCCCGCAGAAGACGCTCGAAATGCTCGCTCCAGCCTATTCAGAAAAAGGCATCTACGAAGACGACACTATTCGGATCGCGTTCAAGGACTCTCTGACCGAGGATGGAATCGAGAGCAAACTGCCGTTCTGGCTTCACAACACGTCAAACGATGCGGTGACCGTGCTCTGGGACCGCTGCTCGCTGCAGCTTCCCTGTGCGAATACGGTTAACATCGTCAACGAGACGCAAATCGATTCCTACTCGATCATGCACGCACGCCCCATCGCGGTCGCACCGGGTGGCGACCTGTTCGACGCCATAATTCCGATCTCCGAGGTCACGTGGACGGACGATGGCTGGGCTCTTTCCACCGATGTCCTCGACCAGGGGCCGTTCTTCTTCGTCCTCGCAGTGGAAGTAGGTAGCGACTCCATGCCACGCCAAATCCGTTACTACACTTTCCGACTCATCATCCGCTAAGCTTGTATATAGAGGGGTCGAATCTTGAGTTTAGATTCACACATCAAGATCTGACCCCACAGTGCTCTTGAAACGTCAAAATAAAAGCTCTGTGCCCAAACTATTCTTTGCTGCGCTCCTTCTGCTCACAATACTGGGAGTTGCCGGTTCGGCTTCGCCAGTCTTCTTCCCGGATTCGCATCTGGAGAGTGCTGTTCGCGAGGCGATCGGAAAAGAGACGGACCAGATTACCTCCTCCGATCTTGACGGACTGACCGAACTGACGGCAATCGGCCAGGGAATCTCGAACTTAAGCGGATTGGAACACTGCACTTCCCTCGTCCTCCTCGCCCTCGGGGAGAACTACATAGAGGATCTCAGTCCCCTTGCCAGGTTGACCCAGTTAAAGACTCTTATCCTGCGGAGCAACGAGATTGAAGACATCTCATTCCTTGCCGGGTTGACAGATCTCGTGAAACTCGATCTCGACTTCAACCGCGTTGTCGATATCTCTCCTCTTGCTGGATTGACCAACCTTCGCTGGCTCGGACTGTGGGACAGCCGAATCACGGAGATCTCGCCCATTGCTAGGCTAACAGAACTTCAAACCCTTGGCCTCGGCGGAAACCCAATAGGGAATATTGCCCCGCTTGCCGGGCTCATTCACCTCTACTGGCTCGGCCTCCCAAACACCGGAATCGAGGAGATCACGGCCCTAGCCAACCTGCGTGAAATCGTCAAGCTCAGCCTGGGAGGGAACAAAATCAAGGATGTCACACCGTTCGCCCACCTGATCTCACTCGAGGGACTTGGGTTGAGCGATAACGAGATCGAGGATATCAGTGCCCTTTCCAAGTTGCGCAATCTCCAACGCCTGAGCCTGTGGGGAAACAAGATCACCGATATTCGCCCCATAGCAAGGTTGACAAAGCTCGTCAAGCTGTGGCTCGATCAGAACCAGATCCGCGACATCGACGCAATCCGAGGGATGAGCGAGTTATCGATCCTCGGCCTATCAGGGAACGAGATCACCGATCTCGCGCCGCTCGTCGATAACCCCGGGCTGGGAGACGGAGACGAGATCGACCTCCGCGATAATCCCCTCGACCTATCCCCCGGATCAGAAGATATGGACGCAATCGAGACACTCAAGGAGCGAGGCGCTCTCGTCGAGTACGAAGAATAAAACGGTTGTAGCGTGGCACCTTGCCTGCCTTGTGGAGTCCTACTCCACTGGGGTATGCCACGTTCCCCACATACCGGACGCCAATGTTGTAGACAAGCCATGCATGGCAAGCTACAACGCTACAAAAAAGTGCTGATAGTTGTAGCGTGGCACCTTGTGTGCCACGTTCCCCATGCCAAACGCCAACGTTGTAGACAAGCTACAACGCTACAGATCTTCCTTCTTGAATGTCAGGGATCCCGAGAAGGGGTACTCGAGAAAACCATCCACCAGCCCTCTTCGCACAGGGTTGTCCAGGATGTATCGTGCTACCTGTTTGATGTCCTCTTCCTGCCGCAAGATATGGTCGTAAAACCCGTGCTGCCAGAGCTTCCCTCGATTACCCATTCTCCAAAATAGCCGTGTCGTCTTGCTCTTGTACGCTTGTACGAACTGAACTATATCCTTCCCTCGCTCAGAAGGAACTCCTCCGGGAGACATCCCTTCAGGAGATAGAAGAAGGTGCACGTGCTCCGGCATGAAGCAATATGCGTAGACGAGCATTCCTGCATCGTTAGCCTCTGCTTCTAGGCTCTCAATCAGAGAAACTACAAGCTCACGGTTATTCAATGCCGCTTTCCTATGCACGGTTCCCCACGTTAGGTGATAAAGTCGGGGAGTGCGGTAATCAAAACCGCGCAGCCGGAGCGAGCGCCGCTTGCCATACGTCTTATATTCTGATACTGTATCTCGTGGCCCATCCATCACAGGGTCATTCTCTGCAGAACAGAAAAAGAATGCCAATTTGCACAGATGTGTTCAACACCAGCGGAAGAAAATGCTATCTTGTTGTAGCGTGGCACCTTGTGTGCCACGTTTTCCCCACACGCCAAACCCAACGTTGTAGACAAGCTACAACGCTACAAAAAGCGCTGAAAGCTAAATCCCCCGCCCCTTCTCGCCGACCTGCACTTTGTGCTAAACTAAAATTGTAGCGTGGCACCTTGTGTGCCACGTTTCCTACTTGCCAAACCCAACGTTGTAGACAAGCTACAACGCTACAGAAAGCTGAGAGGTACGAAAAATGATTCACTACTCCATCCGCGAGAGCACGCGTGCCAAGCACGTCCGCTTGCGGGTGCGTACAGGTGAAGGGCTAGTCGTCGTCGTGCCACGCGGATTCGACCACAGCGCGGTCCCCGGCATCATACAGGAGAAGCAATCGTGGATCGAGAAGGCCTTACGAGATGTTGCCGCACAAAGCAAGCCCGCAGCACAATCATGGACGCTGCCAGAGCGAATCACTCTACGTGCAATCGAAGAAGAGTGGCGTGTGATCTATCATCCCGCACCCACTTCATGGTGTACAGCGACCCTGAGGAACTCACGGCTTGAGATCTGTGGGAGGATCGGCGATCGAGGTGCTGTGCAGGCAGCCCTCCTCCGCTGGCTCCACCGCGAAACCCGCACGCACCTCATACCCCAGTTACAGGAGATCAGTGCTGTAACAGGACTACGCTACAACCGTGCCCGGGTAGCAAACCAACGCAGGCGTTGGGGAAGCTACTCCAGCAACGGCACGATCAGCATCAACCAGAAGCTCCTCTTCCTCCCCCCTCACCTCGTGCGCTACGTCTTCCTACATGAGCTCTGCCACTCAATCCAGCCTAACCACTCCCCGGGATTCTGGGCTCTCCTCCGAAAATACGAGCCGAAAGCCGCCGCGTGGCGAAAGGAACTCCGCGCTGCCGAGAAGTACATTCCCGCGTGGGGGCGGAAGGAATGAGCCTTTCCTCTCGCCCGTTCGTTGCACTCACTCAAGTCGCCAAGGTGTCGCGACACCAAGATCGCTAAGAAAAGCCCATTTTATTGCTACAGTCTGTGGTTCTTTCCTTTCTGTGTGGGAATCGGATCACGAATGGCGGGGATAAACCCCGCCGCTACGAAGAAAGGCTCCGAGCGTCGCGTGGATAACGGGGTTCCGTAGCGGCGTAGCTTGCCTGCGCCGGTGGGAACGGGATCACGAATGGCGGGGATAAACCCCGCCGCTACGAAGAAAGGCTCCGAGCGTCGCGTGGATAACGGGGTTCCGTAGAGGCGTAGCTC
>JAUWNS010000029.1 GCA_030612485.1 Candidatus Bipolaricaulota bacterium
ATCTTAGGCATAATTCACCCTCTCGACAAAAATTATACACCAGCTCACTCTACCATCCAATCTTAAGTAGCTGTGGCTGACCGGGGACACAGAGGAATTGAGAGATCGGGAGATTGAATGAGCGGGAGATTGGGAAGTTCAATCACTCAATCACTCACTCGCTCAATCATTCAATCCTGCTCAGTTGCCTGCGGGGCCAAGCAATTGAGGCTCGTATGACAAGAACTTGCACCAGACAATCGCACCTGACACGTTTACAGGTGAAGCCAACGTTGGCCCAAAATACCTCTTGACTGCTCGCCCGGGATGGCTATACTTAGGATATACAAAAGGAGGTGGTCACATGCATACGAAGATTCAAAAATGGGGTAATAGTCAGGGATTACGTCTTGCCAAGAACGTGCTGGAAGATGCTCACCTTGGAGTTGGGGACGAGGTGGACGTTGCGGTACAAGACGGCATTATCGTTGTCGCGCCAACAAGGAGAATCCGCGGACGCTACCACATCGAAGACCTCGTAGCACAAATCCCCGAAGGCTACCACGCCAGCGAAGTCAACTGGGGGGAGCCGGTAGGGAAGGAAGCATGGTAGATGGCGGTCTATATCCCCAGACAAGGCGACATTATCGCCATCACTCTCGATCCCCAGTCCGGTCACGAACAGAAAGGGCGTCGACCTGCTCTAGTTGTGAGCAAGGGCTTGTTCAACCGTAGTACTGGTTTGGCCATTGTGTGTCCCCTAACGAAAACAGAACGTGGATTTCCCTTCCACGTGCCTGTTCCGAAAAACAGCAGCCTGACGGGGTTCATCATGGTTGAGCAGGTCAAGTCAGTCGACTTCCGTACTCGCCGAGCGAAGCGCATCGAGCGTGCCTCAGATGAACTGCTGTCAAATGTCCTTTCGATATTAGATGCTTGCATCTACTAAGCGGCCAACAAGGCGCTGCACCTGACCGCTATTCTGCTACGCTCCATAGCGGCAGATGAGCTTAAGCGTTGGGCTGCTATAGGCGTTGCCTGGTCAAAGAAGGCATGCTTGAAACTACGGATTGAGCTTGAAGACGAGCAGTAGAAAAGGTTCACGCAACAGGCGCCTATGTGCAATCATTCATTCGTGTCGTTCGTGATCGTCTTGAGGGCTGGCCACTAACCCCATATCTCCCGTCTTTCCGAACCGTCGTCGCTCAACGCACAAGGAGCTTGTAGGGCAGATCTCGGTGCATTCCCCACAGAGCAGACACTCGCTCGCATCGACCGTTCCGCCATCCATCGCGCCGTTCGGACACTCCCTCGTGCACAGGTTACAACTGATGCAGCTCGTGTTTGCACGAATGCGAAAGAGAGAGAACCGCGATAAAAGCGAGAGGAAAGCCCCGAGAGGGCAGAGAGTCCGGCAGAATGGGCGATAGAGGAAGATGGATAGAAAAGCAAAGAGAGCGGTAAATCCGATCGTCATCGGTGTCCCTCCCCAGGAGAAGAGGGGCTTGAACGGGGAGTAATCCTGTAAGATCGCAGTTCCTGTGACTAGTACTCGCACGACTAAGTAGACAAGCAAAATATACCTAAGTTTGGATAACACGCTCATCCACTTGCGGGGTATCTTGATTGCCCACTTGCCTACGTGGAGAAGCTCCTGTGCCGCCCCGAACGGGCAGATATATCCGCAGAAGAGGCGTCCCATGACCAACGCGAGCACCACCGGGACCAGAAAGAGCAACAGGTATCCGGTGTTCGCCTTGAGGAATATGTTCTGCACCGCCGTTGTCGGGCAGAGGAACCCACCCACGACAAATCCCAAGACGATTACAGACGCGAGGAGCAGCCAGCGCCGCAGCTTGTACTTGCGAAAGACGATGATCCCCATGGCAAGCACGCTGAACCCAACGAGCAAGGAGAGCTTCAACCCCTGTTCGTGGATGAAGTAGTTCGTCTGTTCCGTTGATTGTGTCTCCGGGCCCTGAAAGGTGTGGCTCTCATCGGTTGCGCCAAAGTTGCTCTGAGATCCAAAACCATCCGCGAGGAGAACGGAGCCCACAACCAGGATAAGGAGCAAGGCTCCACCTATTATCCCCGCAGTGATCTTTCTCATGTTCATCCTCTTATTGCGAAGAGGCCTCTACCACCAGGTGATCGAACCGGTAGAGAAAGTCCTCGCTCACCAGAAGGAGCGGCTCTGTTCGCTCCCCACCCGAAGTATAGTACAGGCGCGCCTCGCCAAGGTAGTCTTCTAACCCGATGGGGATCGTCGGGAGCAAGACCTGAAAATCGCCGATTGCGAGGAGTTCCCCCTCAAGGTGGACCGCTCCGACAACTGTCTTTATAGAGAGGTCCGTCTCCAATTCGAACGGATAGGTTCCCGAAAGCGCCTGCAAGAAGGCTCCATCCGCCGCTCCCTCGGTCACCGTAACCGGCAGAATCGCCTCTTCGTACCCCTCCTTAGAACAGGTCTTTGAAATCTTCAAGAACCCCTCACCCAGTGCACTCAAGGAGACCTTGAACCACTTCTCGTAGAGCTGCGGACCTACCTCCTCCCACGGTGTTTCCCCGAGGATCTGGAGGTTCTCCCAGGCGAATTGATAGTCAAACTGATCGGTCATTGTGCAATTGATGTGCGTCTTCTGCACGCGCACCCCGATCTCCCCCACGGTTCCGACCGGCGCCGTAATCTCATCGTAATTGAAGGTGAAATCGCACGCCGAAACAGCAAACACCCCAAAGAGAAGCCCGACAAGCACCAAGAACATGGTCCTAATCGTTCTTTCTTTCATCTTCGCCCTCCTTTCTTATACCCTGGAAGTGAGCGGCGATCGATCTTAGGACCGATCGCCGCTCGTTGATCATATGATAATGCTAGTGCGATCCGTTGGCACCGTGGCCGTAGCCACTCCCATCGCACACGCCGTTGCCGCTGCCGTCACGCAGGCCTCTTCCGTAGCCCTGCATCTGACCGTAGCCGCTCCCGTCGAGGGGGCGAACGAAATCCGGATCATCACAGTTGGAGATTCCGTCTCCGTCCATGTCCCTCTCTCCGTCGCAGGTACACTCCCCTGCCGCTCGCGCAGCAGTCCAATCCGCAGATCCCTTTCCGCCGAACCCGTTCTCCGCTAGGGCGACGACACCCACGGCGAGGAGACTCACCATCAACAATCCTACAATCAGCTTTCTTGCTTTGGTCATTTTGACCACTCCCTTTTCTTAAGATACGGGGATGATAGCCCCCCAGTATGAATATGTAGTGGAGAACTTATCAGGAAGTCATCTGCACGCAGAAAGCGTTTTTTCTAGAGAGGCAAGGTGAAGGATAATCGTGTTCCTACACCCGGATGGCTCTCGACCCAGATCCTCCCGCCGTGGGCTCGCACCAGCTCTTTCGTGATCGCCAGGCCAAGGCCTAGTCCCCAAGAGGTATGATTACCCGTGCCTCGATAGAAGCGATCGAAGAGATGGACGAGCGTCTCCTCATCCATCCCCTCCCCGGTGTCGATCACGTGGATCAACACCTCCTCGGGGTGCTTTTCGACCCGTACTGTAACAACGTCTCCGGCTGTCGTGTGACGGATGGCGTTCGAGAGGAGGTTCCACAGGATCTGAAGCAACCGCCGTCGATCGGCACGCACCAGAGGAAAGTGTGGCGGTATCTCCAGCTGAAACTCCTTTTCATCTCCCGCAAAGAGGGCTTGCGCGTCACCCTCCACATCGTGCAGCAGCCTTGCCAGATCGAGGGGGGTAAGATCAAGGGGAAGCTCACCCGCCTCGGCCAAGGCAATATCCTGCAGTTCGTCGACGAGATGAGACAGGTGCTGAAGCCTCTCATTGAGGGATCCAAGGTTCTCCTCGCTCGTCGGCTGAACTCCGTCGAGCATCGCCTCTACCTTGGCTCGTAGGATGGCCAACGGGTTACGTAGTTCGTGGGCAATGTCGGCGAGCATGTGTCGCCGCACCTCCTCCGAGCGCGCAAGGTTCATCCTAAGGTTATCCAACACCTGCGAGAGTTCTCCGATCTCATCCCGAGTCTCGATAGCGATAGGTTGTGTAAGATCCCCCCCCGAGATCGTCTGGGTGGCCCTGATCAGCCGCCCGAATGGAGTGGTGATCAAACGGAGAAGGAGAAAACCAACTACCGTCGCCACTAACAGGCTGATGAACGCGGTCACAGCAACAGAACGCCGAACGGAAGTCAGGAGATCCTCCTCAAGCCCACTGAACCGATTGAGCATTGCCCCGGTAAACAGACGCCCCACCTCCTTCCCTTCAGCAAGGATGGGGAGACCCTTGGAGAGCGTACTGACAGAGAGTATCTCGCACGCGAGATCTTCGGAGCTGGCATAGAGGATAGCCCCGCTAGAGTCGGTCAACAGCACATGGTCCCCCCACTGGAAGCGCCCTGCCGCACCCCCACGCGCACCGTAGCCGCCACCCCCGTGCCAGCCAGGATTGATACATGCGTCGAAAACTTCCTCAACACCGTCCCACTCACTACTACGGGCATAGAAGCTTACTAACTGCTCCCTCAGATCCCCTACTAAACCGGCGTTCTCCGAAACGAGGAACGCCTTAACATCGTCAAGGATAAAGTGGGTAGCGAGAAGATAGACTGCTACAAGCGATATCCCTCCGACAATCGCTAGACCGAGGAAGAGCTTATACCGCAACGCCAAGCCCTTGAAGCGCATCATTCCTTTCCCGCAGTTAGTTTGTAGCCTACTCCGAACACGGTTTTGAGTAAACGCGGGTGCGTTGGATCTTCCTCGATCTTGCGGCGTAGATTCATCACGTGATTGTCGATGTTTCGGATCAGAGCCACTGTGGTATACCCCTGCACCTCTTCCAGTAGCTGCATGCGGGTAAAGACCCGATTTGGCTGGCGGGCAAGGAAGAGGAGGAGATCGAACTCGGTCGGGGTAAGATCGAGCCGCTCCTCGCCGAGCCACGCTTCGCGACTCGCCAGATCGATCGTCAAGGCTCCCACCTTCAACGATCCTTCCATACCAGCCGCGCCCTCCAATCGGCGAAGGACCGCTTGAACTCGCAGGATAAGCTCGCGCGGACTGAATGGCTTGGTGATGTAATCATCGGCCCCTATTTCGAGCCCGACGATGCGATCGATCTCCTGGCTCCGGGCGGTGAGCATGATAAAAGGAACCTGTGACTTACGGCGGATCTCTTTGGCGAGATCGAGCCCGTCCATGTCGGGAAGGCCGAGATCGAGGATCACCAGAGAGGGAACCTGTTCCTGAAAGAGGGCCAAGGCTGACTGGCCATCGTAAGCCTTGATCGGTCGATAACCGGCCTGGCGAAGGTAATCGGCGACCGTATCCACCAGCTCCTTCTCGTCATCGACAAGCAGAATCCGCTTTCCCACATCCCTCCTTTATAGTTGACCTCAATACGCACCGTGGAGAGTGGTAAGTCACCGATCTCTACGCGTCCGTCGGTTCCCCGAAGTAGTCGGATATGATCTCTTTAGCGCGTGTTAGGTCCCGCTCCCGCACCATGATCCGCACCTCGCCGAGCCCATCGATATTGATCGGCCAAACCGAGTGAGGGACGTGCGTGACAAGATTGACCGGGATGTTGAAATCATCCAGTAACCCCCGGATCAAAAGAGCCTTCGGGTCGCCCCACACCTTATGACAGAGGACGAGATCACTCTCATCCTCCTGCCGACGGTCGAGCAAGTAGTGGACGATGGTGATGCACTGGCTCGCGTGCAACGGCTGCTTTCCCAGAGAGACACGCGGCAGATCCAGGAGGGTTGCCTCATCCGATGGGGAGAACTCTTCATGATCGGAGAGGAAGAAGGCCGGATTCGTAGGCATGGAAAAGGACTCAATCGGAACACCAGCCTCGTGCAAGACGACCGGATGCGCCCCCACCTGATAAAGATAATCGAGGATAGCAGGGAGCGTCCGGGGGGAGACGAAGACTCCCGGTGTGCTCTCCACCTCCTCTTCTGCTAACTTCTCCAAGGCGTGTTTGATCAGGGCGGCCGTCGACCGCTCATCGGGATTGAGCCGCTTCACCGTCTTCCCTACCAGGCGCACCTGCACCTGATCCTGCAACAGCAGGATCACCTCGACATCCCTCCTGAGGTCGTGCGACAGGAAGAAGGCGGCCCCGATCCCACGGCAGAGCACATCCAGCCTTCCCGCACTTCCGGGAAGATCGTTCAACGTAAACTCGGGTGTCACCGGTGCCTTATGGGCAAGGAGCACGAATCGTCGCATCATGTTTCGAGTCTACCACAAGAGCGCCCCTCTTCCAATAGCTTTCAGGCCGTAGGATTGAGTGAGTTAGTGATTGAGTGATTGAGTGATTGAACTTCCCAATCCCCCGATGATTCAATCTCCCGATCTCTCAATTCTTCAGCGTCCTCTGCGGTAAAATGCTTGAAAACATGGATTAAGCTTGAAGGCAGAAAGAAGCGCTGCCATAAGGATGTCCCCCTCAATGAGGACAGGCGATGGGTTGCTAGGTGATCGATTTCTCCTCTTCCCCGGTCGGAGTGTGTGGAGGATCACCAAGGAACAAGATAGGGTCAGATCATAAAGAGAATAAGGAGCCTGTATGCATCGCCTGCAGGGGATTAAGGCCAGAATAAAAGGGAGCATCCAGTGACCTATCGTAGCGTAGTTATTGCAGTCGTGCTGATTCTTCTGGGGGCGAGCACCTGTCTGGCCTTGGGACCGTTTACTGGAACGTGGGAGTCGGAGATCAGCCTATCCCCACAGCAGACAATGCCGTTCACCTCCTTCACTTCAACCCTTGATGTCTCTTTTCACATCGGCTTCTTGGAGGTATCAAGCTCGTCTGATTTCATCTCCAGTGGGTGGCTATGGCAAGAGTTCGGCCTCTGCGCCTCGTTGGGGTTCGTCTCCTTCAATGGAGTTCTCCTCTTTGAGCCTCAATCCGGGTCGTTCCTCTACACACAGGGTGTTCTCACGTTTAACTTCTACCCGCTGATAATGAAGCTTTATTCCGCAATGACCAGCCCGCTCACCTCCCATGGGTTGAACTATGGATACGTCCTTGATATCTACGGGGAACTCTTGAACGGGTATGCATCGTTCGAGAGTGCCACGTTCCTTGGGGCCGATCTGAGTGGGATCACCTTCGTCCAAACCGCTTCCAATACTAGCTCGAACCTCCTTACAAAGACGTACCTCACCGATCCCACCAGCGCCTCTGCTTGTCTCTGCTTCTCAGGGGAGGAGTTCACATTCAAAGCGGCGCTCTTCTCATGCATCGACCTGACGAGCGTCACCACCTTTGCCAAGATCGGGTTCGAGAGCCAGGAGATCGAACTGTCGTTCGTACACCTATTCGGGCTCCCTCTCAACCTGACGCTTAACTACGTCTTCTCGCTCCAGACCGCGAGCCATACATTCACTCCCTCCCTAGAGACGAACTACGGTTGTCTGAAGATCTACAGCGGTATCTTGGGAAGCGGGGGGCAGATTACGGGAATCGAGATCTACGGGGTTGCATTTCAAGCCTCCTTTGCTGGAACAACCTTTACCAGCATCTCCAACCTGAATACGACGGACTACGTTATCACCACGCCGGCGTATGGTTCGATCATCGAGCTGGAATCGGATGCTATCGATGGGGGACACCTATTCTACGCGCAAGAGTACTGGGAGATCGTCTCGTTGACGGTTGAGACTCCGGTCCTAGGAATGGGAGGAAGTTTCACCTTCTCTGTCTCCACCTTCTTTTCCACCTCCACAGGGCTGTTGTTCGACTGGGGAAAGAGCGAGATAGGAGTGACTCTTAACCTCGGGAAGGCCTTCTCCGCAACGAGTACAGTGATCATCGATACCACCGGGTTCTCCGAATGGAAGATCTCGATGACCGTATCCTGGTAGCAAGCAACCCTATTATTGCGGAAGATTGGCCTCGTTCCTTGCCTGTTTTCGGTCTGATTCCCACACTTGCTGTATGAACGGGACCCTTTTCATCGCGGCAGGGCTGGGGTGGGGCATGACGATTTTAGGAGCCTTTGCAATCCTTTACGTGGTGAAACGGTGGCCCTTCTATGCTCGTGAGGACGGACGTGCCATCGGGGGGTTGGCCCTCGTCCTCGGGATATTAGCCGGAGGGGGTATGATCATCCCCTCAATCGACCCTCTCCTCTTGCTTGGGGCGGGTGTCATTATACTCATCGGTCTTATCGACGATCGGATTGACCTCTCCCCGTGGCAGAAACTCGTAGGCCAGGGAGTAGCCGCTGTACTGGCCACAGCGGGGCTCTCCTCCATCGAAGCCATATCGCTTGGCGTTCCCTTTCCCCTTGGAAATGCTCAATGGATCGTCACCTTCCTGTGGATTCTCACCCTGATCAACGCAGCGAACCTGATCGATGGACTAGATGGTCTCCTGATCACGGTCTTGGCCCCATCGTTCGGCGCACTCGCCATCGTCGCTATCCTCCTCAGGAAGAACGTCACGGGTGGAGCCCTATCGCTCGCTGCACTGGGCGCCCTCTTGGGATTCTACCCGCTCAACCGCCACCACGGACGGCTCCTCCTGGGGGACACTGGAGCCGAGTTCATCGGTTACCTCCTCGCCCTTCTCACACTCACGATCTTCCAGCGCGGGGAAGGTGAATGGGCGGTCGTTCCGGCGCTTCTCATCGCCGCCGTCCCCTTAAGCGACACGACGTTCGCCGTCCTTCGCCGCCTGGTACACCACCGTTCGATCTTTCGAGGGGATAGAGAACACATCCACCACCGACTGGCCGCACACATGGGAGAGAAGAAGGCGGTTACTACATTAGGGATCATGAGCCTATTCACATCGGTTCTTGCGCTCCTTCTCTGGCAGTACGGGGCGTAGATATCTCCGTTGCCCCTCCCCCACATGGTAGCGTAGAATACAGCGCTCAGCTAAAGAGAGGGAGGCTGCTTTGACGGGAAGAACAGAACGAATACTTATCACCGGGGCCGCTGGACAGATTGGCTCTGAGCTGACCCTGGCACTTCGCGAGCGGTACGGAGCAGAGAACGTGGTCGCGGCTGGACATCGCACCGAACCGAGCAGAACGTTGCGCGAGGGAGGACCGTTTGAACGCCTCGATGTGCAGGATAAGGAACAGATTGAGAAAGTTGTAGATCAATACAATATCGACACGATATTCCACATGGCCGCGATCCTCTCTGCTGTTGGTGAGGACAAGCCACAACTGGCTTGGCAGGTAAACATGGGCGGTCTGTATAACATTCTCGAGGTAGCACGTGAACGACACCTTGCGCGTGTCTTCTCCCCGAGCTCGATTGCCGTCTTCGGGCCGGAGACGCCGCCCGATCCCGCGCCGCAGGCGCCACCGCTGCGGCCAACAACGATGTATGGGATCACCAAGGTCTCTGGAGAACTCCTTGGGGACTACTATGTACGTCGCTTTGGCCTTGACGTTCGTGGATTACGTTACCCCGGGATCATATCTAGCGAAACACTCCCCGGAGGAGGGACGACCGATTATGCGGTGGCGATCTTCTACGCCGCGATTGAAGAAAAGTGTTACACGTGTTTCGTGCGCAAGAATACGGTCCTTCCGATGATGTACATGCCCGATTGCATCAAGGCGACGATCGATCTGATGGAGGCCGATCCCGCCCGCTTGGTCCATCACTGCGACTTTAACCTCGCAGGGATGAGTTTCTCCGCCGGAGAGCTTGCCACGGAGATCAAGAAGCATATCCCGGAGTTCACGTGCCACTACGCCCCGGACGCCCGGCAAGAGATTGCTGACACTTGGCCGCAGACGATCGACGATCGCGCCGCACGTGAGGAGTGGGGTTGGAAACCTTCCTACGACCTCGCCTCGATGACCACGGAGATGCTCTCACGTCTGAGCGAACGTCAGCGGCAGGGGAACTTGTACTGATGAAAAGGGTTCCTTGTCGTTTTGAGTGGGTAACTGAAAGTTAAGGTTGCCTGCGTCTTTGCTCTAAGGAAACCAGGAATCCAGGAAAAGAGCCGGAATTCTTGAGTTGGGAACAAGAAAGACACGCGTTTCCTCTGGCTTCATAGTGAACCGCTATCGCATGCCTCTTTCTTGGTCTCCTGGCTTCAAGAGATTAAAAGCAAAAACCCCTCTTCACCCATGGGGTGGAGGGGCAGCTTGCATATTATCTCAATCGCTTACACAAACATCAATCGGGCCGTCTCTGCGCCATCACCGCGACGGGGACCGAGCTTCAACACACGTGTATAACCGCCAGGGCGATCCTTGAACCGCGGCCCAATCTCAGCGAAGAGCTTATCGACCACTTCCTTGTCCCGTAAGCGGGAGAAGACGATCCTCCGCGCGTGCAGGTCTCCCCGCCGCGCTAGGGTAATCACCCGCTCTGCGTACCTCTGCCCGGCTTTGGCGCGCTCAAACGTCGTATCCACCTTCTCGTGAAGAATCAGCCCCTTGGTGATATTCGCCAATACGCTCTGACGCCGTGTCTTCGTCATGCCGATCTTATCGATAGTTCGTCTATGCCTCATCTTAACCTTCTCCTTCTTCCTTGAGCTGGTAGTCGAGCTCACGCAGCCGGTCTTCCACCTTGTTCAAGGTTTTCGATCCAAAACCATGGATGTCAAGCAACTCTTCACGCGGTCGGGCAAGGAGTTCACCGAGTGTCGTGATTTCCGCCTCTTGCAGGAGGTTGCAGGCACGCTGGTCAAAGTTAAGTTTACTCAATAGGACGCCCAACAGACTCTCTTCCGCCTCTTCTTCCTCGACGACAAGCCCGAACGGATGCTCTGCAAAACCCTGGAATAAATCGAGGTGGCGTTGTAAGATCCGCGCCGCCTCGGAGAGCGCTTCCTCCGGCCTAATCGCCCCGGTCGTAGTCAGATCGAGGATCAGCCGTTCGTAACCGGTCTTTCCACCAACACGAGTCTCCTCGATCACGAAGTTAACCTGCCGAACAGGTGAGAAATCGGAATCGATCGGGATAATGGCCAAGGGAGAATCATCGAGCCTGTTCATCTCCGCCGGGCGGTACCCGTATCCCGTCTCGACCTCCATCTCCATCTCAAGGGTCCCTTTCTCATTTAACGTCGCAATATGTAGGTCGGGGTTAATGACCTCTACTCCAGGCGGAAGCGCGATATCGGATGCAGCCACCTTACAAGGACCACTCTTCTCAAGGGTGAGGCGTTTCAGTTCCTCGCCGTAGAGGCGCAGTGAAAGTCCCTTCAGGTTGAGAATGATCTCGAGAATATCCTCCCTGACTCCCTCGATCGTATCGTACTCGTGGTACTTGCCGGAAAAGTTGACCCGCACCACTGCCGACCCTGGGATTGCAGAAAGAAGGACACGCCGCAGGCTGTTACCAAATGTCGTGGCGAACCCCCGTTCAAGCGGTTCGAGCACGATCCTTCCCTGCTGCTCGGATAGCTCCTCAACCTTGACCTGTTGCGGGAAGATCAGCTCATCCATATTTAAACCTCCTAGCGGGAGTAATACTCGACAATCAGATTCGCAGCAATACTGTACCCCGTCTCCTCCAGGTTGGGAAGCGCGATCGCCTGGAACTTCATCGCATCAAGGTTCTTCTCCAGCCAGCGAGGAAGCTCGCGCCCCTTGTTCGTCTCGAGGATCGCCTTCAACCGAGCCCGTCTCCCTTCCTTCACCTCAACAGTGTCCCCTTCGTTCAGCAGGATAGATGGAATATTGCTCGGACGGCCGTTCAATTGGAAATGTCCGTGCGTAATGAACTGACGGGCCTGGTCACGCGAGGCAGCAAACCCAGCACGGTAGAGCACGTTGTCAAACCGCCGTTCAAGGAGCATCAACAGAGCATCACCAGTGACTCCCTTCTGCCGCTTCGCCTGCATCACGTAGTTGCGGAACTGGCGCTCACGCAACCCGTAGATCCGACGCACCTTTTGCTTCTCACGCAGGTGAAGGAGGTACTGACTCCGCCGCGTACGGTGTTTCCTCGAGCGTTCTCCAGGCGGCAAGCTACGCCGCGACATTGGGCAACTCTGCGTGTAGCACCGCTCCCCTTTCAGGAAGAGTTTCTCGCCTTCCCGGCGGCATTTCTTGCACTTGGGCCCTGTATCTCTTCCCATTATCGTCTCCCCTTGATGCTACTATGGGAGATCGGGGTAACGTTGCGCACTTCTTCAACTCGAATCCCGGACCCCTTGATCGTCTGCACCACAGACTGGCGTCCCGATCCTGTGCCCTTTACCGCCACACTAACCGATCGAATCCCATAGTCCTTAAGCTCACGCACGAGAGACTCGGCCGCGATCTGGGCGGCATAAGGAGTCCCCTTCCGCGATCCCTTGTACCCCACAACACCTGGGCTTTTCCAGGTAATCGGATTACCGTTCAGGTCCGTCACCGTAATGATAGTATTGTTGTAGGTAGCATGGATGTGGATCTGCGCTCGCTCTAGCTTGATATTCTTCGCCATCTTTACCTCTTCTTCCCTGCTTTAGCCGGTCGGGATCCCTTCCATGTGCGCGCGTTAGACCGCGTCCGTTGCCCACGAACCGGAAGCCGCCTCTTATGGCGAACCCCGCGGTAGGCATTGATATCCTTCAACCGTTGGATGTTCGAGAAGACCCGACGACGCAGATCTCCCTCTACCTCGAACTGCTCCACCTCGCGCCGCAGGGCAGCAACCTCTTGCTCTGTCAGGTCCTTCCCGCGTATGTCCGGGGAGATTCCCGTCTTCTCGATAATCTCCACCGCCCGCGTTCGACCAATGCCGAAGATATAGGTCAATCCTATCTCTATCCTCTTGTCATTGGGTAGGTTGACCCCGGATATCCGTGCCATAGTACTCTCCCCCTAGCCTTGTCGCTGCTTGTGCTTGGGATTCTTGCAGATGATCATCACCCGGCCATTGCGGCGAATCACCTTGCACTTAGCACACATCTTCTTTACAGAACTTCGAACCTTCATCGTAATCGAGCGTTTGTGACTAGCTCTCCCGGTAAACAATCCGCCCCTTTGTCAGGTCATACGGGGAGAACTCCACGATCACGCGGTCCCCCGTCAAGATACGGATGTAGTGCTTCCGGATCTTCCCAGAGATGTGACACAGAACGATATGCTCGTTAGAAAACTGCACTCGAAACATCGAACCCGGGAGGCTCTCTATCACCTCACCGCGTTGACGAATAACATCTGTGTCTTTGGAGCTAGGATACGAAGACCTCCGTTTCTGCCCCTGTTTATCTGGTTTAGCCACTACGCTTCTCTTCACCTCCTTGTGTCAAAACCTCTGCCCCCGTCTCTGTTATAGCGACGGTGTGCTCAAAATGCGCTGATAGCCCCTCTGTCGCTGTCACCACGGTCCATCCGTTTTCGAGGACCCGGGTTGGCTCAGGATCGACTTTCACCATCGGTTCAATCGCAAAGACCATGCCTGCACGCAATCGCGGGCCTTGTCTTGCTGGGCCATAGTTCAGGATCTGTGGATCCTCATGGAGATCCCTGCCAATCCCATGCCCGACATACTCCCGCACCACGTAAAAACCTTTACTCTCAACGTAGGAGCCGATCGCATGCGAGATGTCTGACAACCGATTTCCAATTGTAACCTGTCCAATCCCGCGCCACAAGCTCTCCTGCGTTACCTGTAGCAGGTTCTTCGCCACAGGATCGACATCTCCTACCATAATGGTCGTTGCCATATCGCTGTAGAAACCATCGCGTACCAAGCCAATATCGATCGAGAGGATATCCCCATCACGTAAGTGTCGCCCCTTCGACGGGATCCCATGTACCACCTCAGCGTTGATCGAGGAACAAATCGTCGCCGGAAACCCCTTGTATCCCTTGAACGCCGGCCTTGCTCCGGCTTGGCGTATCAGATCCTCGGCAAGGGAATCCAATGCCCCCGTGCTCATCCCTGGGGTTGCCTCCTGACAGATCGTGTGCAACGTCGCCGCCAGAATGCGGCCGTTCGCGCGCATGATCGCAATCTCAGCAGTGGTCTTCAAGCGGATCATAAAGAAAGGCAGTCCAGAATAGTTTCGAGCACCGTCTCCGTTGGTTGAGAGCCATCAATCTCGCGCAGCAACCCACGTGTGCTATAGAAGTCGATCAACGGAGCCGTCGCCTGCATGTAAACATCATAACGGTTCTCGATCACTACTTGTTGGTCGTCATCGCGTTGGAATAACTCTCCCCCACAGATATCGCAGTGGGTTTTATCCGCAGATGGATTGAAGAGAAGATTGTAGATCCTCCCACACCCACTGCAGACTCGCCGTGAGGAGAGACGCTCGATCACATCCTCTCGTGTCAGAGCAATATTGATCGCCAAATCGATGGAGGTGATCTCGGAGAGGGCTTCGGCTTGCGCCACCGTCCGCGGAAACCCATCGAGGATAAATCCATCGGTCTCGGCGATCCGGCCTCGGATCATATCGATGATCAACTGATCGGGGACGAGATCGCCACGGTCCATGTACCCCTTCGCCACCCGGCCAAGCTCGGTCGAGCGAGCGACCTCATCACGAAGGATATCTCCGGTCGATAGGTGGACAAGGCCGCTCTTCTGAGCGATCAGTTTCGCCTGCGTACCTTTCCCTGCTCCTGGAGGACCTAGAAGGGTGATTCGTTTAAGCATCGTCACCGCCTCCGTCCGAGCAGCCCACCCGCTTTGGTGAGGCTCTCATAATGACGCATCACAAGGTGCGCCTCGACCTGCATGATCGTATCGAGTCCCACACCGACCACGATCAACAGCGAGGTTCCACCGATCAGGTACATTCCACTAAGCCCGCTAAGCCCCGCAAGGAGGTAAGGTAATACAGCGATCGCAGAGAGGAAGACAGCGCCCACCAATAGGATTCGATTCAGCACCCCGGAAATATACTCGGCGGTCGGGCGCCCCGGTCGTACCCCAGGGATAAAACCCCCTGATTCGCGCACGTTCTTCGCCACATCCTCCGGATCGAAGACGATAGAACTGTAGAAGTAGGTGAAGAAGAAGATGAGGATCACATAGGCTGCGATATAGATCGGGCTCCCGTTCCGGATGTAGGGCTGCATCCAGCCAAGGGATGGGATCGCCTGGAAGAGGGTCATCGGCAACGACAACAGGGCCATAGCAAAGATGATCGGAATCACCCCTCCCTGGTTGACCCGAATCGGAAGGTGGGAGGTGTGCCCCCCGTAGACACGGCGGCCAGAGGTCCTCTTTGCGTACTGAATGACGATCCTGCGCTGTCCTTGCTGTACCATGATCACCCCGGAGATTACCACCACAAACAACACGACCAACGCCGCTCCCCAGAACGGACTCACCGTCCCGGTGGTGATATCGTTGTACGTCGTTTGCAGCTGCGATGGGAACCGAGACAGAATACCGATCATGATGATCATGCTGACCCCGTTTCCAATCCCGTTCTCCGTCATCCGTTCCCCGAGCCACATCAGGTAGATCGTCCCTGTCGTCAGGGTGATAACCGAAGTAATGTAGAACCAGATTCCTCCGCTCGAGAGGCCCCAGTTCACGATCAGCATACTCATCGTCGTACCTTGGACAAGGGCCAAACCAAGGGCTGACCAGCGGGTGTAAGCGGTGATTTTTCGTCGTCCTTCACGCCCCTGCTGCTGCAGTTCCTTCAGTTTCGGTACGACAGAAGTGAGGAGGCTGAAGATAATCGACGCGTTGATGTACGGGGTCACCCCGAGAGCGAAGAGAGAGAAGCGCTGAAGCGCTCCTCCGGTGAACATGTTCAGGAAATCGAAGATTCCTCCGCCCTGACTGGCGAAGAAGTTCTTCAACGCCGCCGCTTCAACGCCGGGAACAGGGATGTGGGCCCCCAGGCGGAAGATGATGATCGCCCCCAACGTAAACAGGATCCGCTTACGCAGCTCCGGGACGTGGAACATGTTTGCGAGCTTTTCCCACATCTTCACACCACCTCAGCCTTTCCGCCGGCTTGCTCGATCTTCTGCCGCGCCTCCCGGGTGTAGCGATCGGCACGGATGATCAACGGCTTGGTCAACTCTCCCCGGCCAAGGATCTTCAATCGTGAGACCCGCCCCTTAACCAGCTTCAACGCACGCAGTTCATCGAGCGTCACCTCGGACTGTGGCTCAAAGCGGCTCTCCAGTGTATCCAGGTTGATACAGATGTACTCGACACGGGTAGGATTGTGGAATCCGCGCTTGGGAAAACGCATCCATACTGGGGTCTGTCCACCCTCGAAACCAGGGCGAACCCCACCACCACTACGGGAGTTTTGTCCTCCGTTACCGCGACCGCACTCGTGCCCACCACGCCCGGATCCATACCCGCGCCCGATGCGCTTACGGCGGTGGACGCTCCCCTTGGTCGGACGAAGATCCTCAAGCCTCATCAGTAACCTCCTCGGTCACACGGGTACGACCCCGTAATGCATCCACCTCTTCTCTCATCCGCAGGTGGCCAAGACCCTCAATGGTCGCTCGAGAAAGGGTCAGGGGGTTGTTCGTTCCCAGGGACTTCGTAAGGATATCCTTAATCCCAGCCAAGCGACAGATAGCTCCCACCGTCACCCCGGCTATTATCCCCGTCCCAGGATGGGCCGGCTTCAACAAGATCTTCCCTGCCTTGAATTTTCCGGTTACCTCATGCGGTAGGGTCCCATCGGTTAAGTTGACCGTAATCATGTTCCTCTTAGCATCGCGGATCGCCTGTTGAATTGCACGTGGAATCTCGGTCGTGTTCCCACGCCCGACACCAACGCGTCCCTTGCCATCCCCGATCACGATCAGCACACGGAACTTCAGGTTTCGTCCACCCTTGGTGACTTTGCTGACCCGCCTGATATCGATAATTTCGTTCTCAAATTCATCAGTTTGACGACGCATGGCTCTCAAAACTTCAGCCCTCCCTTGCGACAGGCTTCCGCCAGAGCGGCAACGACCCCATGATAGCGGTACCCCCCCCGATCGAAGACCACCGCCTCAATGCCCTTTGCCCTTGCCCGCTCGGCCAGGAGTGTCCCTACTCTCGTAGCGGCAGGGATATTGCACCCATTCACCTCTCCTCTAAGCTGAGGGTCCAGGGTCGACGCCGAGGCCAACGTATGCCTGGCTTCATCATCGATCACCTGAACATAGATGTTGTGCAGGCTCTTGTTGACACACAAGCGCAGCCGCTCCGGCGTCCCGTGGACCGTCTTGCGGAGCCGGCGGTGACGCTTAATGCGTTCCGCCTCCCTATCAAACCTTGCCATCTTATTCACACTCCCTATCAGACACCCGGACCACCGAGCTTCCCAGCCTTATGCAGAACCTGTTCATCCTTGTAGCGAATCCCTTTCCCACTGTAGACGTTCGGCTTGCGAAACGCCCGAATCTTGGCCGCCGCCTGACCAACCTGCTGTTTGTCGATTCCCCGCAGGATAATCTCGTTCGGGTTAGGGAGTTCGGCCTCAACTCCATCTGGAAGGGAGTACTCCATAGGATTGGAGTAGCCGAGGTCGAGAATGAGGGTCGTACCCTGAAGGCGTGCCCGATATCCGAGCCCTTTCACTAGGAGCGACTTCTCCCACTTCTCCGAGACCCCGCGCACCATGTTCGCTAGAAGGCTACGGTACAGTCCGTGGAAGGCGCGATACTGCTTCCCTTCCTGCCGCCTACTTACTGTGGCCATTCCCTCACCGACTTCGATCGCGACCAGGTCAGGACGATAATCCTGCACCAAACGACCGTGCTTCCCCTCCACCGTGAACGTAGCTTGAGCCACATCAACCTTGACGCCATTGGGAATCATGACAGGAACCTTTCCAACCTTAGACATAGCACATCACCTTAAAGTACCTCGCAGAGAATCTCGCCACCGATCCCGCGCTCCTTTGCATCGTGTCCAGCGAGAACTCCCTGGGAGGTGGAGAGAATACAGATCCCCATCCCGCCTAATGGCCGCGGAATTCTGTCATTTCCCACGTAGATGCGACGGCCTGGTTTACTCACTAGTTTGATCGTCGTGATTGCCTGTTTCGCATGACTCCGCTCCCCGCGATACTTCAGCTTGAGCGAGAGATCAGGCTGCACATCATGAGGGATTATCTCGTAGCCCTCGATGTACCCCTCTGCCTCAAGGATATGAGCGATTGCCTCTTTCATCTTCGAGTGCGGCATCGACACATCAGGATGGAATTTTCCGCTCGCATTACGGATCCGAGTCAACATATCGGCGACCGGGTGCGCTATCATCATCTCTTTCTCCCTTTACCAGCTTGACTTCTTGACGCCAGGGATCTCTCCCTTGTGCGCGAGCTTGCGGAAGCAAAGGCGACAAAGCCCGAAATCACGGATGTACGCGTGCGGTCGCCCGCACAGGTTGCACCGGTTGTAAGCCCTAGTCGAATACTTTGGCTCCCTGCTGCTCTTTATTATCAGTGCTTTCTTCGCCATAAACGCCCCCTAATCCTTGAACGGAAGACCCAATCCCTTCAACAGAGAGTACCCTTCCTTATCGGTCTGCGCCGTGGTGACGATCGTGATATCCATCCCTTGTGTCGCCGTGACCTCCTTATAGGAGATCTCCGGGAAGGCCAACTGCTCGCTCAACCCGAGGGTGTAGTTCCCCCGCCCATCGAACGAGGAAGCCGACAGACCGCGGAAGTCACGAATCCCGGGGAGGACCGCGTTGAACAGCTTGTTCAGGAACTCGTAAGCACGGTCACGACGGAGCGTCACCTTGCACCCGATCGGATCCCCTTCCGTGAGGTGAAAATCGGAGATCGACTTCTTAGCCTTGGTCACAACTGGCTTCTGTCCGGTGATCTTTGCCAGGTTCTTCACCGCCCCTTCTAGCACCTTCGGGTTGTCCTTGTCGGAGACGCCCATGTTGATGGCGATCTTCTCCAGGCGAGGAACCTCCATCACATTCGAAAGATTCAACTCCTTCATCAACTGAGGAACAATTTCCGTCTCAAACCTCTCACGTAGCATCTTACCTAAATATCTCCCCGCATTGCTTGCAACGACGCATCTTCTCGCCATCCACTACCGCGAAACCAACCCGTGTCGGGACCCCGCACTCCGGGCAGATCGGGAGGACATTAGAGATATGAATCGTCCCTTCGCGCTTGATGATCCCTGGCTCGCGCAGGTTCTGCGTCGCCCGCTGGTGCTTGGTGATCATGTGCACGTTCTCCACGATGATCCGCTCCCGTTCAGGGTAGACGACC
>JAUWNS010000098.1 GCA_030612485.1 Candidatus Bipolaricaulota bacterium
CTCGGCGAGAAATCGCGTGAAGGCCCTGAGCTTCTCCGCCTTTGTGTTGTAGTAGACGCTCGGTCTGATCAACGCCGCAATCTCAGGAAGCCGTGCTTCGTCGAGGCGCTGAGGATCCATCAGCCCCGCTTCCTTGAGGGAGACGATCGCTTTCTCCACGTTCGACCAGGCGACCCGTTGTGTGAGAATCGCCCCGACGATCACCTCGAACGGGGTCGACCCAGGCCACCAGTGCTGCGGTCCGTACGCAGAGAGAAGGCTCTCGTAGATCAAGAGGAGTTTCTCCCTCAGGCTACGATAATTGAAGAAATTCCAGGATTGCATCGAGGATCGCATCGGCGACTATGCTCTGGTAGGAAAGTTTCTGCAGACGTTTGGATTCGAGCCGGTTCGTTATAAAACCCACCTCGACGAGCACCGCCGGCATCTCGGCCCGTCGGATGAAGAGCGGAGCCCACTTTACCCCACGGTCGACCGCACCGGTCGCCGCGATGACATGCTCCTGCACCACCTCGGCGAGACGGTAGCTTCCCGTCTCCCGGCCCTGTGTCTCGTGCACCAATGTCTCCACCCCGGAGACGCTTGACGAGGAGAAGGCGTTGGCGTGAATGCTCACGTACAGGTCGGCTCCGATCCGGTTCGCTTCGAGGGCCCGATCGATCGGGTAGATGTATTCATCACCCCGTCGGCTCAACACAATTCGCAGGTCAGGATAATCGAGCGCTTTCAGGTAGACCATCTGCGCGATCGTCAGAGTGATATCCTTCTCGTGCACGCCATCGATCCCGATAGCACCCGGGTCCTTCCCCCCGTGCCCTGGATCGATAATCACGGTGAAACGGTAGGAGAAGACCGGCCCCCCGGCACAGAACGAGATCGTGGCAAGCCAGATAAGGAGCAACAAGAGGACGATAGGTGCCCGTAACTGTCGTCCCAAATAGAGATCACTCCTTACATAATGCCGCATTTGTTAAGGGTATCCACTCCGCGTTCTTCTAACGCCGCGTTCGGTTATGGTACAAGATGACATCGGGGAACAAAAAGCGGGCCCACGTTCACCAAAAAAGACTCCCCTCGCTCTGGACCCTATATTGAAGGTTCCTCACGGTTAAGGCAAGGCAACCCAGAGAAAGACTCAAGAGATGAGCCTCCCGCTGAGACGCAGAGAACAGCGGAAGACAGGAAAAATGGCTGAAAACGAGATCTCTCTGCAACAGGCATGTAGGAAAGATTGTCGCTGACACTGCGGTCTCGTCCCACCGAGATAGATGATCTCGGCTTTGCGTTTTACGTACAGGAGTATCTCAAGAGGAGCGCCTCTTATAACCTCCCCTTACCTTGCCTAAAGAGTGAGGAGCCTAAGAAACGCATTCCTCGACAGCAAAGCCCAGGTTGCGATAACCGCTTCAGGAACTGAACCTGACTCCATCATAGCGTATCCTGTGGTGAAGCGACAAAAGGAGGGCGCGAGGAAGGAGAATGGTAGACCCTTCCCCGCGCAGAAACAAGGAGGATATATTTCTACTGTGATTATACCTTGTAAGCTGCCTTTTTGGACAAATACTCGTTATGAAACCTCCGGCTTGTGCGCCGCAAGCAATCGCACGTAGCCGAAGTAGTAGTGGTGAGCCTCAAAGTGATCGAAGCCATGTGCACTGAGGATTCTCTTCCAGTGACGTCGGACAAAGTCAGTCGCCAACGGACACTCTGCCCGGAAGACCATCCGCACTGGCCATGGGGATTTGCCTGGTTCGCACTCAGCGTAATCGAGGATGAGAAACTCGCCTCCCGGGCGCAAAGCCCGAAAAGCATTCTCGATGATGCACTCTCTATCCTCCTGAACAAACCCGTGCATAACGAACGCCATAAACACCTTGTCAAAAGCTTCGCTGTACGGAAGTAACTCATCGATGCGGCGCTTCTCGAAAGAAACGTTTTGTTGACTACGGCAACGATGCTGTCCCTGCACCAGCATCTCTTCCCCGATATCCAGTCCGAGAATGCTCCCGTCAGTGGAGAGATAGCGACGCATGAGGCAGGCATTGCGACCGGTACCTGATCCCAAGATCAGAATGTCATCATCGGGACGGATATTCATGTTCCGCACGACCCGCCGGATGAACAGCGGATAGGTACCCGCGGTAATCAGATTCATCAACAGGTCGTAATGGCGAGCCTCAAAGCCAGTGACCTCTACCTTGGATACGGAGCGGTCGATCGTTGGTAGCGGTGTCGTCCTGTCGTTTTCTTCCCCTGAGGGAGGTGTATGCTTGTGTTGGGAGTTCATTTGGAGCCTTAGTATACCACACGTACGTGGAGCAGCCGTTGAGCCACATTGAGCGGTGCTGGAATAGGTAATCAATGAGATTCGCTGGGTCCGCTTATGGAGCCTGGTCTTGCAGTAACCCCAACGAAAGGAGTTGCTCGCGTAGGATGAATATCGTATCAGGATTGGCCCAACTATGGTCCTTCATTTCGTCAATCACAGAAAGAACCCGCAACGCAGCTTCCTCTGGAGACACGCTGCCCAGTTCAACGAGCTCGTTCACAAGCTGGTAGCTCCCCGCAGTGAGATTAGAGTGCTGTTCGATTCTCACGGGCCAGCCTAACTCGAAGCTGAACCAAAGCACACGTTCCCGGTCAAACACGCTATTGTGATTCTCACTGTGGTTGGTGATTAGCAGCTTCTTGCAGCAGACGAATTTCCCCGCTAACACATCCACGTCTACACATGCATCTTGCATCACAGTTACCTGCTTACTGCTAGCTTCCCCAAAAGAGGAATCAGGAACCTGCCAATTCTCCTCCGCGTGCGCTCCCTGCGGCAACCATCCCCAGCGAGCGGCGTCCTGGAATTTGGAGTTGTATCCCTTACTAGTGAGCCCGCCAAGGTGACGCAATACTGTTCCTAGAGTTACTGTTGTCTGGCCATTTGCGTGAAATACCTGCCCGAGTACGTCAAGCTCGTAACGATACAATACGCGCGTGCTTTGAAGGACATAGATTGTAGTAGTGGTACTAAACGAAGGAGACTGTTCCATAGATCCTTGCCACACCCAATAATCACCGGCCTCCCATCCGCTTGCCAACAGGCCAACACCTGGCAAGACAGCTAGAATGACGAACAGGAGGACTGCTCTTGCTAGTGACTGCTTCATCGTAATCACCTCGAAACTCATCATATCCACAGAACATAACCTCTGCAAGTCTGCAGGGCTAATACACGCAATGGTGTGTTGTTCGGTTTCTTAACGAGATGTGGAGGCCCAAGAGTATGGAATGGCCGGAGTGATGTCCGAGCTGGTAAACGCTTCTGATTTTCTCTAGAAGCGAGTCTTCCGAGGTAGTGGACAATGTGATTTTCTCGATAAATTCGAGAATAGGTTCTCCGAATGACCGTTCACACGCAGCGAGGAGCATCTGAGCGGAAGGGAGCGGTGTACGTCCACTGACGTTGGCGCTGATCACGGCGTGGAGATTGGACAGGGCTTCTTCGGATTCCGAATCTCCACCTTCAATAACGTACAGACCCGCGAGGATGCCGACGAGGACGTCGTCACCGGATGGCGTCGAACCGGCACCGAGCCCGATGAGGTCAAGAAGGATCTCGACCTCACCACTTTCATGCCAGCAGCGGAGAATCGCGTCGATCTGCGGCTGGAATGGGTCGGGAGGGAGAGTCCTCCGCGCTTCTTCGATAAGCTGGGCAAGGGGAGGTAGACGGCGGAGCGCGATCTTGGCCGCTTCATTGGAGATCCTCGGCAGGCATAAAGGCTCAATCTTCGCGTTGCCGAGCGAGATCATGGTATCGTCGATCTCGATCTCTTCGCCCGAGAAAGAGGCCGGCGTGCCTTCGTCAGCTTGTAGCAGGTGCCCGGAAACCTGAACAGCCCACGGATGGAGTGGGACAACGCGCGTCTGCACAGGGACAAACGCCTCGCCACCTTCGAACAGCAGGTTGATCCCACCGGAGAAGGAAGAGACGACCCAACCGGTGCGGGGTCGGGCCGTAAGATAACGATACGCGTGGCCACCGATTCGTTCTGCCTGGATGGCCCGAGCTTTCTCACTCATCATTTGGCGTTCACTTCAGCCACGCAGAAAAAACCGAACGTCGGAGGCAAGCTCCGACGCTACGCAAAGATCTACGTTCGGCCGATCGCATGCAGGTGCGGGTTCTTCGCTCCGGCGACGTCGCCGAACTTGGTGAGGACACACTCCTTCTTTACCTCCATCAGCTCATCATAGCGGTCATCTTCTACCATTGCTACGATGCGGGCAATCGAGCTCTCCCCATCAACAAATCGCCACGGGAAGCAGCCGATTGTGCACCGCTGGTTGAGCAACAGGTCGATGTCCCCACCGAGACACTCGGCATGGATAATCCCATGACTGAAGAGTTCGATGTGCATCAGCTGGTACTTGGAGTCGTCGTAGATCTCAGCAAGACTCTTCCCGTACTTCTTCTGGAAGTGCGCCTCCGCCTCACGCGCCTGTCGCGGCATCCAATCCCGAATGATAGTGTTCATCGGATGATCGGCGCTTCCACAGTCGACTCCGATCCAGCGGATCTTCTTTTTGATGCACCACTGGGCAAACTCCCGATCCGGTCCGGGGTGCTTCACCATGTAGCGAATCTCATCGGCCACCGGTTGGTCCCACCCGTAGTGGTGATAGCCGGTGTGGATGATCAGGATATCTCCTTCCTTTACCTCGACACGCTCCTCGATCATCTGCGAGGTGTAAATATCGTAGTCCCCGCACACATCGGAGAGATCGACCACAACCCCATCGTGGACGAGAAAGTCAAGGTTGAGCGAGGCGATGTCCTTCCCCGGTGTGTAGAAGTGGATCTCACCGTCGAGATGCGTTCCCACGTGGTTGGAGTGGGTGACGAGCTGTCCGTTCGCTCCGTGCGGGGCAAGGCGCTTGAAGTACTTGAGCTGGAGCGGTTCGTATGTTGGCCACGGCGGGGTGGCGATCCCCAGAGGGATCGTGAGATCGATCAGTTTCATGGTTTCTCCTTTTCTCGTATTTTTGTATTTATCAGAGAACTAAATTCATAAGGAAACCAGGAATGATAAAACTTGTCTCGGCTCCAAGAGACTGTTTGTTACTCAAATCCGTATAATTCCTGGCCTCCTGGCTTCCTTATAGGATCTTATCCTGCGAGGCTCTGTTTGGTATCTCTTCTGCGAGTGCTCGCGCCGCATCACGGAAACAGGCGATCGGTGGAGTCACCAGTCCGGCTCCAACCATTCCGATCCCCGGTTCCTTATGGGCGATCCCGGTGTTGATTGCCGGGACGATCCCCGTATCGACCACCTTTAGGACATCGATCCCGGTCGGGGTACCGCGAAAGCCAAGGGCGGGGATCTGGTACGCGTTGTTCTCGGCGAGGGTGATCTCGTACATCCTCTGTGTGAACTCGCTCGCTCGCTGCGGCGTTCCGCCGACAAACTGGACGATTGCCGGCGCTGCGGCCATGGCAAAGCCTCCGTATCCGGTCGTCTCGGTGATCGACGAGTCTCCGATGTCCAGAGCGGCGTCCTCAGCTGAGAAACCCGGCAGGTAGAGGCCATCTACTTGCGGAGCCGGCGCAATGAACCATCGGTCGCCGGTGCCGGAGACGCGGATGCCAAAATCGGTCCCGTTTCGGCTCATCACCGTGACGAGGGAGCTTCCCGGTATATTCGTTGCTGCGTCGAGGGAACACTTCCCAGCGGGCATGGTCAGGTTGAGGAAGAAGTGATCGTTCCCGTTCAGAAATTCGAGGATCTTACGCAGCTTCTCCCGCTTCACATCCAACTCCACAAGGAACGGGGCGATCTCGCGGATGAAGAGGGAGGTACCGGCACGGTTGCGGTTGTGCCCCTCGTCCCCCATCTGCAGTGCCTGGGTGATCAGGCTCTTCATGTTGATCGGGCCGTGCGCAGCGATCGCCCGAGCCAGGATGGGGGCGAGTTCCTCGCGCATCCAATCTAAACGTTCGATCACCTCACTCGAGTAGGCCCCGTAGCGCAGGACCTTCCCCAGCCCCTCGTTCAGTGTGCAGTAGGCCCGGTTTCCAAAGGCTTCGTTCTCCAGCATCCAGACCGGCATCGACGCGGTGACGACCCCGGCCATCGGGCCGACCGCAGCGTGGTGGTGGCACGGAGAGAAGGTTACCTCCCCGGAGGATGCAAGTTCTTCGGCCTCGTTGGGGGTCTTCGCTAATCGCTCGTATAGGATCCCGCCGATCACCGCACCCCTCATCGGGCCACACATACGCTCCCAGGCGACTGGCGGCCCAGAGTGGAGGATCGTCTTCTTCTTCATCCCTGGGATGACCTCGTCGGCGATCCCAATACCTCTTACGACCGGTCGAGCGGCCAAGAGTCGCGAGACGGCTTCCTCGTTCGCCTGTGTAATCGACTCTGACCACCCTTCGCCACTCGACGAGGCGCGCCTCGCCGCACGTAGGCTGTCGAGAATCGCGATCATCTCAGGGTCTCCCCCGGCCGGCGGCTTCCAATCAACCTCAACGACCGGCGTCCCCGTGCTGTGCAACGTCTCGGCGAACGACTGAAGGCCGATGTTGACGACGTGCAGCTCATTTGCAAACAGATATCGGATCGGTTGCAGCCTCTTCGAGGTCATCGTGCACCATCCCCTGTATCCAATTGTTCGATCGCAGCAAAGGCTGCCTCAGCCGCTGCTGCGTTGCTACTCGCAATGATAAGGCCGGCATCCTCCAAGGCCTTTCGTTGCCTATGCAAGCCTTGTGGGTCCTGATCGGTCCCCGTGATCGAGGCGATTACAAGGAGATCTCTGCCTCGTGACCGAGCAATCTCAATTGCGCGGGTTGCGGCAGCGGCCAGGCTCGATCCCGGATCGGGGTGCGATCCGTACCCGAGGACGAGATCGACGAGGATCACCGCCACGGTCGGGTCTTCTGCCGCAGCGAGCACGCGCTCGTCGCGCAGGCTGGGCTCGATCATCGGGTGCGGTCTGCCTAGTGTGAACGAATCATCGCCGAGGTCCCACAGGAGATGCCCATCTGCCTCCTTCTTGGGATCTATCTTGTGCGTGGGATCGGTGGCGACGTTCGAGCGAATGTCTAACCCTCTTCGAGCGAGGATTCCCCACGCTTCCTGGCAGAGCGTTCCGCCGCAGAAATAGCCGCGGATGAACCGCTGCTCGGGCGCGTACTGTACGTCTGGGAGGGTTATGGCTTCCTTCGGAGGCAGATCGGTTATACCAGCGCGCGCGCAGGCGAGCCTTGCGGCATCGACGAGCGTCTTTGCAAAGACGACGTTCCCTATCGCCGGCTGAGGTTCTCCCCCAACAAAGTAAACGACAGCAGGTTTTCCCGCCGAGGAGACGGTCTTTACGATGTCGCACGCCACATCCGGCGATGGGGCTTTGGAGACGACGACGATCACCTCGGTACGATCGTCATCCCCCAATGCTGCGATCCCGAGGCGGGTCATCACCCCACCGACTCTCTTTGACAGGTCGTGTCCACCGGTCCCGATTGCCTGCGAGATCCCCCCACCGTAGCGGTCGACGAGCGAACTGATCTCCTGAATTCCGGTTCCGGAAGCCCCGACAATCCCGATCGGGCCACGTCGCACGACATTGGCAAACCCGAGAGGAACCCCGTTGATGAGCGCTGTTCCGCAGTCGGGTCCCATCATGAGGAGCCCGCGCTCATATGCCTCCGCTTTCAGTGCGATCTCCTCCTCAATGGGGACGTTGTCCGAGAAGAGCATGACGTGAAATCCACGGCTGAGCGCACCGCGCGCTTCGCGTGCGGCATAAGAACCGGGAGTGGAGATCAAGACCAGGTTTGCGTTGGGCAGAAGCTTCACTGCGCTGGCCAGGGTGCGCGGGCGTTCCTTTACACTGCCTTGTAAGGGTTCGCTCTTCTTCCTGAGCATATCCTCGACATGGGCCTGCGCGGCTGCGAGGGTTTCACTGTTCTCTGCGTCGATCGCGATGACAAGGTCGTTTGGCCCGGCCCTCTCCAGTTCGGGCGACGTGAACCCGACCCGTGCCAGGTCTTCCACGTTGTTCGGAGTAGCCAGGGAAACGACGGCGTCGTTGATTCCGGAAAGGGCCTTCACCTCGCGGGTAATGAGCATGAGAAAGACAGAATCGTAATAGCGTTCTCGTGCGATGGTGACGGCTTTCATCGGGATTTCCTTCCTTCCCCCATAGCCAGGTAGATCCTCTCTGTAGTAAGTGGGAGTTCGGTAAAGTCGATCCCCAATGCATCGTAAAGGGCATTTCCCACGACGGAAGGGACCGAGATCATCGGGTGTTCGGCAATTCCGCGTGCACCGTACGGCCCGTCCGGCTGTGCGGTCTCGATGAAGAGCTGCTTCGTTGCTAGTGGGATGTCCTTCATGGTCGGGATCTTGTGATCGGTGAACGAGGGGTTCAAGAGGCGCCCTTCCTCGCTGAAGATGAGTCCTTCAAAGAGTGTGGAACCGAGGCCCTGCAAGACCCCGCCCACAACCTGCCCCTTGCAGAGCTTGGGGTTGAGTACCTTCCCCGCGTCGATCGCAGTCACGATATTGAGGATCTCTATCTCGCCGGTATCTTTGTCCACCTCGATCT
>JAUWNS010000056.1 GCA_030612485.1 Candidatus Bipolaricaulota bacterium
CACAGTTGCCTCCGAGCAACTGTAATGATATAAAGGGGACAAGGGAAAGGGAAGTCATGAAGATGCGCTTCCCTGATCCGAAAGTCCCCGGCGAAGCCGGGATAAGTTCATCGACTCCCAGCTAAGAACGTTGAACCATCGCATCACCGAGTTGTACGAGCAAGCGGGTCTTTACTTCACCAGCATCTCTGGGGTAGGGACCCTCACCGCTGCCACCATTCTGGGAGAGTTCGGGAGTGTAAAGTTGGTTTACCCAGGCAAAGCAGATGGTTGCCTTTGCCGGTATCGATCCCAAGTTACGCTCTTCAGGCCAGCATCAAGGCCAGGTACACATATCCAAACGTGGTTCTCCTTACCTGCGCCGGGCATTGTACTTGTCCTGTCAAAGTGTTGTTCGCAATGATGCTTACTTCAACTCCATCTATCAACGCCATCGAGACAATGGCAAGTCTTACAAGGAGGCGATCGTCGCTGTCATGAATCGGTTTATTCACGTTCTCTACGCCATTTGGAGGGATAACCGCCCTTACTCCCCCTTGACACCAGCATAGCTTGTTACACGGCAGACTGTATTTTATCTAGGGGCATTTCGTGGAGAATATAAGCAGGCCGTCGTGGTGGTAGCGGACGCATCGGAGGGGCATGTGTTTGTCGAGGGAGTTCGCCGAATGAACCCAAATATTTTAGAGCGTTTCGGAGAAGAAACAAGCATCTTCCTTTCTATAATACCCTTGTCTTAATAGTACGTTTTACAGATCCCGCCTCATAGGATGTCCTCAAAAGAGCTCAGAAGATCTTGGGTCATTCAGATCTCTCCACCACGATGATCTACACCCACATCTTCGACGAGGAGGTGGAGATAGCTCTAAAGTCCTTTCGCACAGCGACGTCGGTAGCGACAGCATAAGAAGCACAACAAGCAAGGTCAGTTCTGGAACGACTGTGAGTCTTAGCTGATCCTCCTAATGTCGCCTGGAGTCACCACTGACCCCTGTGTGATGCCCATCTTGGCCAGGAGTCCTTCTTTAGCGGCTAGAATCCATTGGTGTTTCTCGGTGACAGAGATCGAACTTGTGGTTATGCTGGCTTTCTTGATCGCAACGACGCTCCCTGTTGCATCAATGACCGCAAGCTCAAGGGGAGCACGAATACCAGTCATAGCATACGTGACACGTGCAGTCTGAACCTTCGGGTAGGCGTAAAGAAGCACCGTTGTGTCAAGGGCCTTAGCGCCTACATTGGTCAGGCCCGCTTTCCTTGCCTCGGTGGTCTCTGCAATCTTCACCAAGAGAGTAACTGCGTTTCCGTTAGTATCCGTTGCGGGGAGAATCCCGCTAGGCATCTCCAGTACCGCCGTAGAAATAACGCCCTCTCCGGCCTTGACACTACCTGGCCCGACCAAAAACGCCCCGATCACGTAGGCCACCCCGATCGCCACGATGACCGCCAGGGCTATAGTGATCGACCTTTTCCAATTTCTCGGCTGCCGCTTCTCTTCCATCTTTTCCTCCTTACCTAATCTCACAGCTTGCTATTTAGACGCTTGGCTACTTTTCTCTTTCGCGATTCTGTGGCTGGACACGTGCCTGTTTGACGCGTTACTCCTTCTTCTCTTCGCGCTTCAGATACTCCAGGATCGCTTCCACAACCAGGTAGTTAATCGAACGGTCTTTCTTATTCGCAAGCTTGATCAAGCGCTCGCCTGGCTTTTCTTCCATCTTCTTCTGTGGAATGTAGATACTAAGCTTATCGAGTATCTCCTTTTTAGCCCTCTCTGCCACCCCCTTTTTCACCGTTCATTCTATCCGATAACGCAAGCGATGAGAAGGGCTTACCTGCCTCTGTAAATAGTGATGGAAAGCGAAGAGCCTTATGTCCTCCCCTACAAGAGGCCGAAGTTCCTTTGTGCGCTCAAGGATCCTTAGTATGATTGGGGTCTTGACTCTTGGTGTTTCTGACTGCGAGAGGCGTCTAGTCGCGGATGAATCCGAGTGCCTTCGAGGAGTTCGACTTTAGTAAGTCACTTGATTGGAATCCAGGGAGAGAGTTGTCTCATACAAGATGAGCATGAGGCGAGGGGGTGTTTCTCGCGCGAGATGGGCATGGAATGGAACTGGTAACGCAAGCGCCTGTGTCGAATCATAGAAGGCATAATCATGATGATGACAGGCGCACGCATGATGAGTATCGACGAACTGAAGGCATCCCTCGCTTCGAGCATTCTTCGTGGTATGATGGTGAGCCCCCTGGACGGAAACGGGGCCTGCGGATGTAGAGATTGTGGACTACCATTAGGAGGCGGGAAATGGTACGTGTACCGATCCATCGAGAGCCGACGCACCCAGGCGAGATGCTTCTGGAGAAGTTTCTCAAGCCGATGGGGATTACGCAGCGGGAACTGGCAGATCGTATCCACGTTCCCTATCAGCGTGTGAACGAGCTGGTCAACAAGCGGCGTGGCATGACCCCCAGCACGGCGCTGCGCCCGAGCTTTTGGAAACTCGCCCTCGTTCTGGATGAATCTCCAGCTTCGGTGGGATCTTTTTCGGGCCCAGCAGACCGAGGCAGCCGCGCTCCGGCGCATTCGGCCTGTGCGTGTCACCGGCTAGTGCAAGGAGACCGCTTCCCCTTGTCACCTTATCCGACCTGACCAACGCGGGCCCTGTTCGAATATCGGCAACGATCGCATCGGTGAGCTCAATCAGATCCTTGAGAGCGAGGCGAACCAGGGTACCACGCGCACCGGCGTTGATGACCACTTCGGGGTACGCCGTGATCGCGCTATCGAGAAAGACGGGGAGTGACTTCTTCGCTCCCAGAGGGCTGATCCCCCCAACCTGGTAGCCGGTGACCCGCTCCGCGTCGTGGGGACTCGCCGGAACGACCCGTTTGTGTCCGCTCGCCCGCGCGAGCTTCTTCTCGCTCACGTTCCCGTCCCCACTCATAAGGGCGAAGATGAACGACCCATCGTTCGCCTGAAAGATGAGGCTCTTGATCACGATCTCATCCGGTAGCCCGAGCGTCTGCGCTGCGTAGCGCACCCCCTTCACCTCGTGTTGGTAGGTCAGCACCTCGTGGGGAAGACCGTGTTCCTTTAAGTACTCAATCCCGCGTGTGGTCATGTCATCACCGCTATCTTACTCCATAAGCTTGGTAGCTGTGCGTCTGTTCCATGCGATGCCTGTAACCAAGGAAGAGAACGTATAGGCAAGTCGGTATGAGGAGCGCGACTGCCCAACCCGTATGAACACGCGTACGATAATACACAGAGGAGTTTCCCGGTAAGGGGAGAGGGATTGGGTCGAGCGGTAGATCGGCTTGCAACGCAAGGTCTCGAATCTTAAGGAGATGAATTATGGGGAGGTGGTGATCTAACGCCCACCCGACGATTCCCAGGTCTTGATGGTCGATCGAAGTTGTCCTGATGATTCCAGGCGAGAGAAGATGACCGGCGCTCCCGATATTCAACTGATTCCCTCCTACGTTGATAAGGGCTTCTGGGCGGAAGGAACGAATCTCTTCCAGCTTGACGCGGCGCTGCTCTGTAAGAGTATCCATAAGCAGCGGAGTTAATCCATTCCGTTCTATCGCTGCTAGGGCGAGGAGCCTCCCCCCTTCAAAGTAGGACTCTCCTAGATCATTCTCCGCCCCCAACGAGGCGATTGCTGTGTTGTGGGCGATGATTCCGTGTTGTTGCAAGAGTCTCTCCATGTCGAGCCAGGTCATCTCCGGGTGGTTCGCCCCGAAGCTGGACGCCCCGACCGAGGAGATGATCAGCAGATTGAGGTCGAGCTCCTCGCAGGCCACTATCGCTGCCAAGTTGAGGGCGGGGAAGGAGCCGGATAGAAGCAAACCGATCTTAGCACCAGCGGTGAGCCCCAACTCATGCAGGAAGTGCACTATAAGCGCGGCGAAGTCCGGATTGGTGCTCGTCCGTTTGGAGGCGAGAGACCCTATCGTCGTCGTCATCTCATTGAACTCCACGCCGATCAGGCCAGTACGGTTAGGGTCATCCATGGGATTGGCAGGTGATTCCAGGCGCTCCCTGTAGGTCGCCAGGAGGGGAAAGGCTTTCCTCATTTGTTCGGCAGCATGTACCTGCTCGTCGTAGTAGGCGTATGGGACCCGTACCTGCGTCACGGTCAACACTGCTGCACCGATTAGAAGCAACATAAGGAGCGGTATCAGTCTCTTCCAATAGGCTCTATTCCCCTTAGGGCACCGGTTCATAGGCCGATCCCTTGCGGGAGAAACAGCATGATGATGTACAGGAATGCGGAGACGATCGCGAGCGAGAGGAGCGTCAGCCAGACCCCTTGCCGCTCCATCTCGTTGGCGATGATCCCTGGGATGATGATCCCGATCGATTGGATTCCCAGTGTGACCCCACCTACACCGAAGAACAGGTGGTCGAGCAGAATCTTGACTGCGATCCCGAGGAGTAGGAAGAGCCCGAACCGCCGTCTGCCGTAGGCGATGATGAAGCGGAGGAGCAAGCGCCCCAGGGCGAGGGCGATCAGGCTTGTCAGGATGGTCGACAGGATGCGTAAGGGTTGATGGGCGTAGAGGGCTATATAGCCGGGGACGATGATTCCACCGGGTGCAAGTCCGGTCAGCTCGTAGAAGAGGAGGCCGACAAAGATGCCGATGGAGAAGAAGAGGGTGGTCATGCCTCCTCACCGATCCTCTGCAAGTATTCGTTCAGTTCGAGAGCGATCCCGGCGATGTTTCCAAATCCGAAGACGATCGACCCATCCTCGATCTCGCGTTCTATCCGTTCCCACAGCGGAGCAACGCGATCGACCGCCGATAGATCGGTGGAATCGGGGAACAAACGCTGAGAGTGAGGGAGGTTGTCGCCGATCAGGAATAAGCGATCGAATTGGGCCTTCCGTGCGAATTCAATGAAAGTTTGCGCACGGTAGAACCGATCCTTACGGTGGTTGAACAGGCCGACAAGCGATCTCTCCTCTCCCAGGGAGGAGAGCGTCTTTTCAAGCATAATCCCGGTCGAAATCGGATCGTTCCCAGAGAAGGCGTTGGCGAAGCAAATCGATCTCCCGTTCACAGCGAGTCGGATGACTCTAAACGAGCCCGGAACGCTTGTCATGCTGAGCATTCCATCGAGGGCCGCATCGCGTGGTGCGCCAATATGTTCGCAGACGGCCAGGGCGAGGGCGAGGTTCTCCGCGTGGATCCACTCCGGAATCCGTTCCTCCACGGTGCGATCGAGTTGGTTGTTTGCTGAGACGGGAACAAGCCTTGTCCCGCGCTTCTCCGCCTCTTGTGCAAGGATCGTGCGGTGCGCCTCTTCTGCGGTGAACAGGGTCCCATGAGAGGGGATCGTGCAGGTCAGGGCGTGGGCGATCGCTTCGCCGGATTCGCCGAGGAGGTCGGTGTGGTCGGGGCGCACGTTGGTGATGATCCCGATCTGCGAGCGGACCATCCTCTGTTCGGAGGCCCGTTGTAGCTCCGGTTTGATCGCCATGCACTCCAGCACCAGTACCTGCGCTCCCTCCTGTGCTGCCTGACTGATCACCCACTGCTGTTCGCGGATCGATCCTGGAGCGATACGCTTGATCTCTGTCCTCCTCCCGTCTGTGTGCAGCAGGGTGGGGACACTCCCAGTCACCTTTCCCATCGCTTCAATCCCGGCCGCCTGCAATCCGTATGTGATGAGCTCCGTCGTCTGGCTCTTCCCTCGCGTGCCGTTCACGTGAATACGCAGCGGAACCCGTTTCAGTAGACGGTGGTGTACAAGAGACTCCACGATCTTTACCAGGAGATAGACCCCGATCGGTATGAATGCCCACGATTCCATGCTATCACGCTTCGCTGGTTACGATTCCGGAGGAGCAAGGTATGCTCCCAATCCATCACGGAGCATCTGTTCGAGGAGCGGGATCTTGGTAGCAACTACGGCTCGATCCGGATGATGCTCGTTGAAGACATCTATCAGGGTGGAGAACGCTTGCAGGTGCCGTCCCACGCGCTCCTCGATCGGGTGTCCCTCTTCGGTGAACGGCACGTAAAGGAGACCCTGATCGGCAGCGCGTACGTAGTAGGGATCCTTCCCGGTGACGATCAGGGCCTGGTCGGTCCTCCCACGCAAACGCCCCTGCGCCGGGTTTGGTGCCTCCATCAACAGGGCAAGGGTATCTGTCGCATCCCCCCACTCGCGGTGACTCAATCCACGCAGGTTCTTTGGGGATCGTTCTACACCGATTATCATCCCCTCAAACTCGAGGAACATCGACGCCTCGACAGCGATATCCAGCGCACGTTCGTGAGCGACGATGGCGTTTATCACCGGGTATTCAGGCGATGCTTCGTGAAGATCGATCGCCATATCGACCTTTTCCTGTACGATTAGGCTGACGATGGCGTAGGCAAGCCGCTCGGTCAGATAACCGTGCTCATTTCCGGGATAGGAACGATTCAGGTTCCTCACTTCGGTGCCCGCAAGGGACTGTCCTGACGCGTTCACGTAGATCACCGGGTCCGGCCACTGATCGATCGGGTTCGTCCCCCGGCTGCCGTAGCGGAATATGCGTGAACCCCCCGATGTTTCAATCGCGTAGGTCTGTGGGTGCCCTTCCTGCGGCTCTGTACAGGTGAAAGCGCTGTGGTTGGCGCGTGGAATCACGATGAGCCGCCCTCTCTGCACAACGGCATTCTCTATCAGGGTGATCGCGGCGAGGGATGCTGCCGGCTCATTAGGGTGTGTTCCGCCGAGGAGGAGGACAGTTCCTCCGGGCTCGCTCCCCTCAAGGAAGTAGATATCCGTATCCGCCCCGGTTTTGGCGACTGCCTGCGAGTAAGAAGAGAGGCGTACCACCCGCGTCACCCCCACTCCGGGATAGATCGGTGGATCGACCCGCATCGCCAGGAAGTCGTGGCTGACGATGAGCAACACGATGCCGACAAGAACGAACAGGGCCAGAGCAGTCCAGACACTTCCATAGTGGTGCTTTTTCTCGCTCGTCATTTGATCATCAACACCCTCAGGATGAACGGAATGAGGACGATGGCGGCGACCATCTGTTCGACCAACCGCTTCTCCCGCAACAGGTTCCAGCCGATGAGCAGGATGAGGATCACCGTGATCCCCTGATAGATCCAGGTCATATCTCCTCCTTTGCGCGACGCTCCCCACCTACCCGATCGACGATCATGATCCCCGCTACTGCAGCGATAACTACGGCAAGTAGGATCCCATACAGCACCAGGCTATCGCTCCGGAAGATGACCTTCCCCCAGAACTCGGCGGTCGCTATGTACGCGAGGCTGACTCCCACGGTGAGTAATGCGGGGAGGAGGCACTGGCGAAGGACCTTGGTGTAGTTCTCCTGCTTGACGACCTTGGCCGCGAAGAGTCCGGCTAAGGCGGTGGGCGGCATCAGGTCGCCCATCGCCGCGATGAGCGAGAGCGCGGAGGCGACGATGATCTCGTTCGATCCGAGGAGTGCCAGTACGAACGGCACTCCGAGGATCGATGCCGATCCATACGCCGAGACCGCGCCGAAGATGGGCATGCTCACCCCGATGCTCAGGTAGAGGAGTCCCAACGGTAGTCCTGTCAGCATGGAGACTATGAACCCGCGTCCTCCGGTAAGGGTCATGATCTGCAGAAACATCCCTACTCCGGCGAGGATCCCCATCACTGGAAGAGCGGCCTTGACTGCGTCCCGTGTGATCGGTAGTGATTTCATCTTTCGCCCGGTCAGCGGAGCAACCAGCGCACAGAGCATGAAGATCAACGGCATCCCCAGTGGGGGGAAGGCCCGCGGGAACGCACGCTCCGCACCGATCAGCACCACCAGCAATATCAACGGGAGGTACAGCTTCCACCCGTATTTACTGTGGTAGGACGGAGGAAGGCTCGCCTCGTCGACGCGTGTTGCCCGTGCCGACCTCAGGCCTAGGAGCAACACGATGACGATCGCCAGTGGGACGGTGAGGATCAATAGCGGCAGGCCAAACCCAATGTACGGCATGTCGATCCCCCCGCCGATGATCATGACCGGGATGTTCACCGGCGGGGCGATCATCCCCAGGATCCCGGCCATGGCGATGATCGCTCCCGTCTTGTTGCGCGAGATTCCAAGGTTCATGAAGACGGGCGCGACAATAGCTCCGGTGGTCAGGACCGCTGCCGTAGATGAGCCGGGGATCATTCCTGCCGACATGGCAAAGAGCATCATCAGCACCAGCAGGGATGCCGGCCGGTCTTGGAAGGTGACGATCAAGTGATGGGCGATCGTGTCCAGGAGCCCTGATGCGTGGATCATCCGCATGAAGATCATCGCCGTGGCGATGATCAACAGTGTGTCAAGGAAACCGAGCGTCCCTTCCGCCAAGTGACGGAGCGGAAAACCTGCTCCACCGATTACCGCACCGATGATAGCGGCCCCCACTAGAGAGACGGAGACCGGGAGCTTGAACGCGAATGTCCCTACAAAGAAAACTCCCACCATGGCCACGAGTGGCCACATTTCGGGTAGGTACTGACTCATCTAAGGAATTCCCCTAGATTGGCTCCCTCTAGTTCATCGATCGAGAACGGAAACTCGATACTGATAGCCTGATCCGAAGCAGAGATCAGTGTGTAGTTATCGAGGATTGCCATCACCGTTCGCAGCTGCGTGCGTACTCGGTGCGAGAGCGGTGCTTTAGGGTCATTCACTACGTCCGGGTACTCGATCGAGCGTTCCTGGCCCGGGTTGGGTGTCTCCAACAGGAACGCGTAGGCGTCGGTGTAGTCGCCGAACTCGCGGTGGCTGAGGCCGTGGAACTCCTCCTGCGATACCTCCAGCTTCATGATGATTCCAGTCATCTCCAGGTCGAGGATAGCCATCGCCCCGATATCCAACGCGCGGGGGTGCGCAACGACCATATTAGCCAATCGCGAGGTGATGGAGGACTCGTGCATGTCGATGACAACATTGACCCGCTCCTGGTCGACGAGTTGAAACAGGGCATAGCTGATCTGCTGTGTCAGCGTGCCGTCGGCCTTCCCTGGGTGGTTTCGGTTCAGGTTGCGCGCTTCTCTGCCGTCGAATTCGAGCCCTGACGGCTCGTGCACGAAGACCTCCGGATCCGTTTCCTGGTCCTCGATCTGGGTGTAACGGCTTCCGTACAGGAAATGCCGTGTTTCTCCGGAAGCGGTGATCAGATCGATCCCTTGTGGCGAGGTCGGATTGTATGTACCGTCGTTGTAGCGAGCGGCACTGTTATTGGTATGTGGGATGACAAACACCCTTCCCTGAGAGGTCTCTCCCCGTTCCACACAGAGAATGGCGGCCATCACTGCCGCGATCTCGTTAGGGTGGGTCCCACCGAGAAGGAGAAGAGTCCCCCCTTCCTCCTTTCCCTCCATCACATAGATCGGGGAATCGCCTGGCGTTCCTGCAAGGGTTGGGAGGTAGTCGCTCAACCAGCGCAGATCCGTCACCCCGTAGCCGGGGCGGATGTCGTGCGAGGCAGGGCCGCCAGAGACGACGAGCACTGTTCCCGCCACGAGGACCAGGAGCGCCAAGATAGACCATAACAGGGCCGGGCGAACCAGGTGCGTTCTAATATGGGTCATATTTATTCGGCCCTACCCCTCTTCTTCGGCGGGGAATAGATCCTCTAGGACGACGACGACATCCAACGTCATGGCGACGAAGGCGATCGGGATCTCATTCTCTTCAGCGATCGTGGTGAAGAGCCCATCAATGTTTCCGTTCGCTGCCTCATTGAGATTGAGATCGGCCGCTTCCTCCTCCGTGGCAGCTCCCTTGATTATGAGGTAGTCGGCCAGGGGAGCAAATGTTGTGTTGATCTGGTCGCTCATTGGGCCACGGCGGGCGCTCCCCTCGATGTGCATCGCGATGATCGCGATCCCAAGCTCTTGCGCCCGGTCGAAGAGCTCCGTCGCCCACTCAATCTCGACATCGATATCCACCCCGGCCGCTCCGAGACCTTTGCTGCTCGCCCCCATAACCACGATGAGGGTCTTCATCCCCTCGAGATCATCAAGGCTGGCCCGCTGTTCGTAGACAAAGTCGAGGCCCGCCTTCATGGCGAGGATCTTCGCCTGAGCCGCCCCGGCACTCTGGCCGATCGAGGTGATGAGGATTGGTTGCTCAAACGCGATAACAGCCGGCTCTTCTTCCTCTGTCTCCTGGGCGAGGGTAGGGATCGTGAGTAGCGCCGTCAATATAAGGCACGCAATCAGGATGAAAAAGCTTCTTCTTCGCATGATAGTGCTCCTTTTTCAAGAAAGATCCCGCTGGGTCCGTTCAACGGGCCCAGCGGGGATATTCTACCGAGAACCTACGGGCCGGCAGCTCCACCGGAGCGGCGGAACGAACCGACACCGATCATCAAACCGTCCTCTACGATGATCGCGTTGAACCCGCCGAAGTAGAGGTCAAGTTCGCCATAGGTCGCTTTCACCTTGTGACCCAGGGCTTCCAGGGCGGCGATCGTCTCCGCGGAGTAGCCGCCCTCCATGCGCAGCTCCTTGTAGGCGACCCGGCTGCAGAACTTAGGTGCCTTGATCGCTTCTTCCAGGGTCATTCCAAAGTCGATGACGTTGACGATCGCCCCGACGATTGAGGATGGGATACGTCCTGCGCCAGGGCTCCCAACGACGAGGAATACATCACCAAGAGGGTCGCGAACGATCGTCGGCGCGATCACCGTGCGCGGCCGCTTGTAAGGACCGATCACGTTGACATCATTTGGGTTATCCGGGTTGTAAGCGTTGAAGTTGTGTAGCTCGTTGTTCATGAAGAACCCGTAGCCAGGGATCATGTCTCGCGATCCCCAGAAGCTGGAGATTGTCTGCGTGATACTCACAGCGTTTCCATCAGCATCCAACACGCTGATCTGCGTTGTCGACGGGGACTCCTCTGCCGCGGCTGCACCGATGAGGATATGGACCATCTCCGGGTTTCCGACAGGTGCGGAATAGGTCGGAGAGATGGCGTGCTCGAGATCGATCAGGCCTGCGCGAGCGTTGGCGTACTCCTCGGAGAGGAGCCCTTCCAGAGGAACGTCGTAGAAATCAGGATCTCCGATGTAGGGCTTCCGATCGGCCGAGGCCAGCAGCAACGCTTGAGAGATTATGTGAATCGCCCCGGGGTCGTCCCACCCGGTGTAGACCGACAGGTCGAAGTTGTCGAGGATGTTTAGCGTCTCAGCAATTACGATACCGGCGACGATCGGCGGGGTGCCGATGATGGTATGCTCGCGGTACTCGCTAATGAGCGCATCGCGGACGACGGCCTGATAGCGCTGTAGGTCGGCGCTCGTGTAGAAGCCGTCCATCGCCTCGACGATCGCCGCGGCGATCTCTCCCCGGTAGAAGGCGTACGCCCCCTGTTCGGCGATTAACTTTAGCGCGTGGGCAAGATCCTTATTGACAACCAAGGAGCCAGGCTCGGGAATCAGCCCATCTGGGAAGTAGATCGGTCCAACCACTGGATCGGTCCCTGCATCGGTGTAGCCGTAGAGGTCGGATAATCGATCGGCCAAGACCTCATCGAGGGGGAAACCCTCCTCAGCGAGCCTGATCGCCGGCGCGAGTACCTCGGAAAGACTCATCGTCCCGTATTCTTGCAGGGCAAGACAAAGACCGGCCACCACCCCTGGGATGCACGTTGATTCCGGACCGGTGTACGGACTTCTGTCGGTGTTGATGGTCACGTGTCCAGGAGACCAAGAACGGTAGTCGATCGCCAGGTCGCGGCCATCTGCGAGGCTGAGCACCATGTACCCCTCCCCCCCGAGGCTGGAAGCGTTCGGTTCGCCGACAGTAATAGCGAACGCGGCCGCTACAGCGGCATCGACCGCGTTACCGCCGGCGGCGAGGATCTCCGCCCCGGCCTGCGATGCCAGTTCGTGCGCCGTTGCCACCATGCCCTTTGTGCCGGTCGCTACCTGATCGGCGGTTGCCACTACGGCAAAGAGGGCGACCAATAAGACAAGCAGAATGCTAGCGAGCCCTTTGTTGCTAAATCTATGCATTTTTCCTCCCTTTTTTAAATAATCTTTACCTATAAGCAACACAGTGATTCTCTTCTTTCACCTCCTTCCCTAATACCCAGCAGCTTGACCTCCGCGCCTGGGATCGGCGACCCCAAGGTAGAACAGATCCCCTTCCTCCTCGATGATCTGAATGACGTGCGCCCCACCGAAGTACAGGTCGTAAGCGCCCTTCCTGGAAAGAGGATGTCCCTTATCCTCTAATGAGGTCTGCACCTCGTCTGGGATGCGTGTTTCAAGGTACAAGGTATCGGTATGACAATAGAAGCGTGGGGCATCGATCGCTTCCTGTAGTGACAGATCGAAGTCGACCAAGTCTACGATCAATCCAACGATAGTGGTCAGGATCCGTTGCGCTCCTGGCGACCCTACGATCAGGAACGGAGATCCTTCTTTGAAGAGGAAAGTGGGTGACATGCTGCTCAAGGGGGCCTTCCCCGGAGCGATGCTGTTCGCCATTCCCATTTCAGGATCGAAATCGGACATCGTATTGTTCATCAGGATCCCTGTTCCCGGGATGATGAACTTCGCGCCCATGAACGAGTTGAGCGATTGAGTCAGCGCGACCATGTTCCCATCTCGATCGATCACGGAGAGGTGGGTAGTATCGTTCCCCTCAAAGCTGGATGGGAGCGGATTGAGGTGCGCTTGATCAGGATCGATTCGCGCGTATAACTCAGCGGCCAACTCCTTGGATAAGAGATCGCTGAGTGGTACGTCTACGAAAGCAGGATCACCCAGGTAAGCGTCGCGGTAGGCAA
>JAUWNS010000256.1 GCA_030612485.1 Candidatus Bipolaricaulota bacterium
ACCCTTTGGGGGTCTGACCTTGTTTGTTGATGGGAGAGCAGCAGGACCCCGCCTCTTAATACTTTTTGGACACGCAATAAAAATGGTGTGACCCCAAGCATTCCAAGCATTCGTGCGGAGGAGATCCATTACGCGCCTCGAAAGACCTCATTCACCCTGCGAATGGGGGAAGAAACTCAGCCGATCGAGTTACACCTCCCCGGGGAACACAACGTCTACAACGCCCTTGCAGCAGCAGCAGTCGCAACTGTAAAGGGGATGACCCTAACAATGATTGCCGAACGGCTGAGAACAGCACGGAGCGTAGAAGGTCGCTACCAGTTCTTCCATGCAAAAAAGAACGGAGTGACGGTGATCGTCGACTTCGCCCACAGCCCTGACTCGCTGGAGAGGATGCTCCTCTCCCTTCGCCCTTACCACAACAAGATCATCTGTGTCTTCGGCTGCGGGGGGGAGAGCGACCGGAAGAAACGGCCGCTCATGGGCGCGATCAGCGGTACGCTCGCCGACACGACGATCCTCACGTGCGACAACCCCAAGACAGAGGACCCAGAGACAATTAGCGCGGAAATTGAAGTTGGACTTCTCCGTACAGGCGGACGGTATGAGAAAATCGTCGACCGTCGCGAGGCGATCCGGCGGGCGATCGACCTGGCAGAGCCAAAGGACGTGATCCTCATCGCCGGCAAGGGACACGAACCGTACCAGATCATCGGTCACGAATTCGTCCCCTACAGTGACGCTGGCTTCCTCTACGAGGCGGGGTTGGTAAGTTGAACGACGAATATAGCAGATCTTGCCTTTTGCGCAATAAGAGGACCCACGAGACAATTGTGGTCCATGGCTATGTGTTCACGACGTTACGAAAATAGGCTCTTTGCTGTTTGGAGTAGGTAACGAACTCCTGACAGCAAATGATGGAACGCTGTTCTCTCGCCCGTTCGTTGCACTCACTCAAGCAGCAAAGATCGGTAAGGGTAACTGCGTAATATCTCCCTGCTTGCTCTGTTGCGAACATACGGGAGGCCATCGCGCTATTCCTTGAACCATTGCGATCTTACGGTTCTGCAGATCCCTTTGATTGTTCTAACCCCAACATCTCGATAGAATCATATTCAGGGGGTTATAAATGCTCGTGGAGACCGAACGAGAGGATGATGGTCGCTGGATCGCGAAGATCCCTTCTCGTCCTAGCTAGCCCGATTTCGTATTTGCGTTTCACGATCGGGAAGAAATCGATCTCCGTATGCGTGTGCGTATCATTAAACAAACTGGGCTGATACCAGGGGATTTGAAATAGCCTCATCGAACAATTGCGTTCAACGAACTCGGATCTCGTCACAATGCGTATAGAAGGAGGATCATAATGATCAAGGCAGAGCACGAGCAGGAATTGATGGTACGATTGAAGGATGGGGAGGAGTTGATCTCTTCCTTGAAGGGGCTCTCGCTCGATTCGGGGGTTATCCTGAACGGGGTGGGGATGCTGCGCGATCTCGAACTCGGCTACTGGAACGGGACAAGCTACGAGATTATGCTGATAACCGAGCCGGTGGAGCTCTTGTCGTTACAAGGGAATTTTGCGCGTAAGGATGAAGAGCGGATCGTTCACTGTCACGCCACAGTTGCCAAGCACGGTGGAGCCGCCTTTGGCGGGCACGTGCTCAAGGCTACGGTGCACAATACCGCGGAGATCTTCATCCACAAGCTTATCGCGATCACCCTCGAACGAAAGATGGAAGAGACAGGGCTTGCCGGGCTCTATCCCCGTTAACCGAAGCGCGCCTCTCCCCTCAGACCGTTTAAGAAGGCGTGTCCGCTCACCCGTGGTCGGCATTCACGTTGCACTTCCATGATCTCGATCAGGTCGTCACCAGTGCCGACGAGGACGCGTCCCGTCTCCTTGAGGGCGATCTCTCCGGGGAGAACATCACCGCACCCGATTCCGGGCACGAGCGTGCGATGAACCTTCACCGTCTCCTTGCCTAGGAGGGTAAACGCACCCGGGTATGGATTCATCCCTCGTACCCGGTTGTGGATCTCCAGCGCTGTCTGTGTCCAGTCGATCTTCCCGTCTTCGCGACAGAGTTTGGGGGCTAGCGAGGCTTCATCTTCGTTCTGTACGGTTGGCATCAAGGTCTTATTCTCAATCCCGCTTAAGGTCTCGATTATGACCTCCGCCCCGAGCGTGGCCAGGCGATCGTGCAACTCCCCTGCAGTCTCGTCCTTCCCAATCACAAGTGGCTCTTTCATGAGGATTTTTCCGGTATCCATCCCCTTGTCGATTAAGAAGGTGGTGATCCCGGTCTCCTGTTCACCGTTGATGATCGCCCAGTTGATCGGCGCTGCGCCGCGGTAACAAGGAAGGAGCGAGGCGTGGATGTTGATCGTCCCCAATGGAGGGAGGGAGAAGACAGCCTTCCTGAGAAGCTGGCCGTAGGAGGCAACGACGATAGCATCGGGGGCGGCATTCCCCAGGATGTCAAGCCCATCAGAGCTGTTGATTCG
>JAUWNS010000217.1 GCA_030612485.1 Candidatus Bipolaricaulota bacterium
AGGAGAGGCCGGTGAATCCGGCGTCGAACGGATAGGATTCTGGTGGCGCATCCTTGGTCCTTCCCCTTCGTGGTGACGTGGAAGATCCTCCGTCTTCAACCGCCATCTCACCCCAAAGGAGCAGCCTATTCTCAAGAGCGCTTGCATGGAGGATGATCATCAGGGTTTCAAAAGCACCTCGTCAGGTAAACTTGCTTGCATGATAACGCGCGATTGAACACTGGGCAACGGGGATCTTTTTGGCTCCTCGCTATTTGGTGTGGGTAACCGGCCCAGCGATGCTGCCGCGTAGACACGCTCGTCTTCGGAGTAGCTGCTTAAACCGACCGAACGTTAGAACAACCCACTCGGAACAGCACGGCATCCTCAAAACTATACTCGCGCAGAGGCGCAGAGACGCCAAGGAAGACCCGGACAAAAGCACAAACCTATCGAGGGAACGGCACAGCAGGGTATCCGTGCAGTAGGTTAAGTTGTACCCCTCTGCGCCTCAGCGTCTTGAGTGAGTGAAACGAACGGGCGAGAGAAGAGGTGTTGGTCTTTCAACCAAGGGGCAGTCTCTCTCCTCGCTGCAGTTGGATTTCTCATGGTTTCCTGGATTCCTTAGAGCAGGATTGCGAGCACGCTCAATGGTCAGTTACCGACTCGAAACGACGAAGAGCCATCTTTTTTCGTTCTTTTGTTGGCGCCGATAGGGCTTACGAGTTCTTCTCATGCGGATCGATGAACCAGTCGCGCTTTTCCGTTCGCTTGATAGGCTCTTTCCTCATGGAGAGGGAGATCCGCTTGCGACTCTTATCCACCTCTAGCACAGTGACCATCACCCGCTGCTGAACCTTCACTACCTCGGAGGGATCCTTCACGAACCGGTCGGCGAGTTGGCTCACGTGGACGAGACCATCCTGATGGACCCCGATGTCGACGAACGCCCCGAAGTTAGTCACGTTGGTTACGATCCCGGGAAGGGTCATCCCCGGGGCGAGGTCATCCATCGAGTGGACACCATCAGCAAAGGCGAAGGCCTCGAAACGATCGCGCGGATCGCGGCCGGGCTTGGCCAGTTCCACCAGAATGTCGGTTAGGGTAGGAAGTCCGATGGTGTCAGTGGTGTAGCGGTCAAGGTCGATTTGCTCGCGGAGCTCCTCGCGTTGCATCAGATCGTGAATGGAACAATCGAGGTCGTTCGCCATTCGCTCGACAACCGGGTAACTCTCCGGGTGAACGGCGCTGGCATCGAGTGGATTTTCGCCGTCACGGATGCGGAGGAATCCGGCCGCCTGTTCGAACGCCTTCGGTCCAAGACGGGGGACCTTCTTCAGATCATTCCGACTGAGGAAAGGACCGTTCTGATCACGAAATCCGACGATGTTCCTTGCCAAGGTTGATCCCAGGCCAGAGACTGTTGTGAGAAGTGGAATGCTGGCGGTGTTCACCTCGACCCCGACGCGGTTGACGCAGCTTTCCACAACGTCATGTAAGCTCTGTTTCAATCGTCCCTGATCGACATCGTGCTGATACTGCCCCACGCCGATCGATTTGGGATCGATCTTCACGAGCTCGGCGAGGGGATCCATCAACCTCCGCCCGATCGAGACCGCCCCGCGTACGGTAATGTCGTAGTCGGGAAACTCGTCCCGTGCGATCTGAGAGGCGGAGTAGATCGACGCGCCGCTCTCGTTCACCATAACAATCGAGATTCGCTTCTTGAGATCTAGCTTGCGTACGAACTCCTCTGTCTCTCGGCTGGCTGTCCCGTTTCCGATTGCGATCGCCTCGATGGAGAAACCTTCTACGAGGTCGAGGATCACCACTCCCGCCTCTTTTACCCGCTTTTCCGACTGGGTGGGGTAGATGACCGTGTTGTGGAGGAGCTTACCCTGTCGATCGAGGCAGACCACCTTGCACCCGGTGCGGTACCCTGGATCGATTGCGAGGACCGCCTTCTGTCCCAGTGGGGGTGCCATGAGGAGTTCGCGCAGGTTCTGGGAGAAGACGCGGATCGCTTCGACGTCGGCGCGCTCTTTAGCAAGGTGACGGATCTCTGTCTCCAGAGACGGGGCGAGGAGTCGTTTGTAGCTGTCATCGATTGCCCGTGTCATCTCGTTCGAAGCCGGGCTGCGTCCAACGATGAATCGCCGGTGAAGGCGTGTCAGGGCTTCTTCCTCCGGGGGGCGAAGCGTGAGTTTAAGGATTCCTTCCTGCTCGCCGCGGAACATAGCGAGAATGCGGTGGCTCGGTGCCTTTGTGACTGACTCCTGCGAGTCGAAGTAGTCGCGGTACTTAGCCCCTTCACTCTCCTTTCCCTTGACGACTTTGGAAGTGATCGTCCCTTTCTTGACGAACAGTGCGCGTATGTCTTCCCGCGCTGCTGCGTCCTCGTTCACCCACTCAGCGATGATATCCCGCGCGCCGGCAAGGGCTGCCTCGCTCGATTCGACCCCCTTCTCCGCATCGATGAACGCACGCGCCTCATCGCGCGGATCGATTGCAGGATCTTGCGAGAAGATAAGCTTAGCGAGCGGTTCGAGCCCCTTCTCGCGGGCGATCGTGGCTCGTGTTCGCCGCTTTGGTCTATAAGGGCGATAGATGTCTTCAAGCGCGATCAGGGTTAGCGTTTCTTCCACGGAGATGCGCAGCTCATCGGTCAAGAGATCTCGTTCTTCGAGGGAGCTTAGGATAGCCTCGCGACGCTTGTCGAGCTCGGCGAGCTGTGCCAACCGATCGCGGATCGCGGTGATCGCCACCTCGTCGAGCGACCCGGTCTGCTCCTTGCGGTAGCGGGCGATGAACGGAACCGTGCCCCCCTCGGAGAGGAGCGTAGCCGTGGCACGCACCTGCGATACGCCGATCTTCAATTCTGTTGCGATACGATTGTCATGTGGTTCTGGCATGATAACCCTCTTGTTCAGTTCACGGTCCATTATGCGAGGCAGCACACCTTTCGCCGCCCTACTAACGGAACTAATGTTAGGGAGCGTCTTTCGTGGGCAAAATTCCGAGCCCAAGCCCCTCCGATAAGGTTCTGCCCCGGGAACTCGCGGCTCACTTTATCATTCACGTCCAGGAAAGGATAGAATGAGGCGAGAGGTGGGTCAAGGTGCGAATTGCGATTACAGGGCGGCCAGGAGTGGGAAAGACGACGCTGATCGAGCGGGTGCTCAACCAGTTATCGATCAGTGCAGGGGGGATGTTGACCAAGGAGATCCGCAAGTGTGGTCATCGCGTCGGGTTTTCCGTTATCGCCATCGACACCAAAGAAGAGGGGATCCTCGCCCACCTGCATCAGACAAAGGGGCCGAGGATGGGGCAGTACACCGTCAACCTTGATGATCTCGAAGGAGTGGGAATATCCGCCATCCATCGTGCTGTGCAGGAGAAGGAGCTCGTGGTAATCGACGAACTCGCGCCGATGGAACTCTCCTCCCCTGCATTTATCCCGGCGGTGGAGGAGGCGCTGGCGAGCGGTAGAGACCTTATAATCTCTACCCACGCCCACCTGGCCCACCCTCTTATCCACCGAATCCGTCGTGAACTCACCCTCTACCGTGTGAAGATGGGACCCCGCGAGCGCTTGGTGGAGACGATCGTCGATGCTTTCGGTTCCTCATCGGTTTGAGTGGGTAACTGCAAGTTGAGTTTGCCGGCGGTTTTGCCCTAAGGAAACCAGGAATCCAGGAGAAGAAAAGGGCTCTTTGTCGTTTCGAGTGGGTAGACGGAAGCTTTAAATCCTGCTCGTCTTGAGTTTTGTCTCTGCGTCGTGCAAAGGTGTTTAGGTGAGCATGTCTTCCGCTACTTTAAATTCCCTCTCCCTGTTGTGGGAGAGGGTTGGGGTGAGGGGGAGCAATCTGTACTATCATTGTGCTATG
>JAUWNS010000016.1 GCA_030612485.1 Candidatus Bipolaricaulota bacterium
GGAAAACCCAACGTACGGAATTTTAGAGAGGGAGGAGGAAACGTGTTGCATGGACTGGCGGCTATTTGCCACGAAGCTGGAAACGGCGGATACATCGGAAGTCACTGTCCTAAACAATGCGCGCCTCCTCTCTACTCGGCGCTCTTCGTGGTGAATTCTCTTCGACCTCCGGTCTTGCTTTGCAACCGGCATCCGCCCCGTGCGAACCGAAATTAGAAGTAGGGGCGGTTCGCGAACCGCCCCTACACTCGAAACGACAGGGAACCGCGAAAAGAACCCGTTAAATGGCATCAACCGGTTCCCGGTATGCTACTTCATTGGCTTCCCAGCGGTGTCAGGTCGAACGGGATCCCGATTTGATCACCGATCTCCACGAGCGAGTCGACGACCGGTCGGAAGAGATCGAACCCCTATAGCAATACGGTGACGATCCACCGCGTGTGCGTCATGATCTAACCCTTCCCGCGGTCCTCCTCTTGACATTTTATAAGAGTCGTGCTATGGTGGGATAACGATTTCGGAAAACGATTTCCCATGATAAAACAGGCGACCATTCGAGAAGTAGCCGTACGAGCCGGGGTCTCACCGAGCACCGTCTCCCGTGTGTTGAACGGGCTCGATGCCGCTCATATGCGGCCGGAGACGAAAGATCGCGTTTTGTTGGCGATCGAAGAACTGGACTACACCCCCGTCAAAGCAGCGCAGACACTCCGCCGGCAGCGAACTCAGGTGATCGGCATCCTCGTTCCGGATATCTCCAACTCCTTCTTCTCCCGTATCGTGCGCGGTGTAGGATCGGTCGCGTTTGAGAAGGGGTTCTCCACCCTGGTCTGTGACAGCAACCACTCCGTGGAGAAGGAATCGCACTACTTGGACATCCTCCTCGCGGAAGGGGTGGAGGGGATCGTCTTCATCCCAGTGGGACGTCCGGATATGGCGCGGGTGAAGCGTCTGTTGCACCAGGGGATCAAGATCGTCGTCGCGGATCGCCGTGTGGAGGGGTTACCCACTGTTGGGGCGGACAATCAGGGAGGAAGCTGCAAATTGACGAAGCACCTCCTTCGACTCGGCTACCAGAGGATTGCGTACATAGCAGGACCGCAAGAGGTGAGCACGGCTCAGGATCGCTTAACCGGCTTTCGCCAGACGATGACCGCGGCCAACCTCTCTCCAGTAGCGGTCTGTCACGGGAAGTTCACCTATGAATCCGGATACGAGCACGCCCAGAAAATTCTAAAAAAATACCGTGTGGACGCCATAATGGCGGGGAACGACCTCATCGCGATTGGGGTGATCCAGGCTGCCGAGGACATGGGCCTCAGTCTTCCGGAGGATCTCGGAGTGACCGGGTTCGACCACACGCCGCTCCTGGCCCTTGTGAGGCCGAAGCTGACCACCGTGAAGGTCCCTGCATACCGCTTCGGCGAAGAGGTATCTCGTCAACTCTTCGATGGGAAGGGCGAGGACATCACCCTGCCGGTCAAACTCATCCCCGGCGCTACCTGTCAACAGCAAGTGATCAAGGAGGAGAAATAAATGAGTGGAAAGATGATTCGGCTGAGCCGGATCTTCCGTGCGGATGGACGGGCGGTCGTCATCGCCCTCGACCACGGGCAGTTCAAGCACGAAGCAAAGGGACTCGAAAGCGTGGAGGGGATCATCGGGAAGGTGGTCGACGGCGGAGCGGATGGGATCATCCTAAATCCCGGTCCTGCAGCGCAGTTCGCGCCCATCTATGCCGGAAGATCAGCGCTCATCCTACGGCTGACCGGGGCATCGACCGAGCATAACCCGGACTTCGACTACCACCGGCCGATCGCCACGGTGGAACAGGCCGTCTCTCTCGGGGCGGACGCTGTTCTGGTGATGGGGTTCATCGGGGGAGCGGGAGAAGCCCGCTCGCTCGAACTGCTTGCGAAGATCGCTGGGGACTGCCAGCGTTGCGGGATGCCACTCATTGCGGAGATGCTCCCCGTCGAACCGGATAGGTTCTACGATACGGAGTGGGTGCGTTGCGCGGCACGGGTGGGGTACGAGCTCGGGGCCGACTGTATCAAGGCCTACTTCACAAGTGCACCAGCCTACAGGTCTGTCATCGACAGCTGCCCCGTCCCGATCCTCATCGCTGGCGGGCCAAAGGTGGATGACCCACTGACCATGGTGCGCGACGCGCTCGCGCTGCGTGCCGCGGGTGTCGCCTTCGGCAGAAACATCTTCGAGGCCGCCGATCCCACACGAGAGGTCGAGAAGCTCGTGACACTGGTCCATTTGAAGAACGATTAAGGAGGTACCTATGATGATGCAGAGAAGATTACGGCTTGCGCTGACGATCGGGATAGCACTCTGTGCCCTGATCCTGGCAAGCACCGGCCTCTATGGCGTAACAGGAACGGTCTACATCGACCGCAACAACGATCTGGAATACGACAGCGCTGATCTTCCACTGTCTGGGGTGGTCGTCAGCGATGGGTTCACCGTTGTCAGAACGGACGAGCAAGGCGCGTTTGCATTGGATCCGGACCCCAAAGCCGGGTTTATCTTTGTCTCCACCCCCAGCGGGACCAGGCCGCTCGACGGATGGTACCGGGACCTTACGGAAGGGAAGCCCGTCGACTTCCCATTGGAGGTGGTGGTGGACGACTCCCCGCTCGTCTTCGTTCAGCTCTCCGATACGCACTACGCGACCGACCCGGATGAGTTCAAGGAGGCCTTCTACGATCGGCGGATGAAGGTCCTCCCTCAAGGGGTATTGGATTCGATCATTGATGAGGTAAACAGCCTCGCACCGGATTTTGTTATGCTGACAGGAGACGTTGTGGCCGATGCGAAACGGCCACCTGTTGAGCTGGTCGACAAATGGATGGCCTATGTAGCCGACGAGTTTGCCGCAAACTTTTCTTCTCCTTTCTTCGCTGTGGAAGGGAACCATGACATAGTGCGGGATGAAGCCGTAGGGAAAGGGATATACGAAAAATACTTTGGTCCTACCTATTACTCATTTAATAGCAAAGGTATCCACTTTGTCGTTTTAGACACTATGCAGCTTTCGGGCACAAAACTCACTTATACAGTCTCCCAAAATCAACTTATTTGGATAGAGCAGGATCTGGCCGCAGCAGATCCGAATGCCCCTATTGTGGTCTTCTGTCATGAGCCTACCCCTTCTTGGGCTAATACCGAGGAGAATGCACAGATGCTCAAGCTCTTAGCGAATATTGGTATCACCGCTTTGTTAAATGGCTCTTGGCACGCGAACTTCCTTATACACCAGCAATACCCCTTCTATGAGCTTACATCTGGAGCAGTATGCGGCTCCTGGTGGGAAGGGGAGGCCCCAGATGGAAGCGAGTTTGGATATCGGGTGTACCGGATGAGCCGCGGGCGGTTGGAGAGTATCTGGCAGGAGGTGGGCCTGAACACAGTCGAACTCAGCTCACCCCAAGGGGCGGTTGTCTTCTGGAACGATACCTTGCAGGCAGCGGTGTGGGGGGAAGCGAAGAGCGCTTCCTGGCAACTCGATGACAGAGCACCAATAGAAGCAGGGTTATCTCACAATACGCTTTGGAGCACCTCCTACGGAAACCTGAACTTCTCAACGCTGGATGACGGTTACCATTCATTGACGATTGACTTCCTGATGGTGGATGGAGAAACCGTCTCCCGTGAGCGGTCTTTCTGCATCTTAAACCCCAATTTGACGATCGACGAGATGAAGTCCCATAGTGAGGTCTTCGTCGGAAAGACAGTTGCGGTTCCCCGACTCGAAGTCAAGGCGATTATGGGTAGCGACATCTCGGCAAGTGACGGAAGTGCAACCATTATCATAGGCAAGTTCCCTATTCCAGTGGAAAGGAAGGATGTGATTGGGATAGTAGGTATTTATCGCGAGCACAGCGCTACGTTAATAAAGCCCTACGATCCGATCTTCTTCACGAAGTACGACGAGGCAGCGGATTAGCAGCAGGGAGGGTTTACGAGCATGAAAGGAGGAACGATGAAACGAGTTGTGTTGTTGGTGGCGTTGCTGGCTCTAATGGTCACGACGCTTGGGGTCCTCGGATCGGCCGCCGACCTCACGTTTGTCTGTCCTGCTTGGCAGGGGGACACGGTGAAGGAGATCAAGGCGATCGTTGCCGAGTGGAACGATGCGCACCCCGATATTCAGGTCGAGATCCTCTGGCAGGCGTGGGAGAACCTGGATGACTACCTCCTGACGAGCTTCCAGGGGGGACAGGCTCCTGACATCTTTCATGAGGACGCGGTGATGTGCTACGAGTACGGGATGCTCGGCTACGCTGCCCCGCTCAACGATTACCTGAGCGACGAGACTATTTCGGACATCCCCGCCTCCACTTGGGAAGGGGTGAGCGATGATGAGGGGACGATCTATGGGGTCCCCCTACTGCAGGAGACGCTTGTCATCTTCTACAACAAGACCCTGTTCGCCGATGCTGGGATCGCTCTACCTGCGGATGGGATGATCACTTGGGACGAACTCCGCTGCTACGCGCAGCTACTGACCAAGAGGGATGAGGCCGGCGCGGTCACCACGTGGGGGCTCCTCGCCCCGCTCGAACAACGGCTGTGGTGGTGCCTGGTCGAGCAGAACGAGGGAAACGTCCTGCAGCGCCATGACGACGGGACGTGGCACGTCGAGATCGACGAGAACGCGAGAGAGGCGATCAAGAGCTTCACCGACCTGGTGACCGTCGACCAGACCATGCCGCAGGATATCCTGAGCTACGATTTCATGAGTCTCCTGAAAGGATTCAAGGACGGGCAGTACGCCATGTTCAGCTACGGCTGCTGGGTGCGTAGCTGGATCGTGCGGCTGACAAAGGGCGAGCTCGATTGGGGGATGCTCCAGATCAAGGGAGAGAAGAAGACCGTCACCGAGGCCGATCCACAAGCCTTGGGGATCTACGTCGACTCACCGCACAGGGATGAGGCGTTCCAGTTTGTGGAGTTCTTCACCAACACGGAGAACTCGGCGCGGATCGCTTACGCCGATTGGCTCTTCCCGGTCAGGCAGAGCGCCCTGGAGCGGCCCGAGTTTCAGAGCGAGGAGAACCAATGGAGCGTTGCATACCAGTGGCTCCCTTACGCGCAGGACGTGAAGCCGCACATGTTCGCGTTCTTCGCTTGGGAATGGCAATCGTTCCTCCCCCAGATTGAGCTGGTCATCTTGGGAAAACAGGATCTTGAGACAGCACTAGAAGCGGCAACCACGCAGGGGAACCTATTCCTACGGCGAATGGGCCTGCAATAGGGAAAACCCACGATATTGAGGAGGTGATGGACATAAGCAAACGCGGTTCCTAGAACAAAAGAAAAAAAGGAGGAGAGACGATGAAGAACGTTTCCAAGGTTTTACTGTGCGTATTGGTGATCGGCCTGATCGTGGTGAGCGCGTGGGGGAAAGAAGTCCCCGTACCCGCCGGAGAGGTTGTATTGACGGTATCGGGAGCGATCGCGCTGACCAATAACGGTGACGTGTTCGAGTTCGATATCGATATGCTGAAGGCACTTCCCTACGTTGCCTATCTGGTGGAGGATCCGTGGATGGGAGAACAGGCCTACGGTGGTGTAACGCTGAAGGCGATCCTTAGATACGTAGGGATTCCCGCCGGTGCTGGCACCGTCGTGTTGATCGCTTCGGATGATAAGGAAGTCCCCGTCGCAATCAGGGATGCCCTCTACTATCCGATCCTCTTGGTCTATACCCTCGACGGTGATGACCTCCCGGCAAGCTTGGGCGGACCGGTGAAGTTGGCCTTCCCGTACGACTCCGATCCGGAGACCATAGAGCTCTACGATGAGAACCAGTGGAACTGGTACGTCGTCAAGATCCGGGTCGACTACTAAACTTTCATAAGGGGGGCGAGAGCCCCCCTTCTTTCTTGAGAGACGATCAGAAGGATATCAAAGATGAAGATCGCTGAGCTCGTCGAGATCGGGAAGATCGGTTATCGCGATGTCCCGACGCCTCATCCCGGACCCGGAGCGGTGGTGGTGAAGACCCACTCCGTTGGCCTGTGCGGGACCGATGTCAAGGCCTACTTCAGAGGGCATCCCTATTTCTCGCCCCCCTGCGTCCTCGGGCACGAGTTTGCGGGGACCGTCGTCGAAATCGGAGAGGGGGTCGAGCGGTTCGAGGTCGGAGAGGGGATAGTCGCCGCACCGTACGTCGAGTGTGGAAAATGCGACCTGTGCCGACATGGTCTGGGCGAGCTCTGCGAGCACAAGGCATTCGTCACCGGGGCACTTGCGGAGTACATCCTCCTCCCGAGTGCGATCGTGGAGCAAGCGACGTTCCGATTGGGTACGGGGGTCGATTTCGCCGTCGGTTCGCTTGCCGAGCCGCTTGCCTGCGCTCAGAATGGCGTCGAGAGAGCAGGAATAACAGAGGGAGATACCGTCCTCGTCATCGGAGGTGGACCGATGGGGGTGATGCTCGCCCTGCTGGCAGAGACAAAAGGGGCAAAGGTCCTGTTGAGTGAGATCTCCTCCCCTCGGATCGAAGCGGCGCATCAGCTGGGTATTGCCGTCGTCTCGCCAGAGGCAGAGGATCTTGTTGAGCGGATGAGGAGCGAGTGGGGGAAGGGAGAAGCCGATCGAGTCCTCATCGCCGTTGGAAATAAATCGCTCGTCGAGGCGGGGTTCAACCTGGCCGCGGCCGGGGGGTGCGTCCTCCTCTTCGGCGGATTGCCGAAGGGAGACGAGATCTGCCTCGACGCGTTTGCCGTTCACTATCGCGAGATCGGTCTTATGGGAAGCTTCGGCTACAACCTACGTCAGTTTAAGACGGCCGTCGCCTGGTTGAACGACCATGCGCAGGTCGTGCGAAGAATTATCACTCACACCGTTCCTTTTTTCGAGCTTGAGAGAGGTTTCGAACTAGCCAAGGAAGCAAAGGGATTGAAGATCATGATCGATTTTTCTGACAGAGGGGGCACATGATGCGTAGCGTTCGTGCACCCTTCGGCGAAGAGCGACGGGCTCTCCCGTTCCTTATCCCCGCGCTTGTCGTACTGTGCGGGATCAGCCTATACCCCTTGATCCAAGGGATCTCTCGGATGTTCTACACCTATCGTGCCCTGACACGGGAGACCGTCTTTGTTGGGTTCCAGAACATGACATCTCTCTTCCAGGATCCCCTCTTCCTGCGGGCGTTCAGCAACAGTATCATCTGGACAGTGACGAGCGTCGGGATGCAGTTTATCCTCTCCTATTGGCTTGCCACGATGCTCAACTCTCGCTCCCTGCATTTTCGCAGGATGTTCCGCGGGATTGCCCTCATTCCATGGGCTCTTCCCCCGGTCGTTATCTCCCTCATGTGGCGATATATCTTCTTGAACGGCGGGCCGTTGAACGCGTTCCTTCACTCTCTAGGGATGTCCCACCCGCCCAACTGGCTCACCGATCCCCAGCTCGCTCTCTGGACCTGCATCATCGCTAATATCTGGATGGGAATCCCATTCGTGACGATAATGCTCCTCGCAGGGCTGCAGACTATCGAGAAGGACACACTCGATGCTGCGGCGATCGACGGGGCGAACTACCTCCAGGCCCAGTGCAAGATCATCCTCCCAAGCATCAAGAAGGTCGTGTTGATCATCCTCACCCTGGAGACGATCTGGACGTTCAACATGTTCGACATCGTCTTCGTCCTTACGAAAGGAGGACCAGGGAACGCATCGCTCACCCTTCCGCTCTACGCCTACGAGAACGCGTTCATGTACTACCAGGCGGGCTACGGAGCTGCGATCGGGTTACTGATCCTGCTGTGCCTTCTCACCGTGGTCGTCTTCTACATTCGGGAGGTCCTCCAATGAGAATGCACCCTGTAAAAAAGGTCCTGTTACACCTGTTCGTCGTCCTGTTCATGCTCCTCCTTGCCTTTCCGATGGTCTTTCTCCTGTTCAATTCGTTGAAGACGGAACAGGGAATCGTTGCCTCCCCAATAGGGTTTCCCAGGGAAGCGACGCTTGCCAACTACCGGGAGGTCTTCACCGAGTCGAGCTTCCTCACGAACTTCAAGAACAGCAGTATCGTTGCCATGGCGACCGTCCTCCTCTCCATCATCGTCTCTACGCCGGCCGGATACGCCCTGTCGCGGTTCAAGTTCCGTGGGCGGACCATCTTTTCGATGTGGCTCCTCGCCACGCAATCCTTCCCCGGGATTATCATGGTCCTGGGGCTGTTCGCCGTGCTCAAGACCTACCACCTGTTGAATACCCTTCCGGGCCTCGTCATCATGTACACCAGTTTCAGTATGCCGTTCAGCATCTGGCTCCTCAAGGGATACTTCGACAAGATCCCAGTCGCACTGGAGGAGGCTGCACGCATCGATGGGTGCAGCCGGGCTGAATCGCTCGTCAAGATCGTCCTCCCCCTTTCAGTCCCCGGGCTACTGGCGGTAGGTACGTTCTCCCTCCTCCTTTCATGGAACGAGTTTTTCTTCGCTCTCGTAATCATGCGCGATAACGCGCACTACACACTTCCCGTCTTCCTGGCGCGGTTCATGGGCTCGGGCGGGGTAGTGCGGTGGGGCCCGTTGAGCGCGGCGGCACTAATGGCGTGCATCCCCGTCTTGATCCTGTTCATGCTGGGGCAGAAGTACCTCGTCTCCGGCCTCACAGGTGGGGCGATCAAGTGATCCCTATCGGTCGATCCGGCCTGGTTGCTAACCTTGGGGCAGGAGCCGGCGAGGAGAAGATTCGTATGTTCCTCTCCCTTCTCCTCCCTAAGTTACGAGGAATTCCGCTCCTTGTAGTCCGTGGAACACCCGTTGCGGCCATCGCTGATAGCGTGGGGATAAGCGTTGAAAACGTCGAATCACAGATCGGCTCAGGCTTCACCCGCGTGACCAGTGCGGTCGAAGCGATGCTAGATGCACGTGTGGAGAGCGTGATCGGGATTGGGGGGGACGGAACGCTTGCCGCCATCGCCAATACGATCATCGACCACGGAGGTTCGGCGCACCTCCTGGGGATCGGTGCCGGCTCCTCCAACGTGGGACCGCTCGTGACGGTGCGTGGAGAGGACCTAGAAAGGCTCGATCTTTCTCGCCTCGTGGAGAAGTCGATCCACGGGATCGAGGTGCAGGTGAAGAACGAGCCCACGGGGATCGCGTTCAACGATGTGACCTTAAGCAACCTCTTCTTTGGAACAAAAGATGGAACACGTGTCGACCTCGACGCCCGCGCAATGCTCAATGGGGTTCGGCAGGAGACCCGACCGTGCTCGGTCTGTGGTAAGGAAACGAGGATCTACAAGAACGGCGCGCTCATGATAGACGCGCAGGATACGCCGATCGGGCAGATCATCGCCTCCCCGATCAACGATCCGCTTTCATACAGCGGCAAGGCGATCAGCGGCCTGATCTGCTGGGGCCCATACCTGGGAAAGGAAGGGGTGCTCACCGCGGCAAGTGCCGTCTTGATTCGGACGCAGATCGATCAGGCGGACCTCGTGGCTGTCGAACCGCTCTTCCTTCGCCAGGTCAGCTTCGGCGACGGGGACACGATCGAGATAGTGGGATTAGAGAGCGGTGCTGTCGTCATCCTGGATGGGAACCCCACCCGTGCACTATCACCAGACGATCGTGTGACGCTTCACCTCGGACGGTCCCTCCTCCGCGCGTACAGAAGAATGCTCTAGCAAAAAAGGAGAAAGATTGCTCTACAAGAATATTGAGCTAGAAGAGGCGACCTGCGAGTGCACGGATGTACACCTCTGCCGCGTCCTCCTCACCGCTCTCTCAGAGCGGGTGGCGTTGCAAGAGGCGACTTACTTGTCCGGGTTCTCCGTCATCACCGCGGCCCCACTCCAGGCGTGCGTTGAGGGGAGGGTCGCTCCGACAGAGACTCTGGATGGACGCCCCGGCGTCCTTATCCAGTTCAACGCGCCGACGGAGATCGGGATGGAAGCATTTCGCAAGGCTCTACTCGACCGGCTGTACATTCTCCCTCACCTTCCAACTTGCTCACTCTTCGACGCGACCCCTGCAGGGAGGAGCGGAGAGACGGTCGAGATCGGTGAACACCTGCGACGGTGGGGGGATGGGTTCGAGGTAAAGACGACGCTAGGGGAGCGCAAGGTGATCCGCCTCCCGATCATGACCGGGGACATGATGATCGAGAGGAGATGCCATGTCATCACCGGGATGGATGGAGTGATCGAGGTCTTCGCGCAGAACGCGGCGTCGTGTCTCATCGCGGCGCAAGAGGCGTCCGATCGGATATTCCACGACACCCATGGCGTCGCGCTCTTCAACTACCCACTCGGCGGGATCAGCGGGGCAAAGGTGGGAGGGATCAACTATCGCGAGGAAGGAGTGACGACCAACGAGCCCTACTGTCCCACCCTGCGAAGTGAAGTGAGCGAGACGAAGATCCCGGACGGAGCCACGGCGGTTATCGAGTTCCCGCTCATCGGACTGGGGATAGAGGAGATCAAGGCAGGATTACGTGTGGCGATCGACGCATTCGCTGCAACTCCGGGGGTGATGCGCATCACAGCCCCCTCGTTCGGGGGAGAGTGGGGGAAGCATCAGCTCTACCTTCCCGATGTAGTTAGCGAGCGATAGATAATATGATTCCTCACGTTCAAGGTGAGGGAACCTAGAGAAGGAGTCAAGAGATGAGTCTCTCACCGAAGAGCAAAGAGGGGGAGACTCGGGGACACGGAGACGCGAAGAGTGAAAACCAATATCCCTTCGCAATCTTTGCGGCTTGAGTGAGTGTAACGAACGGGCGAGAGAAAAAAGATCGTATCTCGCAAAGTCGCAAAGACGCAGAGAAGAACAGAAGACAGGAAAAATGACTGAAAACGAGATAAGAGAGATTGTCGTTGTCACTGCGGTCTCGTCTCACCGAGATAGATCTCAGCTTTGGTTTTACGTACAGGAGTATCTCGAGAGGAGTTCCTCCTATAACCATCCCTTACCTTGCCTTAAGCGTGAGGAGCCGACAATATGAACAGGCTGAACCTCGACTCGAGACAACAATCAAGCATCGCCCGGCAATGTAACGGACTTGTGAGTACGTTGATCGAACGTGCGTGGGAGTACGGCCTTGTTGTTCAGACCCTTCCGTGTGGGGCCACGCTGATCGATGCTGGTGTCAATGTTGTCGGGTCATTTGCGGCGGGGTTGAGCTTGATCGAGATCTGCCACGGCGGGCTCGCTAACGCCTCGCTCGGTCTCACCGATATCGGAGGGTTCCTCCTCCCGCAGGTCACTGTCGAATCTTTTCGCCCCACCATCTCTACGTACGGATTGCAGGCCTCCTACCCGTTGAGCACGGATGAGCCAGGGGTTCGTCTCTCCGGCCCGATCCGCTTGTACCTCGATGGAGCGGTAGTAATGGAGAATCCAGCCGCGATCGCGGTCATCGAGTCCGATCACCTCCTTGATGACGAATTTGCACTCGCGCTCGCCGAGCGAAGCAATCTCTCCCCACAATCTCTAACCCTGATCGTCGTTCCGGGGTGGAGTGTGGTTGGAGCGGTACAGATTGCGGGGCGGGTGAACGAAAGCGTCATCTTCACCCTGGAAGAGAGCTTGAAAGTTGATTCACGCAAGGTCAAACATATGATCGGACAGGCGCCTGTCTGTCCGGTAAGCCAGATCGATTCTCCTGAAGAGAAGCGTCCCTATCCCGATGATTTCATCCACTACGCTGGGGAGGTTGTCCTCACCCTCCTTGCCTCCCCGGAGGATGATCTGGAGCGCCTTGCACACCTGCTCTCCTTTGCATCGACCTCGATCTACGGGAGCCTCTTTCACGACGTCTTGGCCGTGGCAGGCGGGATCTTCGAGGCAATCCCTGATCTCATCCACATCAACAAGCCTGCACAGGTCACTATTGAGGATCTTTCCACCGGCCGAGCGGCCCATGCCGGGGTGAAGGACGTCGCGCTTTTGACTTCCCTCCTAGGAGGAGCACGATGAAGACAAATGACACAGGGAAGCAAATGATCGTCATCGAGAAAATCTCTACCCTTGTGCGTGATGAAACGCGCGTGGAACACGATGTGGACCTCTTGATCGAGGGAAATCGTATCGAGAAGATCGGCCGCGTCACTCCGCAGGAGATCGGTCCCAGAGCCACCGTCCTCAACGGGTGTGGGCGGATCGTCATCCCAGGGCTTGTCAACGCGCATACGCACCTCTACCAGTCGATGCTCAAGGGACGGCGCGACGACCTCTCGCTCGTCTCGTGGTGTGAAGATGTCACCTTCCCCTTCGTACGTAATGTCCTCGATCGGCTGAAAAGCGGTAGGAGCGATGAGATCGGTTACCTCTGGTCGATCCTCGGGACGACCGAGATGATCAGAAACGGGATCACTTCGTTCGTCGACATGGACATGAACTTGCGCGGAATTCCGCAGGCGTGGTGCGACATCGGTATCCGCGGTATCGCCGCGATGAGCATGGTCGATCAGTGGGTTCCGGACGACCTAATGGTTGGCTTAGCACAGATACAGGAGAATACCCTGGGGCTTATCGAAAACTGGCATCAAACCCCGCGGGAGGATCCACTAGTACAGGTCTTCCTCGGGCCGTCCGCCCCGTTCACCTGCAGTGAAAAACTCCTTCATTGGATCATGGAGACCGCTGAGAAATACGACTTGGGGATCCAGACACACGTCTCGGAGACGGTCTGGGAGGTGGAACAGTCCCTCAAGACCACCGGAAGACGCCCCCTGGAGTACTTGGAGTCGATCGGTTTTCTCTCCCGTCCGATTCTGGCTGTCCACGGTGTACACCTGAACAACGAAGAGATCGAGCTTGCCAAGGAGCATTCGGTGACCGTGGTCTACAACCCCAAGAGCAACATGAAACTCGGAAGCGGGATCGCCCCGATCGTGCAGATGCGCCGGGTTGGAGTCGAGGTCGCACTAGGGACCGACGGGGCTGCATCCAACGACCTTCTCGATCTGTTCGAGGAGATGCGGACCGGGGTTCTCCTCCAGAAGGTTGCGACAAGGGATCCGACGGCTCTCGGTGCGCGGGAGATCTTCCGTAGCGCCACCGCGGTGGGAGCGGCAGCCTGCCGGATCGATGCGGGTACTCTCGACGAGGGAAGGCTTGCCGACCTCGTCCTGATCGATCCCTCCGAGCCCCACCTGTTCAACCTGGGCGATGCAATCGTCCCCTCCCTTGTCTACTGTGCGAAAGGGAGCGATGTCGAGACGGTGATCATCAACGGGCGGGTAGTAATGCGTGATCGAGTTATCGTGACAATCGATGAGAAAGCCCTTCTCAAGGAGGCTAAGAAAGTGGGTGAAACATATGCATAGCGATATCAAGGAAGAGCTTGTCGCGATCGTCGGCGAGCGGTACGTCACCGCTTCTATGGTGGATAGGATCTGCTATTCGCGTGATTGCGGCCCGGATAAGGCGGGGATCCCGGATGTGGTGGTCCGTCCTGGATCGACGGATGAGGTGGCCGCGATCGTTCGTCTCGCGAACGAGGCAAAGAGACCGATCTATACGCGGGGCCGCGGAACGACCTTCCTCGGGAGCGGTGTCAAGGATGGGGTGATCCTCATCGAGACGACCCGTATGAATCGAATAGAGCAAGTCGATCTTCAGGCCGGCTCCGTCACTGCGCAGGCAGGAGCGATCTGGCACGGGATCGATCAACACCTGCACAAGCTGGGACGAGAGCTCGCTGTTCCCGGCGGCGGTGGACTCTTCTCGTGCACCATAGGCGGGACTGTCGCGGTCAACGCCATTCCACACGGAGCGACGGAGTACGGGATGACAGCGGACCACGTCCTTGCCCTTGAGGTGGTCCTTCCCGACGGGAGGGTGATCCAGACCGGGTCAGCGGCGAATCCGAATTCGGAACCAATCGAACGAAACGCGAACGGGCCCGATCTTGCCGGCCTGTTCATGGGGTCCTATGGGATCCTTGGGATCATCACCAAGGTGACCTACCGCATCCGACCGATCCCGGAGACAGAACTCTTCGCGTTCTATGCCTTCGATGACTACCAGAACGCGATCGATGCCGCGTGCGGCATTCAGATGCGCGAGGCAGCGACGTTCATCGTCGGTATGTTCGGCGGGCCCAAGCCCGCAGGAGTGGAGGGTGATGGGTTCCTTCACCTGATCGTCCGTGATCGCGCCACCGCTGCCCGTGAGCGACTCCGTGAGGCCGAAGCAATCTGCGAGGCGCATCGCGGATGCCCCACTTCGGCGGAGGGAACGCGTCACTACTGGGAGGAGCACATGTACTCCTGGCTGCGGAACACCGCTCCTGGTCCGTACTACAGCGATCGACCGTACTTCTGTCCCGAGGTGGCCGGTTTCGTCTCCACTCAGGGGTTGAAGAAGGCGGTCCGCCTCTTTCGTGACTTACGGGAAGAGCGTGACGCGGAATTCACCAAATACGGGATCCGCGTGAAGGGGTTGGATGCGTACTTCTCCCGTAACGGAGCGTACCTGTGGATCGACACCCTCTACGATGAGCGGCGGGACGACGCGTGGGAATATGGGATGAAGTTACGTGGCGACATCGCGGAGATCATGTTCACAGAGGGTGCGATGAGCCCGGGCGGCCTGGGGGCGGGAGTCTCCCCTTATATCATGCCCAAGCTTGGTGAGACCTTCGAACTGTTCAAGAAGCTCAAGAGTGCGATGGATCCGAATGGTATCTTGAACCCCGACCTTCTCTTTCCCACAGGAGTGAAACATGAAGCTTGAGAAATACAGAGATCAGATCTACAGTTGTCTCCGCTGTGCATTCTGCTTTGATCAAGAGCAGGGGGAGGGAAAGAAGATCTGCCCGCCGTACGCGACGTACGGGCTCGAATCCTATGGGGCGAGGGGAAAGCTCGCCATTGCGCGCGCCTTGATCGACAAGGAGATCGAATATAGCAACGAAGTCGTAGAGCGCATCTTCTCCTGCACCGACTGCGAGGCCTGTCAAGAGCAGTGCTTCAAGTATCTTCCGCTCGCTGATATCTATGCAGCGATGAAGGAGGATATGGCAGACCAAGGCCTGTTGCCATCCGGTTTTGCCGATGTGCTCGCACAGGTGGATGAGTTCGGAAACCCTTACCGCAAGTTGCAGGAGAAGCGGTTTGCTTGGCTTCCCAATAAGGAGCGGGTCGACAAGGAGGCAGATGTACTGTTCTTTGTTGGGTGCACCACCGCCTACCTACGGCGCGGGATCGCGCGTGGCGCGTATCAGGTTCTCGACAAGTTGGGGATCGATTTTACACTTCTCGGGGACGAGCGATGTTGCGGCCATCCCTATATTGCAGCGGGAAAGATGGATCAGGCAAGAAAGACGACCGCGGCCAATCTGGAAGCGATCGAGCACTTTGGGATAAAAACGATCGTCTTCGCCTGCCCGGGGTGCCTGCGCACCTTCAAGGAAGATATGCCGCGGCTCCTTGGAAAGCCTCTCCCGTTTGAGACCATGCACTTGAGTGAGTTTCTTACTGATGAGCTCGCGAAACACCCGGTTCAGTTGAAGAAGACATCCCGCGTCGTCACCTATCACGATCCCTGCAATCTTGGGCGGCACATGGGAATCTACGAACCACCGCGGGATTTAATTGAGGCGATCCCCGGGGTCAGGCTGCTGGAGATGCCTCGCAACCGCGACAATTCCTTCTGTTGCGGAAACGGTGGGTTCGTCCGCTACGACTATGAAGATATGTCCGTGGAGAGTGAGCTCGATCGGTTTGCCGAGGCGGAAGCGACTGGAGCGGACGCGATCGTGAGCGCGTGCCCGGCATGTCAGAGTGGGTTGCTCGATGCCAAGAGCAAGGCAGGATCGAAGATGGAAGTCCTTGACATCCTTGAACTTTTTGCCAAAGCGCTCTAAGAGAAGCGAGGTATAGATGGACGATCTAAAGAAGCGTCGAGATGATGCGGCAAACATGTGGGAGACGACAGGTCTCTCCGGGGTTAAGGTCTACCCGATCCGCGCCGCTGTGGAAGCGATGATCAATCAAGGGTATGCGATGGAGAAGGCGTCCACCCTCCTTATTCAGGCAGAGAAGGACTATCACGAGGATAATTACGATAAGCTCCTCGTTTCGATCGCCCTCATCAATAAGGAGATCCACCTTGCGCTGGAAACTAAGAAGAACCTCGGGCCAACAACCTTTGAGGAGATGAGAGCTTCCCTCCCCGGCCCGGTAGAAGGGATTGCCGGCACGATCACACCTAAAGAGTACCTGGATCGGGTGAAGGGAGGATGGGTAGGGAAGTGCATAGGCACGGCACTCGGAGACCCGGTGGAGGGGTGGACGAGCGAGATGATCCGCTCCCGCTACGGGACGGTCACCGACTACCTCGTCCCTCCAAAGGTGGAGAACGACGACACAGCCTACCCGATTCTCATCCTGCATGCCCTTGATGAGTACGGTCCTTCCTTCACGAGCGAGCAGCTCGCCCTGGAGTGGGTAGGGCACCTTCCCTATGCCTTCACCGCGGAGCAGGTCGCCCTGGAGAACCTCAAGGCCGGGATGATGCCTCCGGAGAGCGGCCGGTTTCGCAACCCGTGCAGCGAATGGATCGGCGCGCAGATGCGCGGGGAGATCCATGGTCTCTTAACGCCGCTCCGTCCCGACCTTGCCGCGGAGCTTGCCTTCCGCGATGCAATTATCTCGCACCGCCGCGAAGGGGTCTACGGTGAGATCTACTGCGCCGCCCTCATCAGCATCGCCTTCTCAGGCTGTCCGATCGAGGAGGCCTTGCGCCGCGCGCTAGCGTTTGTCCCGTTGGAGAGCCGTTTTTATCAGGTGGTTGAGGAGACCATCCACTGGTGCGAGAAGATAGGGGATTGGGAAGGGGTGCTAGTGAAGATCGAGCAGGATCTGGGGCACTACCACTGGATTCACACTTTCCCCAATATCGCCACCGTCATCACCGGCCTCCTGCTTGGGGAAGGGGACTTCGGGCGATCGCTCACCACGACCCTGATGTGCGGATTTGACACCGATTGCTCGGCCGGGCAGGTGGGTGGTCTTCTCGGCACCCTGCTTGGATACGAACGCATCCCGGATAAGTGGAAGGACCCCGTAGGTAAGGAGTTCGAGAGCTACGTGATCGGGTTCGAGAAGATGAGCTTCACTAAACTGAGCGAATGGACCGTACACTGGGGGCAACGAATCGTCGGGCTGGTTGTACGCGATAGCTGAGCCCCATGGAAGGAAGGTGAGTTCGATCAAGTGATCAACGTATTGGGAAGCATCAACATGGACCTCGTCACCGAGGTCCCGCATCTGCCGCGACCCGGGGAGACAGTCCTTGGCCACCGATTCGGTCGTTACCCCGGAGGGAAGGGAGCGAACCAGGCCGTAGCGGCAGCCCGTCTCGGAGCACAGGTCGCCTTCTACGGGAAGGTCGGCACCGATCCCTTTGGTGAGGATCTCCTCCGTGGCCTTGCAAAGAACGGGATCGATATTAACGCTGTGGAGAGAGAGCGGAGCGCCTCCTCCGGGATCGCTAGTATCTGGGTGAATGAGGACGGTGAGAACGCCATCGCGTACGCACCGGGAGCGAATGCCCTGGTAGATTCTGCCTACGTGGATCGAATCCTTCCTGCGATCGCGCGCGCCGAGGTCCTTCTCTTGCAGCTTGAGGTTCCCCTTGTAACGATCGATCACCTGCTGCGACGGTTGCCCGCAAGACGCCCCCTGGTGATTCTGGATCCCGCTCCCGCCCAGGACCTCTCGTCCCTCTTTCTTGAGCGTGTCGATATACTGACCCCGAACCGGGGGGAACTCATCGTCTTGACCGAGGAGGAGGGACTGGAGGAGGAGGCGCACAAGCTCCTGGAGCGTGGAGTCGGTCGGGTGATCTGTAAGGACGGAAGTGATGGTGCAGTTCTCGTCGAGGCCGATCGCTACCTGCGCTTTCCAGCATTCACTGTCTCCCCGGTCGACACTACCGGGGCGGGTGACGCCTTTAACGGCGCGTTAGCCGCCGCCCTTTCAGAGGGACGCCCTGTGGAAGATGCAGTGCGGTGGGCCGCTGCTGCTGGTGCGTTGGCGACTACCAAGCGAGGGGCGCAGCCCTCCCTTCCCACGCGGCAAGCGGTGGAGGATCTGCTGAACAAGGCCGCGTGAGGAGGAAACGTTCAGATCCTTCGTCTGTCATCGCATGGGACGGATGCCGGTTGCGAAGCAAGACCGGAGGTCGAAGAGGATTCACCACGAAGGGCACGAAGGACACGAAGAATGGAATCCGATGACCAAATCCCAAACGACAAAGAGCAAGAAAAAAGCTTGTGCCTCTCGCAAAGACGCAAAGAGCGCAAAGAAAAGCGTTACGTAGGGAAAAGAACTAGAACCGAAGGCATCTCTTGGTGATCTTGGTGCCGCGACATCGGAGGATCGGGAAATTGAGTGATTGTAGTTGCCAATCATTCAATCACTAAATCTCTCAATGATTCAATCGCTGAGTCTTTCGTGGTGAAACACTTCTGTATCTTTGTGAGAGGCACAAGCTTTTTCTCTCGCCCGCTCGCTACGCTTACTCAAGCCGCAAAGGTGTCGCGACACCAAGAGCGCCAGGAAATATTGGTTTTCGCTCTTCGCATCTCCGTATTCCTGAGTCTTTCTCTGGGTTACCGTGCCTTAGGCGTGAGCAACCGTGGGATTAAGTGTTGTGTCCCCGGAATTTCAGTTTGACAGCGGGAGCCTTCTGCCGCTACAATTGAACTATGACATTCCTCGCATAGGTAGGTGGTCCCAGATGGAAGAAGCTCTAAAAGAGGTGGGTGTCGATCTGATTAATCTGCAACGTCTGGCGCATCTTCTAAGGAGCCTCAGCCCTACTGAAGTCGAAACCCTTGAACTCCTGCTCGATGACGAGGCCAGGGGTATCATTGAGACATCTTTGAAAGAACTCGACCAAGGGAAGGGTCTCCCTCTTGATCGATGGTAAGCAATATCAGCTTGTCATGGCCCCTGCAGCCCACCGTCGCTTCAAGCATTTTACCGCAGAGGGCGCAAAGATCGCTGAGATGAAGCATTAAGCCCCCCCTCTGCGTACTCCGCGTTCTCGGCGGTGAAAGTTTCTGTTTCGGAGTCGACCTGTCGTTACATCCTCAAAAGACCGAACGGAGGGTACTGCCGAGCCAGCGGACTGCTCTGGACAGGGTTCTTGTGAGAGAATCCGTCTCTTGGTAGCTCAAGGAGACGATATAGCTGTCCGGGAGAGCGTAATGAAGAAGGTAGGCGAAGTCTATCCGTAGATCCTTCCAATGGACTGACAGACCCACACTGCTCCAATCCCGGTTTGTACCAGCTCGTAGAACAAGCGGACCAAAACCGGTGTACTCGCAGCCCATCCGCACGCAGCGAATATCACCACGTGTGATCAGGTTCTCGGTAAAGTCGATGCAGTAAACGACTCTGTCAAACCGCCAGGCCAGGCCCACGGCCATATCTGATATCCAGGGTTCTATGTGGTCGTCACTGAATCGAGTGCCGGTGTTCAGGATGTTCCGCCACACGATCCCGTAGCTACGCGGACCCTCTTGAAAGAGAACAGACGGACTAAGTGCAAGTCCGAAGGCCTGTGTAGGAGAAGCGAGACCATAACCTTTAACTTGGAGGCCGAGGGAGAAGTTGCCGGTCAGTTGATACCCCCATCCCAAGAGAAGCCCGGTGCTTGTGTAACGAAAGCTACCGATGGGGTTCCCGTAGAGGTCGCGCTCCTCCAGGGTATCCGAGTCGAGGATCAAGAGATAACCTCCCCAGCCGCGCTCGGCTGCTCCTAATACCCCATAGGAGTAAGCGCCGAACGGTTGGGTGAAGAGGGAGGAGAACCGCGTTTCTGATAGCTGCGGCAGCCCTGCCGGGTTGTAGAACACAGCCGCCTCGTCGTCGGCCAGAGCAATGAAGGCGCCGCCTAAACCAAGAGTTCGCGCTGATACTCCAAGCTCGAATATCGAGGCGGTGCTGATGTAGTTGTCAGCAGCCATAGCAGGCAACACCATACAAAGGCTTAAGAGAAGCCCGATTCCTACCCATGCCCCCCGCATTACAACTAGCCTCCTTCTTACCGCTGAATTACCATCTTCTGAACTGGAGAATAAGTGATAGTTCCGTCCGTGTGCTCGATTTCCACGAGGTAGAGGTACAATCCGGTCCCGAGCAGCCTCCCTTGATCGTCTTCTGGAATCCATCGTCCGGCTGCTGGATACCTATCCATAGTTGGATCAAGCAGGATGCTCACGAGTAGAGCCCCATCGATGTCGAGGATCTTGAGGGTGGCATCGACAGTATCATCAGGAAGATCGAGCCAGAAGATGCAGCCTTCGGCTGGGACAGGATTGGGGCCGTGGTTAATCAGCTTCCCCTCTGGAACAGTTCCCACTTCGTGGCCAATAAGAAAAGTAGAAAGCGTGTCTGTCCTGCCGGTGATAACATTTGCAACAGTGTCAACGCTTTGGGTAATGTCGATTCGATCGTCCCACCATTTCCACCAAGGTGTGTCCACTACTTTGTACATCTTGAGATTCTTCTCTTGAGAGAGGGTGAGGCCGGAATCGTCGTAATGGATGCTGATTGTGACATCCCCTGTAAACGAGGCAGTGGTATCCACGTAGTACCCCCTGTCCAACAGGCGAATGCCACCAAGTACCTGCCTCATAGGATTGGCATTCGGGATGCCGGAGTTGACCGTGTTCGTTTCTGTGCGGGATGAAGGATTAAGGGGATTGGCTTTATGGGGGAACACCATACCCCCAAGGTCGTCCACTGAGATGTCGAGCTTTACAACGTTGGTATTACCCCCGTTCAAAACCCTGTCGAATACGAGAATAGCGTTGCCGTCTTGAGAGACTACCCTGACAGTGAGCCCTGATGATGTAGGTGTGGCTACTCGTAGAAGAATCTCCGTTGTGTCACAAAGCCCGTGCGACACTGGATCCGTGACAGAGAGAGAAAGGATGTATGTGCCAGGATCTAACATTGCAAGCTGGCTGAGAGGTTTGGCATCCAGGGTGTTCTGATTACTCCAGGACCATCGTTCAATACGGAAGTCCTCAACAATAGGATCTGTATTCACTGACATACGGTTTCCCGAGGCATCTACTCGGGAGATCTCTAGCTGCAATCTCGCGGTGATGGGATATGGTGCTGAATTAGCCACAGAAGCTACTAAGGATAAGCTTGAGACTGGAGTAGCTGCATATCCTAACTGTGAGTCTTTTGGAAACTCCACCCGCTCGCCCCAGCGATAACTGTAGAGATAACCATGTTCCCATCTGCCATCCCATGTGAAGTGCATCTCTTCCTTCAGACCTGACACAACGAATGGCGTACTCCCATCTGGCAATTGCGGCAGCACTGACACAGTGAGAGGCTTCCCTTCTGCGGAAAAGGCAGTGGGTCTAGCGAAAATAAGATTGTATAGGAGTTGGACGTGAAGAGAGGTAAAGGAAATCTTATCGAATAACTCTCGCCAAGTTACCGTGGCGAAAATCTCGCCCATTTCCAGGTAGTTGGACGGATCATGGAAGGAGACCTCATCATCCCAATCTTGGCCGTCCCAATCCACAATAACGATTACGTGGCCCTCTGTGAGAGGTTTGTCTCGTGCCTTCAGACCGAAATACACGGGGGAGCCTTTCGACAGAGCTGAAATGATAGCTTGCTTGGTATCTGAAATGCCGACTTCGAACCAGTCAAATGCCCAATCATCTTGAAGAGCGCCGTCGAAGTGTTGCTCCAAATAGTTATGGACACGCAGATCAAGCGCCATCTCGTCGGGACCTGCATCTAGGACACCTGCGATCTCCCAAGGCTCGACGTCGAACCCGTAGTATTTAAGCAGCATCGCTGAGCTAGTCGCCCAACACCACTGAGTGTTATCTTGATTGTAATAAGGGACTGCTAAGGACCTTGTAGGGTACCCTATGTCGGCGTTTTTCCCCTCTTCCCAGGTGCGATTCCAATTCCCGGAAGCATCACAGGTAAAGACTGCATAGAAGTAGGTGGTATCGTTAGTAACGTCCGTGTCTGCGTATCTGCCTTCGCCACCAGGAGTAGGGGATGTGCGACGTACGCGAAGGAACCCGTCTGTGTGGTCTGTGGGATATCCGCTAGTCTTGCGGCGAACAACCACCTCAGCCAGGTCACTGTCGGGCGGATTTGTCCAGTGAAGGGTGCACTGACGATCTTCCCCATCGGAAGCGGTGAAATCCTGGATGAGCTGAGGGGGCGCGGTATCAACGCTGAACGACGCATTGGTATCGTCGTATTCCCAACCGCTTTCCAAGTCTCCATCATCCGAAGCAAATACTCCGAAGTCAATAGCATCCTCCACCTCAGGCCAGCTATCGTTTATCTGGAAGCTCCAGCTCAACTCGTAGCCTTCGGAAGAATTGGCTATTTCGGTGACGTTAACGTTGGTTATAGTGAGGTAGTTCTCTCCTTCCTCGCCGGCCCAGGGAGCAGCATGGCC
>JAUWNS010000140.1 GCA_030612485.1 Candidatus Bipolaricaulota bacterium
GGTAAGCCGTTCCAGGACCAGATCAACGTCCTCTGCGAGTAGAGGAGGTTCTCTGAGTCCAGCGAGGGTTTGCAGTCGGAGACCCACCTGTTCGAACATCAGGTATCCCTCGAGCGGGCTCCCTCCTCCTTCCAAGTAATCGGCCAGGGAACCGGCAATCTCGCTCACTAAACAATCGAAACGTGCGTTGGAAAGGCAGGTTGAGACTGCCTTTGTCCCCTCTGGAGCGCTGAAGATCCTCTTCGAATAGAGGAGATCCCGCACCGCTGCGAGGAGTGATGCACGGTGAACAAGCCCGAGTATCCGGGGTTGACCACCCGATCCATTGAGGATCACTGTCAATGGGATGTTCCGTGCCAATCCTTCTTCCACCTGGTCGACGAGAATCTTAACGGGAAGGTCATCTTGCAGTGCATGGGCGATGGTGAGGAGGATCGCCTCCTTCTCCGCTGGATTCCCTTGTGCTGTCGAGAGGCGTCCGATCAGGTGGAGCATCTCGTCGGGCTCGATGCGCCCTTGAGCGAACCCAATCTCAAGAGCTGCCATGATCTCGGAGGCACTCATTGGGCAGAGGACGCTAAGGGCCTGATTCACCTCGGTATGTGAGGTAGCCAAGGCAAGGATGGAGACTCCGCTGATAAAGAGTCCCAGAATGAGGACAAGGGTGAAGGCCCTTCTTGGCTCTCTCATGCGTCATCCCCTACCTGTCCCACGTAACGGACAGAGTTGTACTCCCCGAAACTGTGGACGTATCCGTCGGCGAGCGGGTCCTGTCCCCACCAGCGACCGTCGACTACGAACGCATACTCGTACCGGCCTGGAGAGAGAGGGATGCTCACTGTCCATATACCATCACCGTTATCATCGTTGAGCGGGGTCGCTTCCCAATTGTTGAAGCTTCCGACGACACTGACGTCGTGCGCGCCAGTAGCGGGCATGACGAAGAGGATTTCGTTCCCTGCATGACCGGTGGCAACCATCCTTTCCGGCGTGCTCGGAATCCGATCGAATCCCGGGACGTGGTCGGCGAGGAAGGTCCCCATCATTAGGAAGATGACCGCGGTCGCCCCGAGCAAGGCAAACTGCCCGATACGCGCCCCGCGTGTCGGAGCGAACAGCCCTCTTAGGAGAGCGAGCGGACCCCTCTTCGGAAGTCGGTCAGCGATCTCGCTGACAATCCGGCCCTCTAGGCCATCCAGGCAGAACGCCTCAGCGGTCACTTCCGCTTGCAGCACGTCCCGCAACGATTCGTCTAGGTTATCGATTCTCATATTGGGTCACCCCGTCTTTTTCCAGTGCTTCTTTTAACGCCATCTTCCCTCGGTGAATCCTTGTCTTTACAGTCCCCTCTGGGAGAGAGAGAACCTCCGCGATCTCCTTGTAGGAGAGTTCATTGTAGTAACGAAGGACGAGCGGCGCCCGGTAGTTGTATGGCAAGCCATCGAGTTGCTGGCGGATCTGTATTCCGCGGTCCTCTCTGGCCACGATCCTTGCGGGATCGGTCCCTCCGTCCAGTTGAGCGGGGAGGGAGACGACTGGGTGGTATCGCCGATAGCGGAGGCGATTACGGCACAGGTTGGATGCGATGGTGAAAATCCATGTGGAGAACCTTTTATCCAACCGGTAACGCCGCAGGTTGACGTATGCTCGTATGAACGCGTCGTGGGTGAGATCCTCGGCATCGGCCCGGTTTCGCAGAAAACCCAAGCACAGACCGAAGACGGCTGCCTTGTAACGGGTGATAATCTCACCCCAGGCCTCGGTTTCGCCTGCCAATGACGCTCTCAATAGACTCACCTCGTCTTGTCCACGATACACTCTTCTTCTCTTCCTCCTCAGTCTCAATATACACGTTTTTGGGGTGGAAGTTTCATTTTCGACACCGGTCACCTCTTTCTGTGACTAACCACCCCCTTTTCACCACCCCTCGTTCCTGTAAGGAGAAAGGGACTGCGGGGTAGACTGAACAACAAGCAGGGGTTCTTGCCTTGCTCATGAGATGAATATGCTCTATTAAGGAGGTTGGGTAAAAAATGCCTGCAACGAGAGACACGGCTGCGCGAAGGAAGGCAAAGCTCCTCACCACTGCTTTTTTGCTGGTTGGCCTGATGTTGGGTCTCGCTGCCTGCCGGGGATTCTTCGGACAGGCGCCGATCGCCTTGCTCACCATTGCACCGCTGATCGATGAAGAGGTGCCGGTGGAGATCACCTGCGATATCAGTGGATCGAACGACCCCGATGGGACGATTGCGAGCTACGAGGTCGATTATGGGGACGGCTCGACCCACGACACCGGGATCGACGTCACTGATGCGTTAACCCACGAGTATACGGTTGAGGGAACGTACAATGTTACCCTGACGATCACGGACAGCGATGGTCGTATTGGAATGGATACAAAGACGGTGACGATCGGTCCGGTGATGATCTCCTTTGCCAGCGACAGAAGCGGAAACTATGGGATCTACAGGATGCAGGGTGACGGTAGTAATGAGATTGCGGTGCGTGATACCGCGTACGACGAATTCTTCCCTGACCTTGTGCGTGGAACGCGAGGAAAGATAACCTATGCAGCGGAAGACGGGACGAGTTGGAACATCTACTCGATGACAACCGAGGGGCTGAGCAACACAAAACTGACGGCACAGACCCCGTCTAATCAGATCCAGCCGAGCTGGTCCTATGATGGGGAGAAGATCGCCTACGCCTCGAATGCCGCGCAGACCCCATCGCCAACAACTTGGGAGATCTACACGATGACTGCCGACGGAGCGACTCCGTTCAAGCTGACCACGCAGAGTCCATCCTGGGCGATCGCGCCGGCATACTCGCCGGTGAACGACGACCTCGTCTTCGTCTCGGGAGTGAAGGACGATGGGACGGCGACAGATGGCGGAAGTGCGATCATTAAGCGAACCGCGGCCGGTACGTTCAGCACGCTCTATGATTCGACAGGGAACGACGGGGACGCCTCGGTGGCGATCGCCGGGTTCGCTCCGCCCTTGAAGCTTCCCGCAGGTGCAGGGATCTCCAAACCGGCTTGGTCCACGGATGGTACGAAGATTGCCTTCTCCACGGATAAGGATGGAGGAGTGATCAACATCTACGTGATGAACGCCGACGGCTCAGGAGCTCAGACGCTAGAGGCCTACGTGAACAGCTTCCTGGCGAGTCCGGCTGCCGCAGGGTCGATCACCTCGGTAGATGATGAGTGTTGCCCGTACTGGATCGAGGATCGGTCCGGGCTCGTCTTCGCAAAAGAGGCCGGTGGTGTGGTGAACCTATACAAGGTCTCCTTCGCCGACGGAAGCGTCACAAAACTCACGGAAACAGGGAATAACGTGACACCAGCAGCACGAAGGTAGAACCAACCGAAGGGGACGGGCCCGCCCGCCCCCTTCGGGTTCCATAAGGAGGTTCAGATGAAAAGAATTCTCTTAGTCAGCTTGATCTTAGGAGTCATTGGATTGGCGTTGGCAGGGTGCATGCGCTTCACAACGCTCGTTATCACTCCAACTTCAGTGATTGTGGAAGGAGGAGGGACTGTTACCTTTATCGCGGCGGATTCCGCGGGGAACCCGGTTGCTGTAACCTGGAGCGTATCTGGGCCTGGGACGATCAGCACTGGTGGTGTATACACAGCCCCGGCTACTGTAACCGCTGTCACCAACGTTACTATAACAGCAACCCAGGTGGGATATGTTGGCATTACGAGCTCCGCTACCGTGACCATCGAGCCCCCTGAGTCCCCTGCTGAAGCTGATTTGATTGACGCCGTTGGGGATGCCAGCGCATGGATAGGAACCGCATATGATGTGAAAGGCATTACAACCTCGCTTGCGTTGACTACGTTGACCGTGAACATCGAGTTCACCGCAGTGCCGACGCTTCCCCCTACGTCAGGGGTAGTCGCTACCTCAGCACAACTCGCAGGCTTCCTCTGTTTTGACACCAATCAAAGTGCAGCAAGCGGTTGGCCTTCTCCGAACTCTTTACTCTGTCCGTCGTGTCCCATCTCAGGAGTATCAGCGATTGGGGTCGAGTACTTCGTCGATCTCTTCTCCAGGGATGCCGCTGGCTACCCCATTCGATCAACCGCGAGTCCCGCCATCCCGGTGGGCCGGGCTACGCCCAGCTTGGCGGGGAATGTTCTCACCCTGACAATTCCCCTGGCCGCATTGGGTGGAGATGATGGAATAACCGGGATGAACGCGTTGCTGGGTAACGGCTGGGGACCGACCGATTGTGTCCCGGACTCGGTTGCTGCTATTGTGACCGGGAAGGACATTACACCTTCCAGTGGAAATTCCTACCTCGACTTCCTTTACGATACGTATGCAATATCCTGGGGAACGTCGATCGCAGTCACCAAGACCGCCTATCCCATCTCGGTGCAGTCGGGGAGTACTGTTACCTTCACTGTTTCCGTGGAAAACACCGGCGATATGACAGTCATTCTTACCAATACCCTTACCACACTTGTCGATGATCTCTACGGAGATCTGAGAGCCGTACAGACTGCGAGCTGCTCACTGCCGCAGACGATCGAAGTTGGTGACACCTACACGTGCACCTACCAAGTTGTAGTCACTGGTAGCGGCAGCGAAACCGATACGGTGACCGCCACGGCCACCGATGTCTATGGAGCTGAGGTTACTGCAAGCGACACTGCGACGGTAACTATTAGCGCACCGTGACCAGAGTGGGTGTGTGGTGGTGAATGCCAGCAGCACGAAGGTAGAACCGACTGAAGGGGGGCGGGTTTCCCGCCCCCTATCAGTTTCGGCGGCGACGAATCTCCCGCCACAGCACCGTGGCGAGCCCAACGATCGCAAAGAATAGATAGAGCGGAAGGTCCCCCAGTTCGGTGTAGATGGAGTGTCCTTCCACGTGTGATAGATCGGCTCTTATAATCCCCTCTCCGATCGTTTCAGCAATGATCTTCCCTTGAGGGTTAACCACCCCGGATATTCCGCCGTTCGCCGCCTGGATCGTGTAGCGCCGCGTCTCGACCGCGCGGAAGACCGCGTTCGCGAAGTGTGCATCTACCTCCGAACTCTTGAGGAACCAGGCGTCGTTCGTCACGGTGACGAGGAGGGTGGCCCCTTGCCGGGTGAGCTCCCGCGCCGCAGTGGGAAAGGTGGACTCGAAGCAGATAGGTGTACCTATACCGCCGATCGGGGAGAACTCCTCCCCTCGCGAGAGCTCCTGGGGGAGGAACGAGGCGATGAGACGCTTCAGCCCGATCCGTTCGAGGAGGCCGCGGCAAGGAATCGTCTCCCCGAACGGGACAGGACGGACCATGTCATAGATATCGATGATCTTCCCGCTTGAGGAGAGGAGGACGACGCTGTTGTAGATCTTCCCGCTGCGGATATCCCCTGTGCCGAAGAGGACGGAGGCGTGAGCCTCTTGCGCGAGGCGGCTAAACTCCGGAAGGAGCCGCTCGTCGCGCAGGATGTAGCCGGGGAGGATCGACTCGGGAAAGATTATGAGATCGGGTGTGCTGGCAACGGCCTCTTTCCCGAGGGCGATGTAGTCTTCAAGCAGTGGGAGGAGGTTCCTCCCATCGAGCTTAATCTCCTGGGGAACGTCCGAGGAGACGACCGCGACGGTGAGAGGGTTCTTTGCAGGCGGAAGGGGAACGAGCGAGAACGAGAGGAGGAGTCCGATCATCCCCAATCCTATCGCCAGGTAGAGGACCTTCTTCTTTTGCAGCGCGAGGTAGAACGCGGTATTTGTGAAGACGATCGTGGCGGTGAGACCCCACGGCCCAGCAACTGAGACTATCTGAATCAATAAAGGGTATTTATAGAGGCTCTGGTAAAGGGAGGAGAATCCCATTCCTAGAGGGCCGTGGCTCCGTAGGATCTCAAGGAGGGTGAACACGATCGGGGAGAGGAGCAGAAGTCCCCAAACGGGACCCCACCTGCGTCTGCTCCACCGGATCAGCCCCCCGAAGAGGGCGAAGTAAAGGGAAAGGTAGACGATGAGAAGGAGAACACCGGGTATGATGAGCGGGTTGAACCGGTAGAGGGTGAAGAGCCAGCGCAGGTCAACGAGGAAGAAGGCGACCCCGACCGCAATCCCGGTGAGAAAGCCGTTCCCTTCTGCGAGGAGGGCGAGAAACGGGACGAGGACGACGAAGACGAGAAGGCCGAATGGGAACCCCGGCATGGCGAGGGCGATCCCCCCGCCGGCTAAGAGTGCGCAAATGACTTTTCTCCCACGGTAACCGGTCATATACTTCGTATCATATCGATAAACGGGGGAAAGTCATGCATCCGATCTTGCTGCAACTAGGGC
>JAUWNS010000167.1 GCA_030612485.1 Candidatus Bipolaricaulota bacterium
GCGCTCCTGAAGGAGATCCCAAACCCGAGCAACGAGGAGATCCTGACCGCACTCGAGGGGAACCTCTGCCGCTGCACCGGTTACACCAAGATTATCGAGGCGGTTCACTATGCAGCCGAACTGATGCGGGAGGAGGAATGATCGCGGCAACTCCAGTCGAAGCGATCGTCCTTGCGGCAGGGAAGGGCGAACGGATGGGGACGGTAAAACCACTCGTAGAGATCGATGGTGTTCCAGCGCTTGCGCGGGTCGTCGCGACGCTGCATCGGGCAGGGATCGAGCGTATCCTCGTCGTGCTTGGCTACGTCGCAAAGAAGATCGAGCGTGAAGTCGACCTTAGTAATGAACGGGTAGTCTTCAACTCCAACTACGAGAACGGGATGGGAGGCTCACTTGCACTCGGCATCAAATCCCTCGCTTCGGAGACAACTGGTTTTCTCGTCCTCCACGCCGACATGCCGTATGTCACGGAAGAGACGGTGCGTGCCGTTCTCGCACGAGCGCGGGAAGGTGGGCTCATTGTCGCCCCGATATATCGTGGAAAGAGGGGGTTCCCGGTTTACCTCGATCGTTCGTGCTGTGAGGAGCTCCTGCCGACCCTGGTCGGAGAGACCGGAGCGCGGGAGTATATCGCCTCCCACCTCGATGATCTTGTTCTGGTGGAGGTGGACGATCCGGGCTGCGTGTGGGATATCGATCGGCCGGAAGACCTGGTGATGAAGGAGGAAGAACGTGAACCTACAGTACTTAAAAATTAGCTCGATTGAGCAGCTCCTGCAGAACATAGATGAGCCTGAGGCGCAGATCCTCTGTGGGGGAACCGACCTCCTCGTCAAGATGCGATCCAAACTCATCCAGCCCCGCCTCCTACTCGATATCTCCGAGGTCGAGGAGCTACGCGGGATCCGCGAGGGTAACGGTGAAATCGAGATCGGTGCCGCCGTGACAGAAGGCGAGATCATCGCCTCCCAAGGTATAGCTGAACGCCTCCCGCTTCTCGTGACGGCCCTCTTGCAGCTCGGATCGGTGCAGATCCGAAATCGTGGGACCCTTGGGGGAAACCTGGTGAACGCCTCCCCAGCCGCGGACGGCGCGATCCCGCTCCTCCTCTACGATGCTGCGGTGATCCTGCAAAGTGTCTCCGGCGAGCGGCGTGTTTCTGTGGAGGACTTCCTACGCGGTCCCGGGAAGACCGCGATCGAACGCGGAGAGTTACTGCGGGCCATCGCGATCCCTATTCCCACCGCGAAGTTCTCCCAGTTCCTCCACAAGGTTGGGCGGAGGAAGGCACTCACCATCGCCATCGCCTCCCTCGGGGCCCTGTTGCGGGTGGAGGATGGCACGGTGGAGGCAATACGCCTCGCCGCCGGCTCGGTCGCCCCCACCCCGATCCGCCTTCATCGCGTGGAGGAGTTTCTCATAGGAAGCAAGCTGACCGATTCCCTCATAGCCTCTGCGCGAGAACTCGCGTCCAGTTCGGTCTCTCCGATCGATGACATCCGCGCGAGTGCCGACTACCGGCGACATGTGATCGGCGATCTTCTCGCTCGCCTCCTTCGAGACGAGATGGAGAAGATTCGACTCTTTGCCGTGTTGAGTGGGTAACAACCCTGTGACCACAAATGATAGAAGGCTGTTCTCTCGCCCGTTCGTTGCACTCACTCAAGACGCCGAGATCGCTAAGAGATGCCTTCTGTTCTTGTTCTTTTCCAATTCTACCGCTTTCCTTGGCGTTCTCTGCGGCTTTGCGGGAGAATGCTCTTGCTCTTTCTTGTCACTCATTACCGCTACTGCTTCACGTCTTTGCGAGATGCACTGGTTCCGTTATGTCTACATCTACCCACTCGAAACGATAAGGAACCCAAAATTCAAAGCTGACACAGCGCCTTCATTCGACTCCTTCTCCCTTTCGTGTTATGGTAAGAGTTGGAGGTGTTCTTATGCAGAACTTACGAAGGCCTGGTCTTGTGATCCTGCTCCTCGGGACGGTCGTCCTGGGAGGGTGCTTCCTCTTTCCCAACCATTCCCCGGTCGCAGATGTGACCGTCACCTATTCGAGTGAGGACCCACTCGTTGTCGATTTGGACGCATCCGGATCGACCGATGAAGATGGAGATGAGATCGTCGCTTACATGTGGACCTTCGGAGGTAATGTCGAGATCATCACTCCGCTGATATACACGGCGACGGTTACAGAAGAGCTCATCACCGTTGATTTTCAGTTTGAGGGTACGTACGACGTGACCCTGGTGGTGCAGGACGCCAGAGGGAAGCTCTCAGAGGCGCTCCCAATGGAGATCACGGTCCCGCTCCCCGAATTATAGGGGGCATGAGATATACCCATATGAAACAGAGGAGGTTTGCTATGCGAAGGATGTTTTTGGGTGTTGTGTTGATTTTGCTAGTGGGGAGTTTTTCGTTTGTCGCTGGGACTGCCGGTGATGAACTCAAGGGTTTTGGATTCGCTGGTCCGCTGATCGGTCTCTTCTCCCTCGACCTGGAAGAAGTGAGTGACATCCTTATCGATGCAGGGTATGCACCGATCAGCGAGCAATTGTTCACATTCGGTGGAGGAGGAGTCGGTGGTGTCATCGGTGGGTTTTCTCTCGGTGGACACGGATGGGGAGGTTCGGTCACTTCTCTTTTAGGAGAGAAGCAGGTTGAGTTATCCCTTGGATTTGGAGGGATGGATCTCGCATACGTTGTCGGGGGAAACGAACGGTCGCTTCTGGCCTTTGGCGTTGTCATCGGAGGGGGAAGCGCGGAATTGATATTGCGTGATCACTTCCCGGAGAGCTTCGAAGCTGCGATCAGCGACCCAACTACGACCACTCTCAGTCAGGGATTCTTTGCATTGGAGCCATATGTGCGATTTCAGGTACAACCTCTCTCCTGGCTTGGGTTCAAGCTCCAACTTGGATACTTGTTTTCTTTCCCCGGGGAGTGGGAAGAAGGTGAACGCTCAATCCCTGGACCTTCGCTCAATCTGAGCGGCCCCTTTGTGGGGATCGCTCTTACCTTCGGTGGAATCGGAAGGGCTGATATGGAGGAGGAGGTCAAGGAGTCAGTGGAGGAGTTCTTGCAAGAAGAAGGGTTCGACGATGGCCCCGAGGTGAGTAACGCCACGCTCGTTTCCCAGGCGTTGGTGGCTTTGAACAATGGGGACCTGGAAATACTCGAATCGCTTCTCGCGCAGGATGTCTCCTGGGTTAGCCCAGACGGTTTCCTCTCCTGGAGTGGAAAATGGGTGGGGAAGGATGCCTTCATATCTTTCCTGCAAACAGAGCTTGCAGGTGAGGATCTTACGACTCCGTCCCGTCCCAGCTTAGAGATCGATAGGACCTTCCCATCGTCAGATGAGGTGGTCGTAAAGTGGCACCTTGTCCCAACTGAAGAAGGAGAAACTGTCGTCTACGGAGTGACCATCTGCCGCGTTGTCGATGGGCTCATCACTTCAGGGCGCGACTATAGGAATTGAGAGCTGGCGACCACAAAAGGATGAAGGCTGAACACTGACTGACGGCTGGGATCTGAAGACCGTCGCACGTTTACCTAGATCTCCTTCCGCATGAAGACCTGCGCGCCCAGGCGCTCGAACCCGAATCGTTCGTATAGCCTGAGAGCCGGATTATCATCTGCGATATCAAGAAATACTCCTGTCCGGCCCCACTCGCGGGCCAAGCCCTCACAGGCGTTAAGGAGGGCGTGGGCGATCCCCTGGCCGCGAAAAGCTTCATCGACGGCAAGGTAGAGGAGATAGACGGTTTCATCGGCATGCGGAAAGACGACCCCGCGCGCGCCTTCCTTCATATCCTAGCAGAAAGCAAACCCCACGCTCTCATCCTCGATCTCGGCGACGAACCCAGCCCAGTGAGGGCGTATGATTCGCTCTTTCAGCCAGGTCAGCACGTCCTCAGCGTCGATTCCCTGCCACAGCGTGGTCGAAACCGGCTCGAACAACTGCGAGAGTCGCACCACTGCCTCCGCGTCGTTGCTGACCATCGCCCGAATATGGTAGCGGTCCTTCGTCATCGATCGTTCCACCTTTCTTGCTAATAAGTTCCTGCAACATTAAAGAGAGGTCTCTGGGAAAAGTCAAACCGATAGGCACCAATCTCAATCCGCATAGGCAGCGAGGATCTCTCCCATCACGATCATGTGGTGATCGTCAGTAAGATAATACTGGTCAAGAATACCAGGGGCACTAAAGTCCTCTCTCTCCAACTGCTTGCGCAGGAGGATTTCGCACTCGTAGTGGAGCGTACACTGCGCGATGATCGGGGTTGCGACCTCCTTCCCTTCTATAAGGGTGAGTCCGCAGGAGGCCGCTTTATCGAGATCACGCCCCGACTTCGTCCCGCAGAAGAGGAGTTCCTCTTTCAGTTCGCCAGGGGTGGGGACGTTCACGGTGAAGCTCTCCGATGTGAGCAGACACCTGTACGTGTAGCGTGACCGGCGAACGAGGACGGTGAAGACCGGCCGGCTCCAGACACGCCCGACCTCGCCCCACCCGATCGTCATCGGATTACCCTTGCCGTTCTCGTCGCAGGCGACAAGGAACGCGCCACTACCTGAGAGAGCTTCCTGCAACTGATCGATCCCTTTACCCAAAGATGGCACCTTCTTCATTCTTCCTCCTTCTGATCGCTGAAACGACTATCGGCTCGGGGCTTGTCGCCCTTATCTAACCGCCCGGCGAGCCACCCGCTACGCCGCCCACCACGCGCCTGATCGTCTTCTTCGAAGACAGGGACGTACGGCTTGATATCGAGAAGCGGGGTCCCGTCGATGATATCAAGATCGAGTATGTAAAGCACCATTCCTTCGATCTTTACGAGGCGGACTGTGGAGAATCCGATCGGATTCGGTCGCCGTGGTGCCCGCGTGGCGAATACTCCCCGCTCCATCTCATCGAGGAACGGTCTCACCCGCAGTGAATAGCCCGTGGACCGGTGAAAGTGATAGAGGAGCGTGATGTGACTGAACCCTCCGAGATCGGTGAGCCCCTCGGCATACTTAGGGAAGATCTCGATCCTCCCCTCGATCCCACGACCGAAGCGCGGTTGGATCGGAACCCCATATGGCTCAGTGAACGGGGAATGGATGATCCCGATCGGGTGATAGTGAACCGTTTCCATCTCTGCCATAGC
>JAUWNS010000253.1 GCA_030612485.1 Candidatus Bipolaricaulota bacterium
CATCAACTGAAGGATGCTGAGCGTCTCCCCAAGGAGGAGGAAGCCGAACAGTCCGGCGAAGATGGGTTCCATCGTGAGGATGATCGCGGTGTAGGAGGCGGTGGAGTGCGCCTGGAACCTGTTGAGGATATAGAGAGCAAGAGCGGTGGCCAAGAGGCCTGTCACGAGCACCCCCTCGATCAATTTTGGGGAAGAAACGAAGGTAAGTCTTTCCACGAAGAGCGCTCCGATCAGGCTCAACACAGCCACGGTCCCCACCTGCACGAGCAACAGGTGACGGTAGTCAACGACACGGATAAACCGGTCAACGAGAAGGATGTGCCCGGCGAAGAAAAGGGCACAGAACAGTGTGAGGAGATCGCCCACGTTGAACGCGGTGAGCGTCCCCTTCCCCAAGATGAGAAGGACGAGCCCTCCAGTGGCACTCAACGCCCCTAGCCAGAGAGAGGGTCGCACCCGCTCTTTCAACAGGGCCGCCGCGAGAACAGGGACGATCACGACGGAGAGTCCGGTGATCAGACCACTCTTCGTCGCTGTGGTGGTGGCAAGACCCCATGTTTGGAAGAAGTAGCCCAAGAAGAGTGCGCCCCCGACCATCCCGCCGCAGAAGAGAGCACGCCGATCGATTCCGCGCAAAGAGCGAAAGAGGAGTAGAACAAGGCAGAGAAACGCGAGGACGAAACGGAACGCCAGGAAGGTGAACGGACCAACGAGCGTCATCCCCTCCTTGACCAGGACGAACGTCCATCCCCATATGACGGTGATCGAGAGGAGAGCGAACGGGGCGAATCGTTTCATTGCAGATCTGAAGGGAGGTCCCCGCGCAACGCCCGAGGTGGGAAGACCGTAAGATCGATGATAGCGGACGGGCTTCCAGATCCAGGGTTCCCCTCCACAATCAGATCGACACGATTGAACCGCTCGATCATCTCCTCGACCCTGGTGAGGGGGGGCTCGCCAGAGCGATTGACGCTCGTGCCGAAGAGAGGACGGTCGATCCCCGCCATAACTGCACCGAAGAAAGAATGATCTGGAACCCGCACCCCGATCTTTCCCGCAGCGACCGCCGAACGCGGTGCCCCCTCCCTCGCTGTGAGGAGGAAGGTGAGCGGGCCGGGAAGGAACCGTTCCAATATCACTCGCACATCTGTATCCAAGAGAGCGAACCTCTCGACTGATGCGGGGGTCGGCAGGTGAAGGGTGAACGGTTGATCCGCTCGACGCCCCTTCATCGTGCACACCCGCGCAAGAGCCCGCTCATCCCAAGGGTTCCCACCGATCCCATAGACCGTATCGCTCGGGAAGATGAAGACCCCTCCCGTTTCAAGGATCTCCACCAGGACCGCGGAGAGCTTTGGATCGTTCTCCGAAAGGAAAAGAGGGTTCATGAGAACGCAAACCGAGGCCTCTCTACCCGCACACAGTGCTGGAACGGGCCACGCCCCTCGTTTTTGTCAGAAGGATTAATCCAAACCCGATTTTTTCCCATATTCCCTCCTTCATTCGCGTCCGACTATAAGGCCGCCCTCACAAAAGAACAAGGTGAAAGCGCGCTATCGATCGGCTAGTATTCGTATCTGTAAGGAGGGGATCGGATGAACGACCACGAACCAAACGAAACGCGCCTTACAGAGGTACGCCTCAACGAGGTGCGCCTCCCCGACCTTGGCGAGGTTGATGAAGTGACGATCGTCGCCTGGCTGAAGGAAGAGGGCAAGCCCCTGAAATCAGGAGAAGACCTCGTTGAGGTGGAGACGGAGAAGACCACGTTTGTCATCGACGCCCCGCGTGATGGTCGCCTGAAACGGATCGTGAAGAAGGAAGGGGAGAAGGCCTACCTCAATGACCTCTTGGCTGAAATCGAGTGAGACGATAACAGAGGCGCTGTACCTCCCCCTCGGCCACGCCGAGTACGTTGCGACCCATCGCCTGCAGGAGCGGCTGCACCGGCTTCGTTGCCAAAACGAGATACCGGATACCATCCTCACCGTCGAGCACAATCCTGTCTTCACCATCGGCCGGAGCGGTTCGGCAGAGAATATACTCGTTCCAGAACAGGTCTTAAAGGATGCGGGGATCTCCGTCCACCAAATCGAACGGGGAGGGGATATCACGTACCACGGCCCGGGACAGCTCGTCGTCTATCCGATCGTCGATCTGCGCAAGCACGGGCGCGATCTCAAGCGCTATGTCAGCAACCTCGAACAAGCTGTGATCAACTTCCTAGAGAAGGTTGGGGTGGAAGCGCGCCGGCGCGCCGGCTTCCCCGGAGTATGGGTCGATTCTCGCAAGATCGCATCCGTCGGGGTCTACGTCAAGCACTGGGTGACCCGACACGGCCTCGCCCTGAACGTCGATATCGACAAGGGCCACTTCTCGATGATCAATCCCTGTGGGCTCGATATCGAGGTTCTATCCCTCGCCAACCTCGTGCCCGAGTGCCCGTCCATGGAAGAGGTCGCCACCGGTCTCCTCGCCGAGCTAGGGACGCTCTGTAGCTGGCACCTCACAGTCGGTAATCCGCAGGAATACAGAGGAGAGAGGTA
>JAUWNS010000112.1 GCA_030612485.1 Candidatus Bipolaricaulota bacterium
AAAAGAGCCTTTATGTTGCATTCGTTGCCCTGAGCCGGTATTCTATTCACGGAAATATCCTGTTGAAAAAGAGCCGAGTATTCCACATGGGAGATCTAAGAGCAGAACAAGTTGGTATCATTTCGGTGAGAGGGTTCTTCAAGCGATATATACTGAAATGGGTGAAGCGAGCAACACGCCTTGCTCGTGAGCACGGGCTCGATCCGCGGGTCTTTGTATTCCTCGCGCTCTTGGGGTACCTGATCCAGGGGCTTTACTTCCTTCCCTGGCTGAAAGGAAGGAGCGTCGACCTCGGACTCCTAATCTCTCTCCGGATTGTCGGACTTATCGGACCGTTCTACATCCTGCTTAAGGGAAGGAGGATCGCCGCGGTGCTCAACCTCTCCCTTGCCGCAACCTGGTCCTTCAACACCGCCTGGCACGTCTGCCACTTCGTCTATCTCTGATCACCGGTTGATCAAGATGTGCAGGCCGGTATAATCCTGTCTGTACGCAATCTGGGGACGTAGCTCTAATTGGGAGAGCACCTGCTTTGCACGCAGGGGGTTGGCGGTTCGAATCCGCTCGTCTCCACCACAACAACGCCGAATCGCTCTGTCCAACTGGCTTTTCGCTGCTTCTCACCAACAGACCTAAGGTGCACGTATGGAGAACTGCGATACTAAGAACTCCTAATGGCTACGTCGTAGTCTGACTCCCAGCAGAAGTGCGACCAGCAATACTACTGCTGCTGCCACAGCCGCTATTACCCATAGTGGGATTCCTTTGACCGACGTATCGGGCGTGGAGGTTCTTTCCGGCTGCAGATCATCGCCGCTGAACTGCTTGCCTGCTTGGTACGTCTGTTCGAACTGAGTGTCGCCCTGAGCATCCACCTGCAGGGTCATGCCTTCTCCTCCCTGGGCAATGACGTTCCAGTCAACGGAGTACCTGTGGACTGCTCCCTGAAGCGTCGGCATCTCTGCAGCAGCGACCGCGTAGTCCTTGCCGTTAGCCACAAGCACACAGTCTAGGTCGTACGTTCCTTCTGCTGTTCCAACCACCTCACAGTAGTAGGAATCAGGCGGATCAAACATGACTACAATGTTATTCTGCACATTAAACAACGAGCCCGGAATCTCTTCACTAATCTCGCCATCTACCAATCCCGTAATGCGTCCGTCCGCGTCACACACGCGAAGTTCCCCAGGGCTGCGTAACCAGTAGAAGAGCCACGACTTGAGCGCTAGGCTGTCGCTGCCGGGCATCCCGATTTGGAACTGCTCTGCCACGTTACCGTCATCCCTCAGCTTGTTTGGCGGGTGCCCAACCTTGTCGCCATTATCGTCAAGCCACAGGTGCGTGATGTCTCCTGGGAGAGATCTGTTCTCGAATGCCGTCCGCAAGTCGCTCCCGATCATCAGATCACCCCACAGTGTGTCGCTGCTCCGAACCCACCCCCACAGAGCTCTTTCCTCATCATCATGGCATGAGGTTATCACGACCTTGTTCTCCGCTGAGATGCTCCCGGGGCTGGCCTCGGAGGTAGCTATGAAGCAACCGGAGTAGCATGAACCGATCATGACTACACAAGGAACCGATTCGCTCAACTCAGAAAGCAGTTCAGCAAGCCCTACTATTCCATGTACCTGACTTACCCAAAGGAATCCGTTTTCCGAATCGTCCTCGTCGAAGATGAAGCAGTCCTGCTCACCATGGCCAACAAGGTAGATGATGACAGGTGTTGTGCTTCCGCTTGTCGTTTCTGCTACCTGGCGAATGGCGTCCGTGAATGTGTTGAGTGAGGCATCCCCGTCGACCTCGTCATCGCCATCATCGTCTATGTCTTGAGGGGCGACTGAATTGAGGTAAAGAATGTGATCATCGTCAAAGCCAAGATTCCGAAGCGCTCTGTACGCGTTGTTTGCAGAGTGGTCAATTCCGTGCTTTTCGCGCCATCCTCCTTGCCCCGCAACGATCAACGCATAGCCAGGGTGGACATACACCGATGCGGAGCACTGTGTGGAGTTGCCCCCGGCATCCCTCACTTCGACCCACAACTCTTTCTGGCCCGGTGTGGCGAACGACCATCTCTTAGTCCTTGTGGCGGAAACCCAATCCTCCTCTGATGTGGCCCACGCATACCAGTCTGTCCAATCCCCTGTTGGCTGACCGTCTTCGACTTCGTCGCTGGAAAAGCGTACTGCCTCTATGGCTTGATCGTCCTCTGAACCTTCCAAGCAGATCTCAAACTTTTGCCCCACATCGAGTTCCGAAACCTGTCCTCCAGTGCGCACGTCGTGCAATCGAAGCGCGCAGTTCGGAGGCTGGTCCGGCAAGGCTTGAGCTATCGCAATTAATTGGGCGTTCTCACCTTCCTGTACTGCATCGTTCCAGTTCTGAGTGGAGTCCGCAGAGAAGACAGCGTAGTAGTATGTGTGGTTGGCTGTCTGATCGCGCTCAACGTGCTGGACGGCAGCTCCACTAGCAGGATCCAGATCCTCGTAAATCGTGGCTCCATCTGAATGGTCTGTCGGCCAGGAGTCCGCTTTCCGACAGACCCGTACTCGAGCTAGTTCCGAATCCACTGGATTGGTCCATGTCAATGTGAGAGAGACATCCTTGCCTTCGGCTCCGTCTATTGCGAAGTCCCCGACGAGGGGCGGAGGCTCTACGTCAGCCGAGTACTCGCATTCCTCAAACTCACGCGGCCATGGGTATTGCTCAATAGACGGGCGGAGATCCGCTGAGGAATTGTCTCGAATACAGATATCCCGACCTACTAACTTCTCTATGTACTCCCCTCCATCGGCGAGAAACACTCCGTACTTGTTGAGCGCTACCTCAGTGCTGATAACCGTTAAGTCCCCCATCGAAGCAGAGATCCCATATACCCTGTTGTTCATAATGCGCGATCCGCTGATGACAAGAGTCCCGCTGGAACCGACACCGGCTCCGTTCCCCGAGATAGAACAGCTTTCGATGTCGCAGCTACCGCTGCTCACTTCTACCCCGAAGTTGTTGTTGCCCTCGATGATTGAGTTTTCAATGAGAGCAGTCTTCCCAGAAAAGCTGATTGCCGCGTAATTGCAGTCCTTGCAATTATCTCGAATTGTGCATTTGTCGATTCTCAACTCCTCTGAAGAGCTGGAAATCGCATTGCCTCTATTTAGCAACATGCTACATCCTCGGAGCACGAGCGCAGACGAATAGTCCCTGATGCCGGTCCAATTCTCTGAGATCGTGGAGTTCGATACGGTGGCAGTGCTCCCTGGTAAGAGATGAAGCCCTGTGTCCCAGTTTGAAATGACGGAATCCTCGAGTTGAAAATGATTCCCGTTGGGAACCAGAATCCCCACATTATCTGTATCCCCAATAATCGTAAGATTGCTGACGTGTACATCCCCCAGTTCATTGAAGAGACTAATGCCGCCCAATATGACACCATGTCCCTGCCCCTCGATGTTTATCCGCTTATATATTGCCACACGCTCATGGGAGTAATCACCTGACTCAACAACAATGGTGCCACCTTCCGCAACTCTGTAAATGGCTTCCTCAATAGTCGTCATCCCCGTGGGGACAGATATCTCTTGCTTGTCAGCGGGTTGTTCCCCTTTGATTAGCCAGTCTGAAACTCCGAACAAGTCCCGCTGGTTGCCCGTGACGGTGTTTCCCCATCCAACAGCAACTGCACTACGCCTGGCAGCAATTCCCCAACCATCGTTGTTCTTCACAGTGTTGTCGGTGATAATCGCCCGCGCAATCCAACCTAAAGATATACCTGTTTCATTCCCTAGAATCCTGCAGTTAGAAATGACACCTTCTCCAGATGACACCTTTATGCCATCCTCTTCGTTATTCTCGATGGTGCAATTTTTAGCGTGCATCATCCCTCCCGCGCAGATGACACCATCTTCGTTGTCGCGTATTTCGCAATCTGACATCTCCAAGGAGCTGTCGTCACTACGTATCCCTGTTCCAGTATTTGAATGCACTACCGCATTCCTGAGAGTGCACTCAGAAGAGCAACAAATACTAACCCCCTGATTGCACGATGAGATATCGCAGTCCTCCATCACAGCTCGCCCGCTATTGATGTATACCCCTTTTGGAGAAGCTCGATCCGGGATTGCATTCCCCTTGATTGACACATTCAGCGCTTCGAGCACGCCTGATGAGTTCCATGTGATGCCCAAGTAGGTAGCCGAAATGGTAGAGTTTCTTATGGAAAGATTAGACTTATCGTAGGCTTGCACAGCATTTGACACAAGAGAGAAGTCCACGGAGTCGATTTCAACACGGCTAGCATCTCCTGCCTGAATGCCTTCTGCATATCTGTGATCGTTGCCGTAATTGGTGATCCGTACGTTGCGGAACTTCACGTGGGCAGCACCCTCGATTTGAACCCACGGCCCTCCTCCCCACATGATGTACTTCGAGTGGCTGAGCATGGAGGGATCACACCGCAAGAACAGATCTTCGATTACCACGTCTATCCCATCACCAGCGATTTCGATATACGGGTAGCCACTAGGGGCCATTCTGCCCCAGATGGCGGTGCGAGAGACCCCCATACCGCGAAGGGTCAAGCTTTTGCGGATGCGAAGTGTGTCAGTTCCCCAATGATAGTCACCCCATATCGTGCGGGTCCCTGGTGCCCCCACTCCTTCGCCAAGCAGAATGACATCACCTGGACTCGCAGCGTCAATCGCGGCTTGAATCGTGGAGAAATCTCCTGGAACGGAAACCGTAGCCGATAACCCAATGATGCAAGCGCTTGCCAGGAAGAAACAGAGAAAAGCGCAATAGGCAATCGGCCGGGCTAACAGCATACCGAGCATTCGACCAGTCATGTTATCATCCCCAAGCGGATTCTACACTCACTAGAAGCCTCCGTGCAAGACATGCTCCGCTGTAAAACCGTCACAAAAGTGAGAACCAAAGCATGTCGGATTCACACAGTCGTGCCAATGCGCAAGACAGAGCGAGGCGATCCGGAAGAAAGCAGAAACGTTGAGGGGTGCCTTGCGGTTTCTCCAAACGTTCACATCGGGTCTCCGATTCCGGACGAGGTGTCGAAGGAGTCGGAGTGGTAAACGGTCGAAGAGCAGGCCGTTCTACGCCCAGGAGTCGGTCAGAACGAAGGTTTCCTAATCGTCCCCCAGTCTCCACCACCTTCTTCCCTCTCCCGTGTATGTTGCTCTTCCCACTGGATCAACAATCAAGAATCCTGTGACAATGCTCAATGATGCTTGCTAGAGAGATCCTTCCTTGACAGAGGAACGGACCTCGCCTATAGTCCATTACGTATAGAGAGCGGGCCCATAGCTCAGCGGTAGAGCAACCGGCTCATAACCGGTCGGTCCCAGGTTCGAACCCTGGTGGGCCCAATGATCACTATGGATAAATTGTTCGTCTACATTGCGGGAAGAGCCCAAGGAGAACCCGGTGACGCAGGGATCGGGATCGCCATCATCGATAAGGATGGAAACATTGTCGAGGAGGTCTCACAACTTATTGGGCGGGCAACCTCGCAGGTCGCGCGGTACCGAGCGTTGATCGAAGGGGCGCAACACGCCCTTGCCTACGCGCCACAGTCGATCATCCTCTTCACTGACGATCAACACCTGGTGAATCAGATCAACGGGGTCTTTCCAACCCGGGAACCTCACCTAAAGCACCTGTTAGAGGTCGCCAAAGAGGTGCTGAACCAGTTTTCCCAGTGGCGGGTCAACTTTGTCGATCGCGATGTGAATCACCGTGCCCCGCGCCTCGTTGAACAGGCCTTCCATAACCGTATCCAAGCAAGGATAACACGGGAGCACCTGCAGATCCGGTTGACGGCGCGGGTTGCTGCGCTCTCCGAGGAAGACCTGAAACGGGTGATCGAGTACGCCGAAGACCTCCAGGCAAGGGCCTAACTATGCGCATTGTGCTGCAACGGGTGCACCATGCCACAGTCAACGTTGCGGGGAAGATGGTCGCCACGATCGGTCAAGGCATTACCCTCCTTATCGGGATCTCGCAGGAGGATCGCGCCGACTCATTCCCTGGAATCGCGAGGAAACTCGTCGAACTTCGCATCTTCGAAGACGAAGTCGGAAAGATGAACCTCTCACTGCGCGATATCGAAGGGGAGATCCTCGCTGTCCCTCAATTCACCCTCTACGGGGATATCCGCAAAGGGCGCCGCCCGAGCTTCACTGCGGCCGCGCCTCCTGAACAGGCCGCGCCCTTGTTCGACGCCTTTATCGAAGCGTTGGAAGCCGAACGAATTCCCGTACAAACCGGGATCTTCGGAGCAAAGATGGCCGTTGAACTGGTGAATGACGGGCCGGTCACGTTCATCCTCGACCTTGCGCCTTCACCCGACAGCGGCTAAAATTATCGCCCTAATCGAGTTTGACCCTTAGGAGGAATGATGGCGGTACCCAAATATCGAACGTCGCGTTCAAAGGGGCGTATGCGACGTACACATCAGAAAATGGCTCCTTTCGCTACGACTGAATGCCCGCATTGTCACGAGATCAAGCTCCCACACCGGGTTTGCCCGCATTGCGGCTACTACAACGGGATGGAGATCATCGCGGTGAGCAAGAGCGGAGACTAACCAATCGGCAGAACGGCTGATCCGCGTTGAGTTGGATCAGCCTATTTCTTTCTTTTTCTTCTTCACTTCCGCCTTAGCTTCTTTCTTCTCGATCTTCTCTGTGGCTCTCAACCTCTCCTTTTCGAGCAGGACCTCTGCAGGCAGGTCGGAGCGGTCGTGGGGATGTACCTTCTTTGCACGGTGTCGTTCAATAAGACGAAGAGCCAAAACGCGGCCAAACTGGCCAATAAATCCCGCAGCAAGGACGACCAGAATCCACTTTACAACATCCCAAACGAGCGCGGCGTTCATAGTTTTTCCCGCTCCATAGTTAGAGATCTTCTCTTCGAAAACACCCCGGTAATCCTCTTGATTATACAAGGTTGTTGACTTCTCCCCCAGATCCGCAGAGAATGGGGTGAATGAAATCGTGGGGAGAAGTGAGATGACCGACTTACACGCCGAAGGAGGAGCACGCGAACAGTGGCGCGAGGTTCTCGCCCGGTTGGACGACCGTATCCTGCGGGCTTGCCTTCCCAAGAACCTAGAAGCAATCACTATAGTGCAGGATCAACTCACCATCGCTGTAGATAGCGAGTTCAAGAAGGAGTACTGCCAGCGCAAACAAGAGAAGATCGAGGAGGCGGTCGCGCAAGTGATGGGTCCCCACCGCCTAGTGATCGGCGAACCCCCTCTGATCGAGAGCGCGCAGGAAGAGCAGAAAAAGGGCGGAATACACGCGCGCATCACTGTCCTTGGAGCCGGCGATGGCGGGGTGAACGCAGTCGGGCGGATGTACGAGGAGCACCTGCACGGAGTCAGGTTGGTCGCCATCGATACCGATAAACAGGTATTGGGGATTGCCCACGCTCACGAGACACTGCAGATCGGACTCGATATCACTGGTGGACGGGGGACCGGCGGAGACGAGGAGAAGGGGAGAAAGGCAGCGCTCGAATCGCGCTGGGAGATCGCCTCTCTCACGAAAGGGATGGATCTCGTGTTCATCACCGCGGGGCTGGGAGGAGGGACTGGGACCGCTGCCGCGCCGATAATCGCAGAGATCGCCAAGGAGAACGGCGCACTGACGATCGGTGTCGTTACTACGCCGTTCTCCTTTGAGGGAACAACCCGCAAGGAGCGCGCAGAGAAGGGCCTAGCCCAATTGCACGAGGCGGCAGATGTGGTGATCTG
>JAUWNS010000024.1 GCA_030612485.1 Candidatus Bipolaricaulota bacterium
TCTCTTGCTACGCTCATCGCTTGAGTCTTTCTCTGGGTTACCTTGCCTTAACCGTGAGGAACCACTCTAAGGAATCCAGGGGAAAAGCCTGAAGTTTTGGCCTAGAAACAAGAGCGGCATAACTTTTCTCGTGCTTCTTTCCTGATCTCCTGGCCTCCTAAGAGATTAACAAAGGACGCTGAGAAATTAAGAGATCGGAAGATTGAATGATCGGGAGGTTCAATCACTCACTCGTTAAATCACTCAATCTCTCAATCAGTACTTCACTCACCTGCAGCCCCACCGAAGGTAACCCCGGCCGTCCCGTAGCGGACGGCGAACGGAGCGTTCGTATCTACCCCACCAGGAAGGCGGATCACTCCTGCAGCGATCGCACCAGGCTCGACCCGACCACCACGAAGGAAGCCCTCGGTCAGTTCGGCGAATGAGGCAGCGCTGAAGAAAACGTAGTTCGTCCCCGATTGTTGGATATAGAAGTTCCAGGAGATGAACGCCGATCCCGTCTGCGATAGAGCCCACACCATCACCGCGCCGGTCCCGATGAGTGGCTCCAAGGCCGACAATAGATCCTCGCCCAGCGCACTACCGTAGATCCCTTCTTCCAGGCGTACGAAGAGGAGGCGCAGCTCCTCGCCCCGTCCCGCAACGATGAGCGTGCCCACAAGATCCTGAGGAAGAAAGAGTAGGGTGGCAATAGCCTCCGCGGAGAAATCGCCCTCGGTTAGGGCCTGCTGCAAATCGGTGATACTCTCCGGTGGAGAGATCTCAACCGCAGGGTGCGAAGGAGTGGTCGTCGATGCAGGCGGAGTGGGCGCAGGGTAGTATGCGGTCTGTTGGGAGACATCGAAGCGCACGCGCACCCCTTGATAGCTCACCCAGAATGGCCGCGCAATGTCGATTCGATCCCCCATCACCAGGATTCCCTCGCTCCCAGAGCCGTAAGAGGATCCGCCCGGGTTGACCTCGAATTGCCCATCGAGGAATCCCGGTGTGATCTCGACCCAGTCGCTACGCGTTGGAGTGAACGAAGAGCCTCCCTCCTGTTCCACGGTGAGCTGTTCGGGGAAGAACGGGAAGGAGTTTACTACCTGTTCAACGGTCGGGTTGACATACAACGCATTCTTGCCCACGTAGTGACGGAGGTTCTCTCGCAGTGCCGGTGAGATCTTGCTTGAGAACACACGATCATTGATGGCAACGATGAATAGTGCAAGCTCCGTCCCGTTGACATCGACGGTCAACTCATTGAAAAGATCAGGAGCGAGGTCTGTCTCAGAAGCGATCTGCTCATGAGACCCGGCAAGAATCCCGAGGCTCGTGAGCAGAAGAACACTAAGACAGACCCCCACCCGACATGCTAAGGTTACACGCATTACATCCCTTTCCTTCGCAGCCGATGGCGCTTACTCACAGAAAACCTGCAAGCTACAAACTAGCAGGGGCCGCCGCACCAGAAACCAGCGAATGCGAAGATCCAAAACGCCCAGAAGAAGGACAGCAGAAGCCAAGCGCTTAGACACATAGTGCACCTCCTTAATAAACTCACTATAGCACAACCAGACAGGAAAGACAAATCCCTAACTCCCGCTCGCTATACTCGCTCAAGCTGAGGAATTGAGAGATCGGAAGATTGAATTTGCGTTCGTTCGGTGGTTAAAGTGGATCTTTATGGCTGTGCCGGTGTATATGTGATCGAAGTCTCAGAGGAGGAAGCGTGAGAAAGATAGAGGTCTTTGGGTCGGGTTGCCTTATGGGTTGTTCTACATGCAAGATTTCGCTCGATGATATCAACCACGTGCTCACCGAATTGGGGTTGGAAGCGAGGGTGATTCGAGTTGACGACATTGGTGAGGCGCAGGCGCGTGGGGTGAGAAAACTCCCTGCGTTGGTAGTCGATGGGACGATTAAATCGGAGGGTAAGAGCCTCACCGCAGGAGAGATCAAGGTGCTATTGCAGGAAGGAGGGGGATAATTGAGTGATTGAATGATTGAATGATTGAATGATTGAGTGGTTTAGCTTGCCAATCTCTCAATGCCCCGGTTATTCAATCTATCAAACATCCGATCTGTTGGCCGGTCATCTCCTACGTTGCGCAAGGTCGAGATTCGGCACACGGCGTTACAGGCGATCCACCATTGCAAACAGGCTGCGCATCGCCTATCATATGCCAACTATCGCATATAAGGAGCGTTTCGTGGAACAATGGTCCGATCTCTTTCGCGTTCTCGCCAATGAGGATCGCCTGCGCATCTTCTACCTCATCATCCATTCCGGGCAGCGGTTATGTGTGTGTGAGATCGTGGATGCGACCGGTCTTCCCCAGTACCAGGTATCGAAGCACCTGCGTCTGTTGAGGGAGGCAGAGCTGATCTGTGGGGAGCGCCAGGGGCGGTGGACCTACTACAGCCTCTCTTCCGGGGAGCGGGTTGAGGGGGTAGCACGGTTCCTCGAACGAGCGATCGCCCCCGATGCGTTTACAACGGAACTGGACCATCTCAAACAAAGGCTGACCTTGCGACAAAACGGGCTGTGTGTATAGTCCGCAGGAAAAGAAGAATCAACAAGGAGGAGCAAGATGAAGAAAGTCGTTGTTCTCACTCTGATAGCTGTTGTGGCGTTAGGGGCCACCCTGATTGCCGCACCGAAGATCGCAGTGGATAACGCGGTCTACGATTTTGGCACGGTTCTCGAAGGGGTCTTTGTTACCCACAAGTTTCTCCTTTCGAACGTGGGAGATGAACCCCTCACGATCACCCGCGTGCGGGTGGCCTGCGGTTGCACCGCGACCGCTCTCCCCAAGACGAACCTCAAACCGGGCGAGTCGGTGGAGCTTGAAGCGAGCCTGGATACCTCTCACTACGGGGGAAGGATCAGCAAGAGCATCTACGTCGAGTCGAATGATCCTGAAAACGCTCGTCTTACCCTTCGCCTCACCGGGGTCGTCACGCAACCAAAGCCATATCATATTACTATCAGTGACTTCAATTACTTGTTCTACCTGTTAATTGATCTGCGAGACAACGAGACTTACGCTGCAAGCCACCTGATGGGCGCGATCAACATCCCTCTTGCGGAGCTGAACGACTGGGTAAGCCGGCTTCCCGAAGGGGTTCTGATCATCCTCTACGACCAGGATGGGACGCAGGGCGACCTGGCGGCACAGGTTCTGATCGATAAGGGGTTCCCCGATGCCAAGAGCCTGATGGGCGGGTTCGACGAGTGGATGAACGTCTATAAGGACAAGTTCACTATCTCCATGGCGGACGACTAGGAAGCAAACGACGGTTTAGTGGATCAGATTAAAAAGAGAGGATTCTTTGTGAAACGGTCACCAATTCTGTTTCTTGTATTGCTTCTTCTAGGGTCGCTCTTCGTCTGGGCTGAAGAAGTGGATCTTGTCTACTTCCACGAGCATGGCTGCTCTGACTGCGCCCGCACTGCGTCCTTCTTGGAATCGATCAGCCCGAAGTACCCTGAACTGAATATCCTGCGCTACGAGATCCACGAGGCCGATGCACAAGGCCTGCTCGATCGCCTCCTTGTTGCCTACGGTGCGGAACTTGGCCCTGTCCCTATCTTGTTCATTGGGGATGTTGCTTTGGTGGAGGACACGTTCTACGGACTCGCCGAGACGCCTACGACCGTCTCCGGACGGGCAAGGGAGATGCGGCTTGATGCGGTGAGCGCGCAGGCGATCGCGGAAGAGGCCCCCTCTCCATTGCTGAGGGCCGAGGCAACGGAAGGGCAAGGACTGGCGGGGAAGCTCACCATCCCCGTGGTCATCCTCGCTGCTGCCGCTGATTCAGTCAACCCGTGTACCTTCGCCGTGTTGGTCCTGCTCTTAGGGACGCTCCTCGTCGCCGGGAGGAAGGGGAAGGTGCTTCAGGCGGGATTGGCCTTCATCGCGGCGATCTACATCTCATACTTTTTGATGGGGATCGGAATCTTCTCCGCGATACAGGCGGCCGGGGTACAGCGGCCGTTCATCCTTGTGGTATCGAGTCTGGCGATTCTACTTGGCCTATGGAACATGAAGGACTTCTTCGCCTACGGAAAGTGGTTCACAATAGAGGTTCCGCAGCGGTGGCGACCGACGGTGAAGCGGATCACATCCTCGGTCGTCTCTATCCCAGGTGCCTTCGCCGTGGGAGTTCTCGACTCCTTGTTCCTCCTTCCCTGCTCTTCAGGACCGTACATTGCGATTCTCGCCCTTCTATCCAAGACGACTACACAGGCGCAAGGGATCGGACTACTTCTCTTCTACAACCTGATTTTTATCCTGCCCCTTCTTATCATAACCCTGGCGGTACACTTCGGATACACGACCACGGCACGGGCGGAGCGATGGCGCTCGGCTCGTTTGGGAAAGCTTCACCTGATATCTGGTATCATGATGTTTATCTTAGGAGCGGGGATGATCATCGCCCTCCGGGTGGGTTACCTTTAAAGCAGAGCGAGGAGAAAACATGACTAAACAGAGTTTCATGGTGTTTGCCGCAATGATCCTTCTTCTGCTTGTCATCGCTCTTGACGCTCTTCCACAGGTCCAGACTGAGTCTGTTATTGTGGAGCCAGCGATCGTCGTCTTCTACGAGGAAGGCTGCCCGGGCTGTGATCTGATGGAAGGGATCCTGTCCGAACTCGTCGTTGGACACGAGGATCTGAGGATCGTCCGGTATGAGATCAACGAGCCAGGAGCATTGGACTTGCTGAGCATACTTGCCGCGCATTACAGCGTTTCAGCCGCGAGCGTGCCGATCATCTTTGTGGGAGATGAAGTGATCGTCGGGACCGGCCGGGCAGAGGAGTTTCACCTACGGACCGCTGTGGGGGATTGCGTCTCCCGAGGATGTCCTTCTCCCCTTTCATATGCGGAAGGGAAAGGCTTCCCTTGGAGGGATTCCCTTGTTCTGGGCGCATTTGCCGTCCTGTTCCTCTTCTTTTTCATTCTACAGGAGAAGTAAGTGGCCGGGTAGGGTGAAAAACAGGAAATCTGAAACAGTCTTGTCTTTCCGCCTGTATTAACTATACTACTCTTGGAGGAGGTGGGAGGCATGGCCTCGATGCGCAAACAGAAACTCGCAATGCTTTCTAACGAAAAGCTCATCGAATTGCTACGCCATACGACCAAGGAAGCTTCCACTGCAAGCGAGCTTTCCCTTCTTCGCGAGGAGATTGTCAAGCGGAACATAGGGCTCGTCCGATCGATTGCGCTTGGATTTCTTAACTCCGGCGAGATCCTCGATGATCTGGTGCAAGCGGGGTACATCGGGCTTCTGAACGCGGTTGCAAACTTTGACTTAGCTAGAAACACTCTTTTCTCTACCTACGCGAGTTACCTGATCAAGGGTGAGATTCGTCACTACATCCGAGATAAGCACACGACGATCCGCATCCCTCAGTGGATACAGGCCTTGAGCCGCAAGGTGAAGGAACAGGAGGAGGCGTTCTTCCAGGAATACGGACGCCCTCCGACGATTGCCGAGCTTGCTGAGCACCTGGAGATCAGTGAGGAGCAGCTGATCGAGCTCCTCCGCGGGCGCAAGGCAATGACCTATGTCTCGATCGACCAGGAGCGGCGGCGCCACGATCCCAACCCAACCCTCCCCACGATTGAGTTCCTTCAACCGCGGGACGAGAATCGGAATAGAGAACTTTACATGCGGATCAGTGTAGCTATTGGTGAACTCGCCGAGATCCAGCGTCAGGTGATCAGCGGTCTCTTCTACCACGGGAAGAGCCAAGAACAGGTTGGGGAGGAACTCGGCATATCTCAGCGACAGGTGTCCCGGATGAAGGCGCAGGCCCTGAAGAGAGTAAAGGGAAAGCTTGTTGGGCCGGAGGATGGTGCGTGCTAAACTATACGACGACTAGGTATAATCACAATATGGGTGGTACAGAGTGAACGCGACCGACAAAACAATGGATCTCTTGACCTTGATTGGGAGTTCGATTGAAGAACTCCAACGTAGCATCGAGTTTTTCGATAGAGCTGAGCCGCGAGACGGTGTAGTTCATCTCTCCATTGTCATGGAGGGGATCAGTCGCTACCTCACACAGATCGAGGATGACCCGATCCTGAAACTCGCTCCGATTGACCCTGTCGTTCTGGCAGAACGCCTCCACGGGATCGAAGAGGACCTCTCCGCAGTCATCGCAGGATTCACCAACCCCCCCTCCTGAGCGCACACCAAACTGGCTCCCCTGTCTGTAACTACTTTACCTCAGCCGAGTATCCTCCATTGGAGAGAGCGAGTTCGATCTGCTTTGTCTGTCCAGGTTCTATCGTTACGGTGCGTTCGGTCGTGGGACTGGTATCGAAAACGACGCGGTAGACCCCCGGCTTGAGTGCCTCTTTACCCGGCTCGCCCTGTCCCCCGATGACACCGGTAGCGATCTTCTCTCCCTGTTGATCGTAGATGCTGTATGTGATCCGGTCTGAAAGGCGCAATGCCATACGCAGCTCCTCGCTGCTCTGTGCATCATAGTAGGTCCCGCCAGTCACCTTTGCGATCTCCATAAGCTGTTCGCGCGCCCCTGGCATTTCTCCGATATCGAATCCAACTACGTTTATCTGCAGATCGTACCCGGAGTTGAGCAGATTCCATGCTGAAGCTACTGGGTCGCCACCGCAGGTCTCAATCCCATCACTGACGAGGAGGATCAGCTTTGCCCCGGGAAGATCGGCGACGAAATCACCCTTCGCCTGTTCCAGTGTGTAAGCCAGAGGTGTTTTCCCGCCCGTTTCGATCGATTGAATCTGTGCTTGTAACGAGGCTCGGTTGAGTGGTTCGATCGGACGCAGAAGCTGGCTGTATTCGCACCCGCCGAAGATGCGCAACCCCACCCTCATCTCGTCGGGAAGATCTGCCACAAACTCTTTTAGGACTTCTCTTGCCACTTCTATCTTGGTCGAATACTCAAACCGCTCCCCCATACTGGACGACGAGTCGAGGATGATCAGGAGATCCTGCGGGACCTGTGCAACGCGGAGTGCGAGCTCTCCTATCGCTTGCAGCATCAGGAATCCAGACGCTTCCCCTGTCTCTTCGACCATGCGTAATAGGCCCATCGCCCCAACGGCGTCGATACTCGGCCCGGGACAGCAAGACTTGTCCTCATCCGCGGGGAGATCGGAGAGGCGCACGAAGCAGAACTCCTCGCCCGGCGTGACAAACGGGGAGATATCGATCTTCCCGGGGTAACCGGTGACGGTGCCGACAGGGATGAAATGGCTCCCGTTTGTGCTGATCTCCACGAGGCAGGCTTTCCTGTTGGTGATGTAGATGAAGAGATCATCGCCCTCTACGTCAACCAGTGTATTGTCGACAAACTCGAGAACCAAGTTCCCCCGGTTGTCGAGCTCACTTAAGCGAAACCCAAGCGCGACTGCACAGGTGTCGCACCCCTGGCAGGCATGGCATCCCTCACCGCCACAGTCCGGGGGGCCAAGGGCGGCCCTGGGGTCGTCATACCCGCCATCGGCGCAGCTCGCCGCTACGTAGGAAACGACCCGATCGGCAAAGGAACGGTCCCCGTGAGGGAAGGTTACTCCGCTGTAGGTTGTTGCCTCGGCAAACGCAATAAGGGTTACTGTGATGATTAAAGCTATCCCTATCACACTCAAAAGAATCCATCTCATACGGCATATTCCGTCCATGCCTCACCTCCGAACGTTTCTATCAGCCCATGTTCCCATCATAGGGCGATTTGCCTTGCAAAACAAGAGGGTCCGGTGAAACGAAGTTATCATCCAATCTCTCAATCATCTGATCCCCAATCGTTCAACCGCTAGATCTCTCAGAATCCATACCATTCGTGGAGTTCGCTGCCTGCCTGTGCGTTGCACCTCTCTGCCGTTGCATCCTGACAGGCAGGTAAGTTAACGTGCCGGAACGATAAACATATGCCGAACCCCGTTGATTGTTGACAGGTCTCCTCTCGTTCGCTAACATCAGACGATTGCCGAGGTGGCGGAATTGGCAGACGCGCATGGTTGAGGGCCATGTGGACATTATGTCCGTGCGGGTTCAAGTCCCGCCCTCGGCACTTACTTAATCTGTACTGGGGTAGAAGTGAGCGATGCGTATCCTATTGGACGTCATGGGGGGGGATCTCTCCCCGCGCGAGTTGGTGCGAGGGGGAATCGATGCTGGACGGCGGCAAGGGATCGACATCCTCTTCGCCGGTGATCCTGCGGCAATCCGCGCAACCCTAGCGGAGATGAACGAACGTGAGGGAGATCGCTTCTCCATCCTCCCTGCAACCCAGACGATAGACATGAACGAATCACCGGTTCGCGCGGTGCGCGGGAAGCGAGATTCGTCCCTCGTAAAAGGCCTTCTTTCTCTGAAAGAACATGAAGTGGATGCCTTTGTCTCACCGGGGAACACCGGCGCGGTTGTTGCGGGGTCGATCTTCATCCTGGGACGGATTGCGGGGATTCCGCGTCCGGCGATCGCGGCGAGCATTCCGACCGTTTCCGGCCGGGAGATCCTTATTCTCGATATGGGGGCGAACGTCGATTGCGCCCCTGAACACCTGCTCTACTTTGCTCTGATGGGAGTCGCCTATGCTCGCGATGTCCTGGGGATCCCGCACCCCACGGTCGGGCTATTGAACATCGGGACAGAGAAGGGGAAAGGTAACCGCTTGAATCACCTGGCTTACGAGCTTTTGGAGAACGGGCCGCTTCCATTTGTCGGGAACGTCGAGGGGCATCACCTCCTCACCGATCGCCCGGTCGACGTCGTCGTGTGCGACGGATTCGTGGGGAACATCTTCCTAAAGACGCTCGAAGGGGGGATCTCGACGGTGACCGGTCTGATGAAGGACCTGATCGGGAAGAGCATCCGGACAAAATTGGGGGGGTTACTTCTCCGTCCGGTCTTCTCCACCGTGCGTGAGAAACTGTCTTACCACCACCTTGGCGGTGCGCCGCTCCTGGGGGTTGCGGGGAGTGTGGTCATCGCTCACGGACGTTCGAACGCCCAGGCGATCGCCTCGGCTATTAACGTCGCCTCCCGCGCGGTCGATAGCCGGGTGAACGAGACGATCGAGCACGGAATCAGTGGTTGGCGGCCAGATGGGAGCTAGGATCGTCGGCTCGGGAAGCTACGTACCTGAAACGTGCATAACCAATCTAGACCTGGAGCAGCGCGTCGATACCTCCAATGAGTGGATCGTCCGCCGGACAGGTATCCGAACCCGTTATCACCTCACAGACGAGGAGGATCCGGCCAGGATGGGGATCGAGGCTGGGAGAAGAGCCCTCGATCAGGCGGACGTTTCCTTGGAGAGCGTCGACCTATTGATCGTCGCGACAAACTTTCCCGACATGATCTGTCCGGGATCGGCTCCGTTCATCGCCGCCGGTCTGGGGTTTGACCAGATACCGTTCTTCGACCTCAAGGCCGGATGTTCCGGCTTCGTCTATGGGCTCGCTATCGCCAACGGCCTGATCGGCTCAGGCCTCTACCGCCGTGTCCTGTTGATCGGGCAAGAGGCGCTGTCGAGGGTCACCGACTGGAGCGATCGGAAGACCTGTGTACTCTTCGGCGACGGCGCGGGGGCCGTCCTCCTTGAACCGGCCTCACCCGGAGAAGGAGTCCTAGGGAGCGCTCTCCACGGAGAGAACAGCAAGGCCCTCCTCCTCAATATGCCGGCTGGGGGAACCAAGTTCCCGGCAAGCCGTGAGACCGTCGAGGATCATGGACACTACCTGAAGATGGAGGGAGCCGGAGTCTTCCGGAGTGCGGTGCCGATGATGGCGCAGGCCGCCCGGGAGGCGCTCCATGCAGCGTCCCTCTCACTTGCGGACATAGATTGGATTATTCCCCACCAGGCGAATATCCGTATTATTGACTCATTGGCAAAACACCTCAGCTTCGATCGGGAGCGGGTGATTGTGAACCTCGATCGGGTCGCGAATACATCCACTGCGTCTATCCCAATCGCCCTCGATGAAGCACTCCGCGAGGGAAGGATCGTGAAGGGGGATGTGGTGGTCCTCACAGCGTTTGGGGCCGGGGTGACCTACGGGGCCGCGGTTGTCAGGATCTAGCGATGGGGCGAGAGCATCGACTGGCGTTCATCTTCCCCGGCCAGGGAACGATCCCTCGAATACTTCCCCCGCCCTCTGCTTTTGGTACTCATCTGTTCGACCAGGCGATGCAAGCTGGGCTCCGGTTACAGGATTGGATCGAGGAGGGTGATGAGGATCGCTTGCAACGAACGCAGGTCGCTCAACCCGCGATCCTCATCGACAGCCTTATCAAGGAGAGAAGGCTCTGCGAACGTGGGATCGTTCCCACAGTTGTTGCCGGTCACAGTTTGGGGGAGTACGCGTCCCTGGTGAGCGCCGGGGTCGTGAGTGCGCAGGAGGCGCTTTCCGTGGTGATCGAGCGCGGACGCCTAATGGAGTCCATCCCCGGCGGAATGGCGGCAATCGTCAAACTCCCGCTCGATCGGGTGGAGGCGATCTGTTGTCAGAGTGGATCGCAGGTGAGCGTGGCGAACGTGAATGGTCCGGCACAAGTGGTGATCTCCGGGGAGGAGCAGGCGCTCCTTGCAGCGATGGCATCGGCCGAGAAGGCTGGGGGCCGGGCGATTCGGCTGCACGTCTCCGGCCCGTTTCACTCTCCCCTTATGAAAGGCGCGCAACAGGAGCTTGCTCCGAGGATTGAATCCCTCCCTTTTTCTGGCCCGAAGATTCCCGTGATTTCCAGTGTTAGTGGGAAGGTAGAGAGCGATCTGAGAAAGCTCAAAGGCCTCCTATTGACACAGATCACCGCTTGCGTATCCTGGGTAGATGTAGTGGAGGCCCTGGTGCAGATGAAGGTCAGCTGCGCAGTGGAGGTTGGGCCGGGGAAGATCCTCACTGGTCTGGGGAAGCGGATCACCTCACAGGTGAGATTTGTGACGTTCGAGGAGGCGCTCGATGGGGCGGTTTGACGGAAAGGTGGCTGTCGTCACCGGCGGGACGAGAGGTATCGGAAGGGCAATCGCGACCCTCTTGCATCAGGAAGGGTCTCTGGTTACAGTACTTGCCCGCGGCGAGAAGGCTGGAGCGGCGATAGAACAGGAACTCGAAGGGTGCCGATTCCTGCCGGTCGATGTCTCCGATTTTGCTCGGGTGAAGAAGGCGTTTCGATCGATCCATGAAGCGCACGGACGCATCGACTTTCTCGTCAACAACGCCGGGATCACGCGGGACCAGTTGATCCTGCGCATGAGCGAAGAGGATTGGAAGCGGGTCATTGACGTGAACCTGCAAGGGCCGTACAACGGCATGCGCGCCTGCCTGCGCTACATGGTGAAGGCGAGAAGCGGGGCGATCGTCAACATCGGATCGGTCGTTGGCGAGACCGGGAATGCAGGACAGGCGAACTACGCGGCCGCCAAGGCCGGGCTCATTGGGCTCTCCCGTAGCGTTGCCAAGGAGGTCGGCAGTCGCGGGATCCGCGTGAATGTCGTCTCGCCCGGGTTCATCAGTACCGAGATGACAGAAGGGTTGGGCGAAGAGATTCGCTCTTCGTATCTGGCTTCTCTCCCGTTAGGAAGGGAGGGAGAGCCTGAAGAGGTTGCCGAGGTGGTTGCATTCTTGCTTTCACCCCGGGCTTCCTATATAACAGGACAGGTTATCGGCGTCAATGGGGGGCTCTACCCTTAGAGATAGAGCAAATACGAAAAGGAGGTATCGATACGTATGGATGATATTGTCAGCAAGGTACGCGCCATCATCTCCGATCAATTGATGGTCGATCCCAGTGAGATCACCGACGCGTCCTCGTTTGTTGAGGACCTGGGAGCAGATTCACTCGATACTGTGGAGCTGATCATGGAATTCGAGGACGAATTCGGCGTGGAGATCTCCGACGAAGACGCGGAGAAGATCTCCACTGTTGGCGAGGCGATCGCTTACATGAGCAAGCTCTTGGGTGACAAGAAGGACTGACACTTGGCAAATGGATGTGGGGCGGCGAAGAGACGCTCGCCCCTCTTTCCTTTCCTGTTCTGATTAAGTTCTCTGCATCAACTGTCAAGGTTAGGAGAAGTCGATGAACGACACCCGCGGTCGCACTGAGGATGAGGGAACGATCGCTCGCCTTGCCGTGCAAAGGGAAGGGTTTGTGCGTGAGGGGAACGCGCGCGCTTCGCGCGCGCGCGAAGCAGCACACTCCCTGTTGTAGTGATGTTGCGGATCGGCCTTCTCTCCGATATTCACGGGAACCTCCCTGCCTTGGATGCCGTCCTCGCGGCGCTCGCTAAAGAAACGATAGACCGTATTGTTTGCTGTGGGGATATCGTTGGGTACGGACCGTGGCCTGGCGAGGTGATCGCGCGGCTGCGCGTAGCGGATGCGCTCTGCGTGCAGGGTAACCACGACGCAACGACTGTGGGCAAACTCCCCCTTGATTACTTCAACGCTGCTGCCCGCGCGGTCATCGAGTGGACGCGAACGGTTCTCCCTTCCGATCAGGTCGCGTACTTGGAGGATCTCCCACAGACCCTTATTGAGGACCAATTCGTGGTGGTGCACGGGAGCCTGCGCGGACCGCTGTGGGAGTACATGCGCGACGCCTTCGTTGCCGGGGAGACCTTCTCCCTTCTCGACCGGCCGTTCGGGCTCTTCGGACACTCTCACGTCCAGGGCGGGTTCGTCGACCTCGATGGGTGGGTGGCCCCCCTAGATCACACTACTGGCTCGGTCGACCTTCTCCCTGCAAGACGATACCTGATCAACCCTGGGAGTGTGGGACAGCCGCGCGATGGGGATTCGCGCGCCGCGTATGCGATCATCGACTTTGCTGAGAGGAAGGTCTTCTTCAAGCGGGTTCCCTACGATATTCAAGCCACAATGCAAGGGATCCTCCACGCGGGGCTTCCGCCACAGTTTGCCGAGCGTCTGCAAAGGGGGCGGTAGAATGGAAAAGGAGCGTGCGTTGGAAGTTGCTGTTCGTGCGGCGCGAGAGGTGGGAGCGATACTGCGCGCGGGGATGCGTGCGGAGAAGCACGCGTCCACCAAGAGTCACCGCCACGACCCGGTGACGATCTACGATCGTCGTGCCGAGCAATGGATCGTCTCCGCGATCAAGGATGCCTTCCCCAAGCACGGGATCCTCTCCGAGGAGGGAATGAACAGCGAGGGTTCTTCCCCGTATTGCTGGATCATCGATCCACTCGATGGAACGAACAACTTCCTGTGCGGCTACCCACAGTTCTCCGTATCGATCGCCCTTTCGCGCGGGGATGAGCTTCAGGTCGCGTGCATCTACGACCCCCTGCGCGATGAGCTCTTCAGCGCCATCGTGGGCGAGGGGGCGTACCTCGACGGCGTTTCGCTGCGGGTGAGCCCGCAGAAGACCCTCAATGGATCGTTGATCGGGGTCGGCTTCTCCTCACGACCTGAGCGAGCCCTTCGCACCCACGCTGCCATGAGGCCGCTCCTCTCCCAGGCGAGGGCGGTTCGTATGGCAGGTTCGGCCTGTCTCGACCTCGCCTACGTCGCTGCCGGGCGGCTCGACGCGGCGTGGTACCTCTCCCTCTCCCCGTGGGATGTGGCTGCAGGAATCCTCCTCATTCGCGAGGCGGGAGGATGGGTGAGCGACCTCTGCGGAGCCACCCTTATCGATCCGGAGACTGGGATCCTGGCGACTAACGGGGCGATCCATGCTGAGATGCTCGGAGTGATCGGGATCGGGCGTGATAAGTGAACCAAGAGGAGCTTCTGCCCGGCCGTCTCACCCGGTACCGTAAGATAATTCCTGATTGGGAGGATTTCTTCACCTATAGCACGCGCCCCCTTCCGGTGAGTGTGCGTGTCAATACCCTGCGTATCGCTCCGAAAGCCTTAGCGGAACGGCTCGCACAGAAAGGGTTTCACCTCACACCGATCCCTTGGGCGAACGACCTGTTCGCTGTCGAGGGGACGAAGGTTGCGAAGACCATCGAACACTGGCTCGGCCTCTTCTACATCCAGGAAGCCGTGCAGACGGTTCCCGTGCGTCTCCTCGATCCAAGGCCTGAGGAGCGGGTTCTCGACCTGTGCGCCGCTCCTGGGGGGAAATGCACCCAGAGCGCCGTACGAATGGAGAACAGGGGGCTTCTCGTCGCCAATGAACCTAACGGGCGGCGTCAACCGTCCCTCTTGGCGAGCCTGAACCGGTTTGGGGCTCTCAACGCCTCGGTTACCTCCTACCGGGGGGAGTCTTTCCCTCTGCGGGTCGGTTTCGATCGCGTTCTCGTCGACGCCCCTTGCTCGGCCGAGGGGACGCTTCGCAAGGAACGTTCTCTGCGCGGTGGTGCATTCACAGCGACGATCGAGCGGCTGGTGCAACTGCAACGGCGTTTGATCCTGCGTGGGTACGACCTTCTCCGTCCTGGAGGGAGGTTGGTCTACTCCACCTGTACCTTCGCCCCGGAGGAGAACGAGGCAATTGCAGCCTTCCTCTTGGGGGAGCGGGACGCAACGATCGAACCGATCAGTCTTCCTTTCTCTTCCTCCCCAGGGATCCGGGAGTGGGAGAGGACAATCTTCCCCGCGTCGATAACGGGCTGTGCCCGGATCTATCCGCACCAAATAGACAGTGGAGGTGGGTTCGCTGCCCGATTCAGAAAGCCTTCGTGATGAGGTAATCGGCTACTTCGAGACGCGTTTCGGAGTTCCCCCCTCCTTCTTCTCAGGCTTCTCCTTCGAGGAGAGGAAAGGGGAGATATGGGCGACGACAGCACCCTGTCCCCCGGATCTCTCTACGCTTCGCCCCTCAGGTCTGAGGATCATGCGGCGGATGCCGCATGCCTTCAAGCCAACTAGTTTGTTCTTGCGGGTGCTCAACACCCGGATTACCGCCTCCCGTGTCGAGATCGAACGCCTCGATATCTTGCGGCATCTCCTCCTCGGTCAGACGAGCGAGACATCCCTTACGGAAGGGTTCGTCGTTCTTTCGTTCCGCGGAGATCTGCTTGGCTGTGGAGTGGTCAAGAACGGGAGATTGCGGGTCCTGATCCCCGTGCAGAAGCGCAAGGAACTCTTGGATTGCCTCGAACCCTAGTTTCAAGCGTTTTACCGCAGAGGGCGCAGAGATCTGAGAGGGGAGACGGGGTTTTTATTCTCCCTTTCTCCGTGTCTCCCTTTTCTCTTCTCTCCGTGGCCAAATGATCGAAACTTGGATTTGTGCCCAAGAAGGAGGTGCCAAATGTTTCGAGTAACGGCCGCCATTGTGATCTAAATTACGGAAATCACTATGCCCGTTCTGCTAAGATAGGGCGTCAAGGGGATCGATAAGGAGGTAATAATGAGCAATAAACTATGTCTAACGGTGTTATTGATCTTCGGGGTGCTCTTCGTCTCGGTGATCGCGTGGGGGGCTCCGCAGAACTTGGCCATCATCCTCGATGCGTCGAACAGCATGAACAAGCAGTTCGGGACGGCGTCGCGGCTGGATGTGGCGAAGGATGCACTCGGCGATCTGTTGGGGATTCTCCCCGATGGGATTAATGCAGGCCTCTTTGCCTACGGTCATCGAATCGGGAAGGGAGATAGGGAAGAAAGCTGTCAGGATATCGAGCCTCTCTTCCCGGTTCGTCCGTTCGATGTATCCATGGTCGGTGGGATGACCGCCTCTATCGCGCAGATCGAGGCACGAGGGCTGACCCCGATTGCCGATGCATTGGTCGAGGCAGCGAATGAGCTCACCGGTCTCGAGGGATCGAGCATGATAGTCCTCATCAGTGATGGTGAGGAGACCTGTGGAGGAGACCCTCTCGCCGTCGCTCAGATGCTCACCACGATGAACCCGCCGATCGTCCTGCACGTCATTGGTCTCGATGTCGATGAGGGTGTGCGCGAGTCCTTGACGGCGATGGCTGAGAGGACTGGTGGGTCGTACTGGAACGTGGGTGAGGCGAGCGGACTGTTCGCTACCCTCACTGAGGTCGTCTCTACACCCGAGCCTGTGAAATCGGTCACTCCTTCGATCCCAGCGCAATACGCGCACTTGGGGATCGTAAACGTCATCTACGGAACCAATGGAGACGACACCCTTTATGGAACCCCGGAGAACGACCTTATCTACGGCCTCTCGGGAAATGACTTCTTGATCGGGTTGGGAGGGAACGATATCCTCATCGGAGGAGACGGAAACGACATCATCGAGGGGGGAATCGGGCACGACGTCCTTCTGGGTGATGCTGGTAATGATGTGCTATTCGGCGGAACGGGGAATGACCTCCTCTGTGGCGGGCCGGGCGAGGACTCGCTCGAAGGCGAGGTAGGAGATGACTCCCTCTGTGGCGGAGCCGGGGTGGATGCACTACTCGGTGGACCGGGGAACGATCGGCTCTATCACGTAGACGGGTGTGATACCCTCCTCCAGGGGATGGTGATCGAAGGGCCCTGCCCGAGTTGCAGAGCCCTCAACCTGAACTGCCCGCTTGCCGTGACCTGTCCTCCTGCGATGCCAGTCACAACCTGCTTCCCCATGCCTCCTCCTCTGCCTTGCCCAGTTCCACCGGCGATCAAGGCGGTCGATGAGGGAACGTCGATCAGGCTTCACGGGACGGTAGCTGACCAGGACTGCAATGTGATCAAGACCTGTTGGAGCGCATCGAGAGGACACTTCGACAACCCGACGAGTCTCGACCCCCTCTACTACGCTCCGATGACCGCTTGTTGCGCGGGTGAGGATGTAACGATCACCCTGCAGGCAACCGACAGCTGTGGCGCGACGGGGGTGGACTCGTTCTTGCTCCACATCAATAACATCAACCAACCACCGATCGCCGATGCCGGGCCGGATCTTGTTGTCGATGAAGGAGGGACGATACAGCTAACCTGTTCTGCGTCCGATCCCGATGGCGACGCGATCTCATACTTCTGGAACGTGACGTGTGGCGGCGGAACCTTCGTCGATCCGACGAGGCTTCATCCGATCTACGCCGCACCGATGACAGATAACTGTGGTGGCGAGAATATCGTTATCACTTTCACTGTCACCGATGCCTGCGGCGCGAGCACGAGCGACACCCTCATCGTCCATGTACGAAACCTGAATGCTCCTCCGGTTGTCGAGTTGGGTCCGGGGTTCTGCATGACGGAAGGGACATCGAAGCTGTTGTGCGCAGTGGCGAGTGACCCGGAGTGCGCTCTTCTGGCCTACTACTGGACCGCCTCCAAGGGGACGTTCGACAACCCCTGTGCGGCGACTCCGTGCTACATTGCGCCGTTGGTCGATTCCTGCACCGGTGAGGATGTTGTGATCAGCCTTACCGTGACCGATCCGTGCGGTGCGAGTGCTTGTGATTCCCTCTCGATTCACATCGAGAACGTGAACACTCCCCCTGTTGTCAAGGCAGATCCGTAAAAGGATCTGAAGGTAAAGAGAGTCGTTGGCTGATCTGCTCCGTCTATACCAAGGCGGAGCAGATCATTTTATTTGGGTTTGTTATCTCGTTTTGATGAGCGGGTAACTGCAAGTTAAGCCTGCTTGCGGCTCTGCTCTAAGGAAACCAGGAATTCAGGAGCAGAAAAGACTCCGAAGCCTTGAGCTGGAAACAAAAAGGCACGCCTTTCCTCGGGTTTTATGGTAAACCGCTACTTGGCGTCGGGAAGAAGCTGCCGAGTAACCTCCGCTCGAAACCGATTCTCCTTGGCGAAGAGCATGAACCGGACAAAGGCCGTTTTGAGGGCTGAAGTGGGACCAGATCCTGAAAAGCAAGCGAGTCCCGCTTTGCTTTTCATGTCCTTGGCGTACCACTCCCTCGATTACGAGAACCGTGTTCACATTAATGAACTACCCCGCCCCAAAGGATGGGGAATCAGACTCTCCTTTTGATTGATTCCCGGTCTCTCCGATGGCGAGTGCCCGATAAACAGCCCTTCCAGCACTCCAAACGCTAGGATTCCGCCTACTATGAGAAACTTTGCCGCCCTCCTATTCATGTGCCCTCCTTTAAGAACGAATCTCGCTCTCAACCGTATCACAAATCATCTTCCCTGTGAAGGGGTGGAAATGAAGCGTGTCATTCTTGGCATTCTCTCTTTTTTGTGGTATGCTGAGATTAGGGAATCTTAAGGTGAAGAAAGAGGGGGGATAGGCAGTTCATAGAGGAGGGTCTGTGCAATGGACAACACGAACGATCTGTTGGTTGTGGGGGCGTTGGTCATTGGGGTGGCTGTCGGGCTTCTGTTCTGTCCGAAAGCGCCTGAATCTGTAATTCCACCCTATGTTGACGCAGGGCCAGACATAATGCTCAGCGAATGTTGTAGCGCCCGTCTTACTTGCAAAGGGTACGATCCCAATGGGGGAGCGGTAACCTACCACTGGACGGCCGAGGATGGGATGGGAAGCTTTAATGATGCTTCCTTGTTACATCCTACCTATACCGCTTCACCTATCTGCGAATGTTGGGACGACATTACGCTCACCCTTACTGTCACGAACAAGCAGGGGCTTAGCGCAAGCGACAGCATGGTCGCGCGGGTACGGGATACGATCCGTTGCCTCCCGCTGGGGCGGTGTTACCCGATTACTCCTGCTCCTTGTCGCGTGATGCCGGTCCCTCCGTATTGTGTGGTAGTGCCTGTTCCGCCCTGTCCACCACAGCCGACTCCGCTGTGTGCACCGGTTGTCCCGTATTGCCTACCTGTTCCACCTCTCTGTCCCCCAATTCCGCCGTGCATAGACGCGAGTTTAGCTACTAAGTCGGTCAATGAGGGCGGATCGATTCAGCTTTTCGGTACGGTCTGTGATCCTGATAATAACGTCGTCAGTTACCGGTGGACAGCGGACAAGGGGACGTTTGATGACCCCACATCGCTCAATCCTATTTACTATGCCCCGATGACCAACGCTTGTGGAGGAGAGTGCGCATGTATCACACTGACCGCGATCGATAGTTGTTGCGCGCGCGGAGTTGATCGGCTCCTCCTTTACATCAACAATGTGAACCATCTGCCGGTTGCGGATGCGGGTGAGGATATAACGGTTAATGAGTGTTCTAGCGTTCGATTGACCTGTTCTGGTTACGACCCGGATGGCGATGCGTTGAGTTACTACTGGACAGCGTCGTGTGGCCGGGGCAGCTTTGATAATCCGTACGCCCTTCACCCGGTGTACGTCGCCCCGTCCACTGACCGCTGTGAAGGCGAGAATGTTGTTCTCACTCTGACCGTGACCGACACATGTGGCGCAAGCGCGACTGATTCGATGATCGTGCACGTGAATAATACGACGAACACTCCTCCCACAGTTAAAGCAGATCCGTAAAGAGCGATTATCACGCGCTCTGCTCCGTCTACACCAAGGCGGAGCAGATCGTTCTATTTTGAGAGCAGGCGTGGTTTGGAAGCTCTTTCAGGATGATCTCACCGATCGGGTTCTCCCGCGCGAGGGCATGGGCAACGTGCAGGTGTAGGCATTTGATGCGGCTAAAATCGCCGATCCCGCCGATTCCTTTATCTAGGAGGCTCGCCGACATCCCGGAATGATCGAGGAATCGACGGTCCTCAGTGCTTAGGAGGTTCAGGCGCTCCTCGATGTAGACACGGTGGGCTCGTTGTAGTCGTGCGTTGAGCCTAGTGTCTTCCCTCAGGAAGGTCTCCATCCTTTTGATCCATCCCGCTTCCTCCAAGTGGTCAATCTCTTCCGCAAGGAAGGGACAGGTGAGCCAGAAGGTGGTTGGGAACGGCTTTCCTTCGATCAAGGGATAGACGAGGATCACCTGTGGGTACCCGTACGGGCAGCGACGCTCGACCCTGAGCAGGCC
>JAUWNS010000047.1 GCA_030612485.1 Candidatus Bipolaricaulota bacterium
CTGTTCCACCCAGCCTGGTTCGGGGTAGAAGATGGGGATCTCTTGATAGGCGGAGGCGACAACCCTGGCATCGTGGTCAAAGACGACGAACCGCACCCCGCTCGTCCCGATATCGATTGCTCCGATGTATTCCGCCATCGAACTCCTTTAGCACTCTTCCTTTCGGTTGCTTGCGTTTGATTTCGTAAGATTGTACATCAGGGCGATGACAGGATCAATGTTAGAAGGCCGGGTTAGAACGGAAACGTGTACTGGCTCAGCCTCAGTTCCTCCTGCATCACCTTCAAGTCCTTCTGCAGGCGTGGATTGATCGCCACCCCCGCCTTGCGAATCCTTCCTACTCGCCTGTTGCAGAGGGATCTCGTTTTCTGTCATTTTCCCTGCCTTCTACTGTTCTCTGCGCCTTTGCGAGAGGCTTTATTAACGCTAGCTGTTGTCGTACAATGTCGGTAGTGAGAATAAGGAGGAGGCAATGCGTGCTAGCAAGTTTTCCAAGCTAATAGAAGCCAGTGATGATCTGACATTAGGGCAACGCCGTCTTTTGTTGAAGAGGCTAGAGGAAGCGGAGCACCAGCAGCAAATTGTGGAATGGATTGAGCCCCAACAGGGCAAACGTCCGGCCTGTCCCTACTGCAAGACCGAAGACCCGATCCGGTGGGGTAGGAGTCATGGTTTGTCTCGGTTTCGTTGTCGCAACTGCAAGCGTACATTCAACGCTCTTACCTGTACACCCTTGGCACATCTACGACATAAGGAACAGTGGCCCACTTTTGCCAAGACGATGATCGAGGGGAAGAGCGTGCGTGCGAGTGCACAAGCATGCGGAGTGCATTACACCACTACGTTCCGCTGGCGGCACCGATTTCTCCGTATTCCGGAGGAGAAGCAAGCGCAGGTCCTGCGAGGGATTGCCGAAGCAGATGAGACTTTCTTATTGCGCTCTCAGAAGGGAGAGCGAGGTCTTCAACGCCGAGCGCGCAAACGCGGCGGGAAAGCTGCCAAACCTGGTCGCAGCCGTGAACAAGTATGCGTTCTGGTTGCACGTGACCGTGGTGAGGCGACGGTGAATCGTGTCTTGCCGGAGTTCTCCAAGGATGCACTAGTGAATGTACTCCAGCCTGTACTTGCTGAAGATGCGTTACTGTGTTCTGATGGTCTTTCAGTATACAAAGCGTTTGCCACTGAAACAGGCGTGGTACACAAGGCAGTGAATGTTAGCGCTGGTATTCGTGTTGTAGAGAAGGTCTTTCATATCCAGAATGTCAACGCCTATCACAGTCGCTTCAAGACATGGATACGACGGTTCAACGGTGTTGCGACAAAGTACCTGCCTAACTATCTTGGCTGGTACCGTTGGTTAGACGGTAATGCTAATGCGCTAACCCCGCAAGCTTGGTTCCTAACTGCGGTAGGATCCTCTTGATCTATGCCACCAACAGCTAACATGAATAGAGCCTCAATCGAACAACAAGCCCATTCCCGAAGCGATCATCGTGCTTGACGGCAAATTTGAGACCAAAACGGATGCCAACGGCCAATTTGGCCTGGAAGTCCCTGAGGGTGACTATAACACCCTCTTAGTCAAAGCCCCTGGTTACGTCCCTTTGTGGAAATCTCTCCGGGAATCTGTTGCCCTCGGAAGAGATCTTGTGTTGACCCTTGAGCTGAAGCCAGCCACAGCCCCGAAGCAGGGCTACATCATCCTTAAGGAAGGAGATTCCTATCACTTCCTTGCTGGCAAGACTTACAGCTACTCAGGCGGAGACTTCTACTTCAGCATCTCTGACAAGGACGGAGCTGCCCGCTTCTTGGCTAACAACTGGCATCAGCAAGGGGTCGTCGACTTGGGCATAGTCAACGCTGCACTGTGCGCTATCGAACCACCTTCCTCCGGGTATACCCGCTTTGGGGTTCAAGCGGTCGTTGAACATACCTATGTCAGTTGGGCCAAGGAAGGCGAGGATGGACACTACATCGTCTTCAAAGTCATAGCTCTCACGGAGGATAGCGTCTCTTTGAGTTACTGCTATCGATAGGCGGGTGAGGTGCTCTTGTTCCGCTTCCGCGTTGGACAATCCGTATCATGCAGGCGCTCGCCCGGGATGACGACCACTGTGAGACGTTGGCGGGCTGAAAGATGAATGCCTGAACAGGAAGATCCCCTTCGTCAAGCACTTGACCCGATTAGGGAATAAAAAGGATTGCTTAATCAATCTGCGTAAGGGGCTAGTTTTCTTGGTTACCCCTATTTGCAGAGAGATTAAAAGGTTTCTCATTACTTTCTCTATTTAAGATGGTGCTTTGAGGAGTTTGCTCTTTACACCGCTACCACCGTCGCTTGGCGAAAGGATTTAAGAGCACTCTCCACCCCATGCATCAAAAGGAACCTTGTGTTGCCAAGACATCCGCGGTTAAGTCCTTTCAGGCGCCCCAGCGGCGGGCATAAGGCGCGGCCTTATGGGCTATCGCCTCGATGCCCTGGTTGTGGATCTCATTTCTTCGACTTCAGCTTGAAGATGACGTAGAGCGCGGCGTCAGTGCGTGCCGCTGTCCATCTCCTCCATGATGAACATCTGGCCCATCTCGGTGATCCCCGCTGCTTCCATGCGATCCTTAAAGTCGGGCGAGTCAATGAATGCCTGGATCTGCTCCGCGCTCTTCTGCACAGAAAGCACGGTCACGGTGTTGGGATCATCCACATTGCGGAACACCTGGAATGAGATTTCGCCAGCCGCCTTGCGCTGCTCGATGCTTGCGTCATACCCCTCCTTCCACCGCTCAAAATTCTCAACCTTGAAGCCAATATGCATATGTGTGACCATTCGTACCTTCTCTCACTTTCCTGTTCATGCTTGTCCACCCCGCCGACCAAAACGGTAGGATGAGTAGCGTTTGAAGGTGTCTACTTCTTCTTTCGTTTCTTGGCGACGGCTTCTTTAAGGTTCTTGCCTGCTTTGAACGCGGGGACCGTCTTTGCCGGAGTCTTTATCTTCTGCCCAGTCTGCGGATTGATGTGCGTTGTTGCTTTCCGCCTGCGGGCTTCAAACTTACCAAACCCAGTGATGATCACTGATTCCTTTGAAACGAGTGACTTTGTGATGACTTCAACAAAGCCATCTACTGCCGTGCGCGCATCCTTCTTTGTGAACCCCGTCTTCTTCGCTAGCTTCTCCACCAACTCCGCTTTGTTCATGCCCTACCTCCTCCGTAATTTGAGAACGGGGAGGAGTATAGCAATCTGGGTAGTGCTTGCCAAAAAAGAGCGAACAGAGCGCGCAGCATAAGAGTTCTTCTGCTGCGGAACGCGGAGATCGTACGTAACCTGGTCTGGAACCTGGGAGACTGATTGCAGAATGCACGTTCTCGTCGCACGATGGTCAGTACGCGTCATGCGTTGGACTCGACGCTTCAGAAAGAACAGCCGGCGAACGCAGCGTCAAGGTAGAAGATCATGCGGAACAGCCGGATTGGCTGATCATTGATTGGAGCCACCGTCAGGATGACAGCACTGTCTTGCACATCGGAGTTGAGAACAGTGAAATAGCTCTCCGAGATGGGTGCGTCGTAGTATGTGCTCATGCCTTCGTGTGCGAGAAGGCAACGTACAGGGAGTTCCATCGCTGCAAGCTCGGGTGTGTCGTACTCAAAAACCATCGTACCAACAGGGCGACTCTCCTCCTGTCGATATCCGAGACCCAGTACACGATAGGGGACAAGCAGCTCCTTTTCCTCAATCATGGTCATCAACTCAGCGATGCGCTCCTCCGTCGGGACCGTCCCGATGAAATCGAGAAGCGGATTGGGGGTGAAGCGAAGGCACTCACCGAGTCCACGAAGCACGATGGCCGAAGCGGGGTTCTTGAGATGTTCCACAGCGCCACAAGTGAAGGGATCCTCTGCTAGGGATCTGAGCTTTCCCGCCCGCACCGCAAGGAACGTCTCGACACCTGCCGGGAAGCTCGATAGGATCATCAGTTTCGCCTCTTCGACGTAGGCTGTTGTCAGGATTGAAAGCTCCGTTGTACGAATCCAGTCTGCACTCACGTCGAGCTTGTGGGTGAAGACAAGGGCTCCATACGACTCGGTTTGAATGAAACCTCGTTCAGCAAAGGCTGCTGCGACTGGGGAGAAGTTGAAGTCATCTCGAAGCTTGAGTATGTAGGTGGAGGGAAGCTCCCGGCTGACGACCTGCGCTTCCCAATCGAGGTCGGCAGTGTCCCATCCCCACGTTTCAGCGTGAGTACGAATGAACGACAGTGCGTAGGCCGATGCAGCGGCGTGATCTTGAGACACGCTCCGCGCGAGCTCCAAACGAAGCGTGAGTGCCCCCTCACTGGTGAGGAACCCCAGGCCGAGGTGGCTCTTGATCTGAGACCAATCCGTGAACAAGAGCATCACGTCCGTGAGATCCTGTGGCACGATCCTCAGGGCCTGATCAAGAGAAGCCGCAGAAATGGCATGCGTCGAGGCGAGTGCAACGACTAGTGCGAGGCAGGTTGTTAGCAACATACGTCTCATGGCGGACTCAGTATATCTCATCGCAAGGAGAAAAGGGAAACAGCTCTAGGTGTATAGGGAAACTGCCTATGGGCTTGCCTGGACTACTTTCGAATTTCTGTGGGCGCTTTTCAAGCTCTCGGGGACGTTGTGATCGTGGGCAGTGGGTGGTCGGTTGACGAGGTCTAGCACGCCAATTCATAGGTATCATGACAAATACCTTGGAGTTGATGCACTCGCTCCGTTCGCTGAAGCGGAGTCTGGCGGACGGCTTTCGAACTTTTTTGACGGCGCTTTCAAAGATCTCGTATCTTAGCTAGCGGGTTGAAGGAGCTGATCCCCTGAGATCGATCCAGAAGTAAAGCTAGGATCTGGATCAATGGAAGGAGGCAGGAAGTTGCGGAAGACACTGGCAGCCTGAACTACAGGTCTCCAGCACCTCAGATTCGTACTCTGATTCCAGCGATTGCTTTCACGGGAGGTGATTCATTATTCTAACTCTGGAAGGGGACCGAAGCCTTGTGGCGTGTCAGCACGAAGAAGGAGGCATCGTATGAGATGGCGAGAACGTAGGATTGTCGGATGGATATCTGTCGTGATACTGCTTATTGCTATGGGAGCAGGGGCGTTCATTCTGCTGGGCGCTGCGGCTCCAGCGGACGAAGTGCTGTCGGTGGAAGTTGCAGTATATATCAACGCCTTCACGGGGTTTGATGAATACAATAATGATCGTATTCCCGTGTACATCTGTATTGCCGTAACGAGCCCATCTCGGGGGGCTGTCGATCAGCTCCGCGAAGGGAATATCCGGGTCTACGACCCCATATACGGTCCTGAAGGCCCAAAGGCCCACGCGGATTATGCCGTTGAAGTGCAAGACATCTCAAACTTGGGCGGCGGGTTCTACCTCATCGAAGTGCTGCCGTGGATCGGATGGGAGCTTCACCAGTACGTTCTTCAAATAGAAGTCGTGTGCCCTTGGGGGCGTGGCATCACTGTATGTGAACTGCCAGTAATGCAAGTTCCCTTCTGGTAGTACACCCTTCTTGCTGAAGGAATATGCCGTGCCACCCAAAATCCGGCCCGAAAGTAGAGCTAGGATCTGGATCAACGGAAGGACCCCGGAAGCGGCAGGATCACATACCCTTCCAGGCCCCAACTGGAGTTTGGGGGGACTCTGTACCTGGAACACGTTCGTTAGCTGTCTCGTGGTGATGAAGAGGACCGATCATCCTTCTTCAAAGCCTGGGGGACTCGAACCCTAAAGTGTTGATGGCGTAGGCCTTCCGGGATTCCGTTTTTCCAGGAGCGCTAGAGACGAACGCGGATATGCTGACTACAACAGGAGTTCTGGATCTCTGTGGAACCTAGGGATTCGAACACGACCAAGAAAGATCTCCAGAAATGCAGACAAAATCTCTCTCAGCAGATGCTCATGAAACGAGATCCTTTCCATCGCGCCTCGCGGGTTAATGCCCTTTAGAAGGCATGGCTGTGGGCCTTGCTGGACTACCTTCGAACTCCGCAAACCGATCCTCATAATCTGGATTGGCTACACCTCCCCGAGAGTATTACAGCGCGGTAGGTTCAGCGCAAGTAGCATGCGTACTTAGTACGACGAAGCCGAGAATCGACAAATGAGGGTTCGTGATATGTTGCTTTCTCAAACCGCTATCGCTTCTTGACGAAAGGATTCACGATCGCTCTCCACCCCATGCGGCAAGAGGATCCCAGAGTTGCAGGAATCCACGGCTTGCTGTGACAACGTGATGGTGAAGTGGTAAGCAGCTATCTACTCTGTCAAGAGCATTCAGCTAAGAATGGAAGGTCTTTCTAGGCATTACCACCAACGTGAGGGTGTATAGTAAAAGAGGGATGTCTATCGCAAGCATTTTGTCCCGTTATCTACCGCTCGGCTTTTCTGTTAATCCTATTCTCCCCCAGGAGGTGATGAACGATGAAGTTCTTGGTTCTTCTGAAAGCTCTGCCCGGAGCACCAGGGCCAGGGAATCCTGTTGCTAGCTACCGAACAGGCAAAGAATGGATGAATGCCCGACTCGCTGACGGCTCAGTAGATTGCGCCTATAATGTGATCGGTTCCAAGCAGGGGATAGGTGCCGTAGCTATCGCTAATGCCGACTCGCATGAAGCGCTGACGGAACTAGTCTTGTCCTTCCCTCAGTACCCATTTTTCGATCTCGATATCCTACCCCTCTCTGATCTAGACCACTTTTTGGGAAAGGGTATTGAGATGATGCAGAAGTCTATGGGTGGATAGACAGCTTGTTGGAAGTTCGCTCCAAGGAGATGCCCCGCGTAGCGTTCTCGGTTGATATGCTTGACAGTGGACAAGGGCACCTCAGGTTTCCATTCTTGTTGTGTGACAGGCGAAGCCAGAGTGAATCCTCGCACTCATTGGAGCAAGGCCGGCCATTTGTGAGCACTGCGCCGACCTATTAAGCGCTTAAACAGACTTCTTTGTTGTAGGAGGTTATTATGAGGAAGCAACGTTGTTTTATCGGGTTCTCGATTCTAATCTTCGTTCTTGTCGGATTTGCATTCGGGGGTGTGGCCGATGACGCCGACCTCGTCCGAATCGGCATTGTCGCCGACGTACACGCGCACGATACTGATTCCCCCAACCAGGGGAGGGTCCTGGTTAACTACGCCGAGCGGCTGAGCGCTTTTGTCGACGCGATGAACGCGTGGCCAGCCCAGATTGTTATCGAACTGGGAAACCTCGTGAACGGGAGGTTCGTGACGGGTGCCCCGATGGGAGAACCGGACCGAATCGGACCGATTCTCGCCCATGCCTGGTCGATCCTGACCGCGTTCGACGGCCCGTGCTACACTGTAATCGGAAGTCACGACGTTTACGATCTGACCAAAGAGGAGTTCCTCACGATCCTCGACATCACGGAGACCTACTACAGCTTCGACGTGGGGGCGTACCATCTTGTCATCCTCGACGCCCAGTACAACAAGAAGGGCGAGGACTACGGCCGCGTGGTCTTTATGACGCAAGGGAACATTCCAGAACGGGAGCTCGCCTGGCTCAAGGAGGACCTTGCCAACACGATCAAGCCGACGATCGTCTGCATCCACCAGCCCCTTGATGTCAACTTCGAGCTGACCGCGGGCGGACCGCCCGTGTTCAACCACAAGGAGGTTCAGGCGATTCTCGCTGAATCCGGCGTCGTTGTCGCCGTCTTTCAGGGGCATACCCACGAGAACGGCTACACCGAGATCGACGGCATCCACTACCTCACCTTCGCTGCGTTGTTCGATCGCACCGAGCCGATCCCGCCGACTTGGGCGCAGGTCACCCTCGATCCGGCCGCGAGGACGATTACGATTGAGGGAGAAGGGATTCAGGATAGCCTGATCCTTTCCTATCCGGCCGAAACGGGAGGCCGTGGGTAGATCCTCGACATCCGCATTGAGCCGTCGACTACAAGCACGGGAGTGGACTGGCAATTCCTTAGACGGCCAGGACACCGGAGGCGCGGGAGGATTGTTTTGATGTTACCCCAACAATCAAGGGAGGGGATTAACATGAACCTGTGTCGGAGTATAGCGGCCGTTGTTGGATTTTTCTTAGCGCTCACCCTGTCTCTTTCATTGGCCGTGGGCACTGTGGAATACCCACCTGTCATTGGTCCTCAGAGTGTAGTGGTCTTGACGGTGGAGTTCTCGGATGAGAAGCCTAGGTGCTATCCCCCTGTGAGTCAGGTAGAGGGGGTAATCTTTGGGATGGTCAACGACTACTACAAGGAGGTCTCCTATGGCCAGATGTTCTTTGAGGGCTATGTAACCAAGAAGTTCTATCAGATAGGGCCGATGGCCTCATACACGCGGACTAGGACAGGCATAAGCAATGGAGATGTGAAACTGCTGGCCGAAGCCATATTGGCGGCTGACGAAGAGGTGGACTACTCAGCCTATCGCCATGTAATCGTCCTCCTCACAACTCCACGTGCGTTTCCTCAGCCGTATTATCCGAGGATCTATACGTATCCGTGGAATGACCTGCAGGTAGAGACAGACGATGGCGTAACTGTTGAGGAGGCTATCCTTCTGCAGGGGCTATGCGTATCTCGTGACCCGGAGAAATGGGTCGACATCCGTCCCCTCCAGTCCTGGGTCCACGAGCTGGCTCACGGACTCGGGTCAGTCCACTGTTGCTGCACCGCTGAAGCTCCTTCTATGTCGGTGAATGGGGGAGGGCTGGGCGACCTCCTTGGGCTATACACTGAGAACATTCTGCAGGGGTAAGACATCTCGCGCTGACACCCAGCCCGCAAGTCAAGGTACAACGTTTGGCGTAGAGAGAAAAGAGAGAAGAAGCAGAATCCCGAGTGATCTTCTGAAGCGAGCAAACAGTGACGATCAAGAGACTTTTTGCTGGTGGTTCTCCGGGGCTAAACCGAGGGAAGGGCAAGCTGTGGACTCTCTAGCGCGCGAGGGAACTTCATCACCTAAGAGGGAAGGGAACGAGGATCTTCGCTTTCCATCATTATTCAAAGAGGAGTCGAGCGTTTTCTCATCACTTGTTTTATCAGATGAAACAGGTGGTGAGAAAGGCGATGAATGAAGGTCTTGAGATCCTAAAGGACGTGCAGGTTGCAGGTTTTGCGGAAATGGTAGCCGTAGATCGCTAGAGTAACAGCCAGTGGAAACGACTTAGGGCGGCGAAAAAGCGTCCACACCAAGAGCTTCCAATATTGCACTCGCTCTTTGCCAAGAATACCAAGGCGGTAGACGGACCGGAAGAAGGCCAAGATGTGCTGGAAGCGCAGAGATGTATGGATCTTTGGCGGTTGATACTCTCGCAGGAAGGTCTTGACACGCTGATAGTAGTACTGAGGTGAGTAAATGGTTTGCAGTATCTGCTTGTATCCCTCACGTAGTGTATCAATGCTCATGGTAGTGATGATGTTCGTCGTGCCGTCGACGTTATCGCCAGACATGTCCTCAAGTAAGCGATTTTCTCTTTTTAGACGTTCGTAAAGCCTTGTACCACGCGGCGCTTGAAGCAGGCCCACCATTGCCGTCACGATCCCGCTTTTCTGAATGAAGTTAATCTGCTGCTGGAAGATAGAGGGCGTGTCATGATCAAAGCCAACGATGAAGCCTCCCTGCACCTGGAGGCCGGTTCGCTGTATGCGCTTCACGTCCTGAACCAGGTCACGGTTCTTGTTCAGTCTTTTGTTGCATTCGGTCAGGCTGTCCTCATTCGGCGTCTCAATGCCGATGAAGACCGTACGAAAGCCTGCCTGAACCATCATGCCCATCAATTCCTTGTCATCTGCCAGGTTGATGGAGGTCTGGGTATAAAACGGGATCCCCACCTTGTGCTTTTGCCATTCAATCAAGGCAGGCAGTAGTTCGGTCTTGAGATACCTCTTGTTTCCAATGAAGTTGTCATCTACGAAAAAGACGTTGCCACGCCACCCCAGGTTATAGAGACTCTCTAACTCGGCGGTGATCTGCTCCGCCGTTTTGGTGCGGAAGCGGTGACCAAATAGTGTTGTCACATTGCAGAAATCGCAGTTGTAAGGGCAACCACGGGAGAACTGAATACACATCGACTCGTATTGATCCATCTCGACTAACTCCCAGAGTGGAACCGGTGTTTTCTGGATGTCAGCAAATTCGGATGTCGCGTAGATTTGTTTGGCCTGACCTTGTACCAGATCTGCCAGGAAGGCTGGGAGGGTCAGCTCAGCTTCATTCAGCACGAAATGATCGACCCTCTCAAACTGCGCGTACTCGATTGTGAAGAGCGGTCCTCCGGCAACGATCTTGACACCTGCTTCTTTGCACCGGGCAATGATTTGACGTGCCGACGTTCTTTGCACAATCATGCCGCTGATAAACGCATAATCAGCCCATTCCAGGTCCTTTTCAGTGAGCTTTGCCACATTGACATCGATCAAGCGCTTGGTCCACTCTGAGGGGAGCATTGCAGCAACGGTCAGGAGGCCCAGCGGAGGAGAGGAGGCCTTCTTGCGTATGAACCTGAGTGCGTGCTTGAAACTCCAGAATGTATCTGGAAACTCAGGATAGACCAACAGAACGTTCATTGCATTCCCTCCTCGTCGTGGAAGATTGTAGAACAGGTAGAAGAGTCGTGCAACTCAAGCTCGCAATGTTATCCGGAGGGCGGGGATTTCCCAGGGTCTTGTGTGCAAAAAGGCAATGTACTGTCATCGTTCCACAACAGTAGATGTCTTGAGCTGCCGAATCTTCGCTATAGAAGGAACCTTGTGTTGTGGGGCCGATGTAACACAAGCGCTGGAACAGCACTTTGTCAAGGGAAGCATCCCCGGAGCCTTGACTTTTCTGCTCTTCGCAGGTTTTCAAGACCTAGCAGGTATCAGTGAGAACTTGATATATCCCCTGCCGTAGAGCGAAGATACCTCACACAAAGGTGAGGCACTACGAATGCCAATTACTACCATGCTGTCTTCACTGATCTTGGCCGCGGCGGTTGTCACAATCTGGGCTGAATACCGCGGTTCTCACCTCATTGTCTATTGCTTCAAACCGCTTACCACGGGGCTGATCCTTCTTCTCGCACTACGTCCAAGTACCCCGCGATTGCCGCCTTACCAATACGCGGTCGTCGCGGGTCTTGTGTGCTCTCTTGTAGGGGATGTGGTTCTGATGCTGCCCAAACGGAGACTGTTCCCAGGGTTGGTGAGTTTCTTAATGGCTCACATGGCCTACATAGTGGCATTCTCTTGGCGCGCGCGCCTCAGCGCTTCTCCCTTGCTGGTGACTCCCTTCTTCGTATTTCTGGTGGTTGTGTCTGTGATCCTTCTTCCCCATCTTGGAAGAATGAAAGTCCCCGTGATCGCGTATGAACTTGTGATTCTCGCAATGGCTTGGAGGGCTCTGGAGCGATGGCTTCAAGTGGAGAGTATTTCAGCATTCCTAGCTTTCCTTGGGGCGCTGATGTTCATTTTCTCGGATTCACTCCACGGAATAAGGGAGTTTGTTCGCAAGTTTGGAATCGCTCAAGCCTTGATTCTGGGCACGTACTTCTGCGCTCAGTGGCTAATAGCTCTGTCGGTTTAGTCTCTACCTGAGTTCGGCCGCCTGAACGATCTGCGGGACAATATCATCCCACCCCAGGGGCATGAGATGCACCCCCTGGCGCATGTTTTTCCTCTCTTGCGCCAGGTTGGCCGCAGTCTCGACTGAGACCTTCTTGCGGTCCTCCTTCTTCCTATGTTCTTGCCGCAGAGACCTATTCCACTGTAACTGAGTGCTCCCCTGTGGGGATCACTCAGCTACAGAAGGACTCTCCCGCTACGAGACTTTCCAAGGCCTATTCAGAATAACAAGATTCACTGCTGTTTCCCTTCAGGTGTCTTTCGCAGGTGTAACGTCTCAGGCATCCCTATCAGCAGTGGAAGTCTGATAAAGAGGTCAAGGCCAATAACAGTCAGAAACACGTATTGTGGACCGATGTTATCCCAGATAATCCCTGCCAAATAAGCCCCGCCAGCAGCGAGCATCAATCTGCAGAACCGCAGTATCCCCAACCACCTACCCATTTGCTCTGGCGGAACTAGCTCAAAAGCCATTGCTCCTGCGACTACTCCAGATACAAAGTAAAAACCCTGCAAAACGCCAGCCAATACTAGAAAACCCGAACTTGGTGCCCAGATCAGGATCAAACTAGAAACCCAGATAAGGGGTATCGTGAAATAGAGAACCTTCTTCCGGCCAATTCTGTCGGCCAACCTGCCCGCAGGGATTCCAAGTAGAAGCGGCGCTAGTGCAAAGCCAGTGACCATCGCCCCCAGTATGTATTGATCCGCTCCTTTCACCTCATGCGCGAAGGGCTGAGTAAATGGTAGAAGCATCCCAAATGGCAAAGAGCCTATAGAGGAAATAACGAGCCATCGCTTTAAGTTCCGTCCCTGCTTGAATACTTCCCTAATCCCTTTGAAAAAGCTCAACCCGGCATCACCGGTTTTTTTCCAGCTGCGATTAGATAGTTGAGTAAATATAAGGAGAAATGTCGCAGTGGTGCCCGCGATGCAAAGAAAGAACAGGGGTCTAATACCCCCAACGGTTACACCCCCGAATGCCCCGACCAGCAGGGCTCCAAGCATAGGGGCTACAATACTCAATAGGCCCAAAGCGAAAGTCTCACATAGACTCATGCCGGTAGCGCGATCTTTGTTAGCGAGTGAATTCGCACAAATAACACTGCAACTGTGGCCGGTCCCCGCGTTTCCCAGCCAATACGCAGCCATGGCAACAATAATGATTACCCACCCCTGAGCCAGTCCGTAAATCAGATATGAAATAGCGAGTAAAACAATACCCGCAAGATAAATCTTCTTAACACCGGTTTTATCAATCAGCCATCCGATGAACGGACCCACCAAGCCTGCTACAGCCATTCCAGCGCTGTTAACAATCCCCAACTGGGTGGCAGTAGCCCCCAGAGCAATGGTATAAACGGACAAATATGGGAATATCAGTTGGTAAAAGAATGTAGCCGTGGACGACCGCCCTACTGTTACCTTCCAGTCACGCGGTTGCCGTCTTAAGAACCCAATCCCTTTTGCAATAGTGCTAGTTGCTGTTTCAATTATCTGCATGAGCCTGTTATCTCCGGTAAATCCTATCCTAAAACAATATTGCTATCGAGCAACTCACAAAGGAAAGCGCGGTGTATTTGCAGATAACGGTTCAGTTAGAAAAAGTCTCGCCGCGCGAGAAACCCAACAAAAGTGGAACCGTGTTAAAGTGAGACACCAGTATCCCTGAAGACCCGCAACATTCGATCGAGTTAATGGATAGGTGAGTAGTTGCGGATAACCGTTGCTTGGTAAAACCGCGGATTCATGTTATAAAAGAACAACATGGTTGCTTCACAAGAGAAAGGAGGAATTAATTATGCAGAAGAGATCGCCTGCAGCAGTGCTTCTCCCGTTTGTGACTTTTGGCTTCTACAGTCTATACTGGATGGTGCGGACAAAGACGGAGATGAATAGCTACGGTGCGGATATACCAACCGCGTGGCTGCTGCTGATACCTTTTGTGAGCTTTTGGTGGGCGTGGAAGTTCGGCGAGGGAGTAGAGAGAGTGACGCACGAACGCATGAGTACAGGAGTCGCGTTCCTGTTGCTTTGTTTACTCGGCAATATTGGTGCGATGATCATCCAGAGCGAGCTGAACAAGGTGGCTACGTAGTGAAGTTCCCCACCCCGGTATGATTTAGTGTGTCCGGTACGTGTGGTCGATTTACACCCCTTACTTAGTTCCGCGTTGGGAGGGTAGTCTGGACGTATCGGACTGGTACCGGATTGCATGCTGGCCGTCGAGGAAGCACGTGGTGGGCCTGCCTGGACTCGAACCAGGGACCTCCCGCTTATCAGGCGAGCGCTCTAACCAGCTGAGCTACAGACCCAGTCATCGGCGTTATGGTAGCCTTGGCGATAGGAGTTGTCAAGGAATAATTTGGAGAGAAGAGGGATGGGGAGCGCGTTCTATACCTCAAGTGCCTCCATAGCTGCCTCGTGCAGACCATCGATCAGCTCGTCCAGGTCCCCTTCGAGGATCTCTTTAAGGTGATACAGAGTAAGCCCGATGCGGTGGTCGGTCACGCGGTTCTGCGGGAAGTTGTAGGTGCGAATCTTCTCGCTGCGATCGCCGGAACCAATCTGCTTCTTTCGTGTGGCGGATAACTTCTCTTCCTGTTCCTTTTCTATCTGGTCCTTAAGCCGGGAGCGTAGGACACGCATCGCCTGGGCCCTGTTCTTGTGCTGTGATTTCTCATCCTGGCAGCTCACCACGAGGCCGGTTGGGATGTGGGTGATCCTCACGGCGGAATCGGTTGTGTTTACGCTCTGTCCCCCAGGACCGGTGGAGCGAAAGGTGTCTATCTTGAGGGCGTTCGGATCGATCGTGATCTCGACCTCTTCTGCCTCGGGAAGGACGACGACCGTCGCGGTTGAGGTATGAATACGCCCGGAGGATTCCGTTTCCGGGACACGCTGCACGCGATGCACTCCGGACTCGTAGCGGAAGCGGCCGTAAGCGTTCTTCCCCTCGATGGCGAAGATGACCTGCTTGAACCCGCCTAATGGTGTAGGGTGGCTGTCGATAAGGGATGTCTTTAAGCTTTGCGCCTCGGCGTAGCGAACGTACATGCGAAAGAGGTCGGCGGCGAAGAGGCTCGATTCGTCCCCCCCT
>JAUWNS010000145.1 GCA_030612485.1 Candidatus Bipolaricaulota bacterium
GCGCGTGCTTTCCGGTACGGGGAGATGAACGAACAGGTGGTGGCCACCCCGTTCTTGCTGAGGAGTTCCGCAACGAATGTGACACGGTGGATGGTCTCATCGCGATCCTCCTTGGAGAAACCGAGGTCGCGTGTCAGGTCCTGCCTGACTACATCGCCGTCCAGCCGCTGCACATAGCGTACCCCCCGCGCATGAAGCTCCTCCTCAACGGCCATTGCCAATGTTGTCTTCCCCGAGCCGGAGAGGCCGGTAAACCAGACGACAAATCCTTCGTGCACCTCGTTCCTCCTTTGCTGTCCTTCGTTCATAGGTAGCCGAGTTTGCGCAGCCGGTCCCGCACAATCTGAACCTCTTTTTCGGTCAGTCTGAGCTGGCCTTCCTGGGGCTGCCCGGCCATCAGATCTCGCAACACGTAGACTACAAACTCATTGACACTGCGGTAGCCAGTGTCGTCGATGACCGCTTTTATTTTCTCATAGAGCGGACGTGGAATCTTCAGGGTTACTCGGTTGCTATTCATACTCTATCTGGAGTGTACCGCAGCGCAACCGATCGTGCAACAATTCACCAATCCGCCTTGAAAGCATGGAGGGGTGCGCGTAATGTTGATGTACTCTTTTTAGAGTACAAAAAGGAGGCCGTATGTCCGTCTGGTGGTTTGTCCCGTTGGCGTTGGTGGCGGAGTACGTTGACTCCACTCTAGGTATGGGGTATGGAACCAGCCTCACGCCGATACTGCTTCTGTTCGGCTACTCTCCGGCTCAGGTCGTCCCAGCCGTCCTCCTCTCGGAGCTTGTCACCGGCCTCCTCGCCGCCGGCATGCATCACAGCGTGGGGAACGTCGACTTTCGCAAAGGGTCCAAGGACCGGCAGGTCGCTCTTGTCCTCAGCCTGATGAGTGTTGTCGGGGCCGTGGTGGCCGTCTCCCTGGCGGTGAACCTACCGATAAAGGCGGTCAAGCTCTATATCGCCACGATCGTCATTGTGATGGGCCTGCTGATCCTCCTGTACAGGCGGAGATCTCTCCCTTTCTCCTGGTGGAGACTCGTTGGTATCGGATCGATTGCCGCGTTCAACAAAGGGATCTCCGGGGGTGGGTACGGGCCTCTGGTGACGGCCGGGCAGATCGTATCCGGGGTTGGGGCGAAGAACTCCATCGGGATCACGAGTCTTGCCGAGGGGATCACCTGCGCAGTGGGCGTCGTGACCATCCTTCTCCTTCGCCCGGGGACCTCCTGGGTTCTAGCGCCGCCCCTCCTCCTGGGGGCGGTACTCTCTGTCCCTTTGGCGGCCCTAACGGTCAAGAAACTCCCGGAGCGTAGCTTCACGTTGGTAATAGGAATCTTGGTTCTGGTCCTTGGGGCACTGAGCTTGCTGCGGACCCTATGAAAACGCTTCCTCACGGTTGAGTGAGTGATTGAGTGATTTAGCGATTGAATCATTGAGTGATTGCTTGTACCAGCAACTTCTTCCATCTTTTTTCACTAAGTTATCTTTCATCTTTTCAATCCTCCGATCTCCCGATCACTCAATTCCCCGATCCCCCGATGATTCAATCTATCAATTATACGATCTCCCGATCATTCAGTCTTCCGATCTCTCAATTTTCCAGCGTCCTATTGACGCGCCGGCTCTTTTCGGCTATGGTTAGTCACCCCCATGTTCGGAGGTTAATCATGTACCGAAGAGGTTGTGTTTGGCTCGGCTGAGGCTTCTTCCTCGCTGATCGGTTTCTTCCCACACCTGTTTTGCGTCCCTCCTCTTAAGAGTTGGTGGTGTCCCTGCATTCAGGCTTTGTCGTTACTTTCAAGACCAAACCCTTAATGAAGGAGAAGATCAGATGAAAACCATCTTTAATTTGGACCAGAACGACCTTCCAAAACGTTGGTACAATATCCAGGCGGATCTCGACCGGCCGCTCCCGCCACCGCTCGATCCAAGGACGCGGGAACCACTCGATCCGGCAGCCCTACGTGCTCTGTTTGCTGGAACCTGCATCGATCAGGAGATGTCGACCGATCGCTACATCGATATCCCCGCAGAGGTTCTAGACGTCTATCGGTTGTGGCGGCCGACCCCACTCCATAGGGCGCTGAACCTCGAACGGGCGCTCGACACCCCGGCCCGGATCTACTTTAAATACGAGGGAGCGAGCCCGACCGGCTCCCATAAGACGAACACCGCCGTGGCTCAAGCCTACTATAACAAGATCGAGGGAACAAAACGGCTGGTCACGGAGACTGGCGCCGGCCAATGGGGGAGTGCTCTGTCGTTCTCCTGCCAGATCTTCGGGCTTGAGTGCACGGTGTTCATGGTTCGCATCTCCTACGAGCAGAAGCCCTACCGCAAGACGATGATGGGCGTCTTCCAGGCGGAGGTCATCCCGTCACCATCGGAACGGACGGAAGTTGGACGAGCGATCCTCGCCCAGGATCCTGACACACCCGGGTCACTCGGGATCGCTATCTCCGAGGCGATCGAGGAGACCGTGAACGGGGAAGGGACTAAGTATACATTGGGGAGCGTCTTGAACCACGTGCTCCTTCATCAGACGGTGATTGGCCAGGAGACGCTCTCCCAGATGGAGATCGCTGGGGACTACCCGGACCTGGTTGTGGGGTGCGTTGGGGGTGGATCGAACTTTGCCGGCCTAGCCCTTCCGTTAGTACACGATTCCCAGCAACGCGGTAGGAAGGTGGAATTCATCGCAGCCGAGCCGGTTGCCTGTCCAACCCTCACGACGGGGGAGATCCGGTACGACTTTGGCGATACTGCCGAGATGACCCCGCTCCTTCACATGCACACGCTGGGACACAAGTTCGTGCCCCCTCCGATCCACGCCGGAGGGCTCCGTTACCACGGTGTGGCCCCGATCATCACTCACTTGATCGAGGACGGGGTGATGCGGTCGGTTGCTCTCGACCAGGTGGATGCATTCGCAAGTGCGGTCCTTTTCGCTCAAGCGGAGGGGATCATCCCCGCGCCGGAGACGGCCCACGCGGTACACGCCGCGATTGAGCTCGCTCGGGAGTGCGCTGTCAAGGACGAAAAAAAGGTTATCCTGATTGGCTTCTCCGGGCACGGACACTTCGACATGTCCGCCTACGGAGCGTACCTCTCCAATCAGTTGGTACGAACAAAGGTTCACTCCTAGTAGGGCAGCAGCGCTTGCCCTAAACGAGTTTGCTCCCGGGGGCCGAGGCACTAAAGCGCATTAAACGTGCCGCGGCCCCATCTCTTAGCGCATTTGAGTAGTTAAGGTCTTCCTAAGAGCCAGTTATTCGAAGGTGTGGCCGATGCGGGATACGGGTAATCCAGGTTGTTGATGTGGATACGAATCTGGTCGTACCCGCGCCCTCCGAAGCCGTCGTGAATGGTGAGCGTGATCGCAACGTCTTCCCCTCCGGGGCGATCCGACATCGGGGCGTGATAGGTCGGAGAAAGGGTATCAGCATCTTCGAACCACCCCTTGCTCGCTGTCCAAGCGAAGCAGACCGAGGTGCACGCCGGGTTCTTCACCCTTCCATTCAGTGGGACTGCGCCTCCCTCGTCCATGGAGACTGGATAATGCCGCTCGATCAGAGGAATCGGTCGATCTACAGGACGAGCGGTTCTCTGTTCAGGGGGCCAGAAGAGCTCCATTGGCCAACTACACGTAGAAACGCAGCATGGGACCGGAGCCCGACTACAACGCGGTTCGGGCATCACGTGACGGATACAGGGCGACTCGCATGGGGGTGGGTCAGGCTGGCACCGGTCGCGTTGCTCTACAGGCTCCCGACATGGTTCCCCACAAGGAATCGGTTCGCATGGTCCACCCATCGGAGAGGAGAGACAGGTGATATCATCCCCGCGGACACGCACGTATAGCCGATCGCTTACGCTTATTCCACGGTTGTTGGTCACGGTCAGGGTCAACGTGACACACCCCTCGCAAGCACAAAGCGACGTAGCCGTGTAGATGGGGTCTTGTAGGTAGGCGTTGTTGAAGTAGCCCTGCCCTCCCTCAGCTGTCCAGTGATAGACCAACATTCCGCCGCTCGGGTCGCGCCCCTCTCCGTGCAGACGCACACTCCCTCGTTCACCCATGGTGAAGTTCATTCCAGCATCGACCGTCAGGGGGAGCAGCGGCCGCGGAGTCTGAACCATCCGTGGTGCTGAAACTACTGGCAGGGTGGTTGAAGCTGTTGGCTCCGATACTATCGGTTCCGATGCTATCGGTTCCGGACTTGTTCCTGCGAAGAGGAAGACTACAGCACCAAGGGCCACCAAGGTAAGCAGGATCAACCACGTTGCATTGTTGCCGTCCATTGTGGATACCTCCTTTGTAACCCGCAACAGAACGGATTAACTCCTGTCCCCCTCATGCACCCCCCGGCCGGCGGGTTCCTATCACCCTACACCGAATGACCACCTCTTGTCAATACCCATGCAGGGAGCAGTCGATCGCCGTGTCCCTCTTTTCCGTCTTCCACGGGCAAATGGTGTAAAGTAGGGTTGGATTTAAAGCTGAACGGCGAAAATCGTTATGCATCAGGCTGCGCAGTAATATTAGGAAGGAGGGAAGGATGGCCGATGTTCTGATCCTGGTCGAAGAGGGGTACGAGGAGTTTGAGCTGTGGGTCCCTTACTACCGTTTCCTCGAAGATGGTCTGTCGGTGGAGATCGTGGGGAAGGAGAAAGGGAAGGCTTATGCAGGGAAACACGGGATCGCGATCAAAGCAGGAGAATCGTTCTCTAACGCTGATGTAAGCGAAGCGAAGTGTGTCGTCATCCCCGGGGGATTGGCCCCGGATCGTCTGCGGATCCACGAGGATGCCCTCGATCTCGTCCGCCGTGCCGATAATCAAGGTGCGGTCATCGCGGCGATCTGCCACGCCGGGTCGGTCCTCATCTCGGCAGGGATCGTCGCAGGGCGGCGTTTGACCTCCTACCGTTCGATCCGCGACGATCTCCTCGCCGCCGATGCTACATGGATCGATGCAGCGGTTGTCGTCGATGAGAACCTTATCACCTCGCGCACGCCGCAGGATCTACCGGAGTTTCTCCCCGCGATCCTCGCTGCGATAAAGGGATAAGATGGCAGGTTTCCTCTATATCGTATCGCTTCCAATAGGGAATATGGAGGATATCACCCTGCGGGCGATCAAAACCCTGCGGGCGGTCGACTTTATCGTTGCCGAGGACACACGCAACACGCGCCGAATCCTCGACCGTTACCGTATTACGACGCCGTTTCGCAGGAGCTACTACCAAGGGGTGGAGAGGGAACGCGTCGATTCACTCCTCGCTTTGCTCGAAGATGGGAGAGACCTCGCGTTGGTGAGCGACGCCGGGACCCCACTCATCAGCGACCCCGGTTACCCCCTCGTGAGTGCAGCGATCAAAGCCGGCGTCGTCGTCATTCCGATTCCCGGGCCGACCGCGGCGATCACTGCCTTGGTCTCCTCCGGTCTAGCGACCGATCACTTTGCTTTCGACGGGGCCGTCCCTCGCAAGGAGGGAGAGCGTCGTGCCTACTTCGAGAAGGTTCGTTCCGAACAGCGGACGATCATTGTCCACGAATCCCCACATCGCCTTCTCCCTACCCTGGAGACGATCGCGGAGGTCCTTTCCGATCGAACGATTGTCCTCGCCCGCGAACTGACCAAGGTGCACGAGGAGTTCCTGCGGGGGAGCCCCGGCGAGATCCTGGAGATTCTGCGGGCGCGGGGTGAGGTCAAGGGGGAATGTGTTCTCCTGATCGCGGGGAACCGAGAACCGAGCTCATCCCATGATCATGAGGCAGCAAAGGGACTCGCCGCGCTCCTCAAAGAAGAGGGTATCTCGAACAAGGTGACGGTTAAGATCCTGATAGAAGCACTAGATCTCCCGCGCAACGAAGCCTATCGCTTGGTTCATCCGTCCCCTTGAGCCCGAAGATCGCATCGATAAAGAAAGTCCATGGACTCTTGATGAATACCGGGCCTGCCGTGCTATTCGTGA
>JAUWNS010000215.1 GCA_030612485.1 Candidatus Bipolaricaulota bacterium
CACCTACGGTACACACCCGGCCGTCGATATCCAACAGTTAGCCGACACATTGGCTCCTGCGGGGATTGCGGTCGTGGGGATCGACGCCTACAAACTCGATACCCTGTACCGCGACATCCTCACCCTGGGAATGTTGTTTGACAAGCTGCCGGATGCGGCCGAACTGATCGTTTTCTTCCAGAGTGCTCTAGAAGACGTGGAGGAGAAGGTCGGTCAGGTAGCAGGGGAAGGACCGCGGGTGTACGCTGAACAACACGGAGACGACGCCTACGGACCGGGTTCGGAATGGCATGAGATAATCGGGATGGCTGGAGGGATCAACATCTTCGCCGATGCTACCATGCCCTACTTCGAGGCGGACCCCGAGGTGGTGCTTGAGCGGAATCCACAGGTGGTCCTGAAAGACGTCAGGAGTACCCCGAAGATGGGCTACGGGATAACCGATCCGGAGCCGATCAAGGCTTACATCGATGAGCTTGTGGCCCACCCGGGGTGGGACGCGCTCAGTGCCGTCCAGAATGAGAGGGTTTATGTGATCTCCACAAGCATTGGGTCCGGACCGCGAAAGATCTTTATGGTTCCATACCTGGCTAAGATCTTCCATCCCGAGCTTGAGATCGACCCTGAGGCCCTGCTTACCACCTACCATGAGACGTTCCTGGGGGTAGAACATTGGGGCATCTTCGTCTATCCCACGCCGTGAGCAATCGGGAGACCGAGCTTAGTGGCCTTCCTTCCGGTGAGCTCTATTCCAGGTTCACTGGAAGGAAGACCCTGTTCATCCTTATCTCTCTTGCGCTCCTTGTGGTCATCGCCCTGGTGGCAGTCTCCCTCGGAGGTGCATCCCTAGGAATTGGGGACACATTCCGCGCCTTGATCGCCAAGGTGTTCCCCTCCAGCGGGGGCAACAGCGATCGCATGGCCGAGGTGATCGTCTGGCACTTAAGGCTCCCCCGGATCGTGATGGGGATCATCGCCGGGGCGGGGTTGGCCCTCGCCGGGGCGGCGATGCAGGGGATCTTGAGGAATCCCCTGGTGAGCCCATTCACCCTCGGGGTCTCCTCCGGAGCCACACTGGGAGCATCGATCGCGATCATCCTCGGGTTCGGGCTCGTAGGGGGCGCACGCTACGTCGTCATCGCGAACGCCTTCGGCTTTGCTATGGGCACCTCCCTCCTGATCCTGGCGATCGCTCGACTTCGCGGGATCACTCCGGAGTCGTTCATCCTGGTCGGTATCGCCTTGATGTACCTGTTTGGCGCTTTCACTTCCTTTCTACAGTACATCGCCTCAGAGGGGGAGCTGGCCGAGGTGGTCCACTGGGCGTTTGGATCGTTAACCGGCTCTTCATGGGACAACATCCTGATCGTCGGGGTGATACTTTCTATCTGTCTTCCTTTGTTGATGAAATACTCCTGGGATCTCAACGCAATGGCGCAAGGAGGGGATGAGGTCGCCAGGAGCCTGGGGGTCAACTGTGGTCGGGTGCGGGTAATAACGATGGCGCTCTCCTCCCTCATTGCGGCAAGCATCATCTGCTTCACGGGGATCATCGGCTTCGTAGGCCTTGTCGCGCCTCACATCACCCGTCTCTTGATCGGGGGAGACCACCGCTATCTCCTCCCCGCCTCGGCCGTGCTTGGAGCCATCCTTCTCCTTGCTGCGGATGCCCTCGGGCGAACGGTTGTCTCACCCGTCATGATCCCGGTTGGAATCGTGATCTCCTTTATCGGGGCGCCTTTCTTCTTCTTCCTCTTGATGAGGAGGAGGCAGAGGTATTGGCAATGAAGCTCGAAGTTAAGGACATAACCTTTAGCTATAACTCCAGACCGGTCCTGGAAGGCATCACCCTAAGGGCACCCGAGGGGAATGTCGTAAGCCTGGTCGGCCCCAACGGCTCAGGGAAGACCACCCTCATTAAATGCATCAACAGAATCTTAAAACCCAAAGCCGGCACCGTTCTGGTAGAGGGAGAAGATACAGGGAAGGTGAAGCTTCGCGGGCTCGCCAGGCTCCTGGGCTATGTCCCGCAATCGGCCGGTCATGTCTTCCCATCCACGGTCTTCGATGCTGTCCTTCTCGGGAGACGACCATATGTTAATTGGGGAATATCTCCTAGAGACAAGGAGGTCGTCTCTCGCATGCTTTCCCTGATGGGTTTGGAGAAGATGACCCTGCGGCAGTTCAATCAGCTTTCCGGGGGAGAGCGGCAGAAGGTCCTCATCGCCCGGGCCCTAGCACAGGAGCCGCAGGTCCTTCTGCTCGATGAACCCACGAGCAACCTGGATTTGCGGCATCAGCTTGAGGTCTTGGGCATCGTCAGATCGATCGTTAATGAAAGAGGAATAACCGCGATTATGGCGATCCACGACTTGAACCTGGCATCTAGGTTCTCCGATCACCTCATCTTCCTCGACAAGGGCAGGATTTACGATGCCGGAGAACCGGCGCAGGTCCTCACCCAAGAGAACATTAGGAGCGTCTACGGCGTGGAGGCCATCGTCAGCAGAAATTCGGGGCACCCGCACATCATACCAATAGCACCCGTTCCAACTACGGGTGAGAGATAGTCCACAAAGGAGCAAAGGATGCGCGTCTTAATCGTTTACGACACGGTCTACGGCTCGACCGCTCAGATAGCCAGTTGGATAGCAGAGCGGCTGGAGGGCTTCGAGGATACAGCGGTCGCGGTATCAAAGGTCTCGGAGAACCCCGATCTAGCGGATTACGATGCAGTGATCATCGGGAGCCCCATCTACCGAAACGACCAGATCCTGGAGAGCATTAAGGGCTTTGTCACGAAGAACAACGCGGCGCTGGCCGAGAAGAAGGTCGGGATATTCGTGGTGGCACTCGATACCGGCGGCGCCTACTACTTCGGCCGTCTCACCGGTGGGCTGGAGTATTTGAAGGAGTTCGCCGCTCTCTTCGCCACGCCTCCGCTCTACGGCAAGGTGCTCGGGGGCGAACAGATCCCCACAAGACTGAGCGCAGAGGATCGAGAGAGCCTGCTCAATTTCTACCGCCGGGTGATGGGGAGCTACGAGATCCCCTATCGCTACAACATGGACAAACCGAAAGTGTGGGAGTATGCCGCGAGGTTCTACAGGTATGCAAACCGTTAGGTGGAAAAGGGCTGAACTTTCTTGCTTTCCAGGCCCAGCGTCTTTAAACGAAGGATGAGGCCGTCAAGTTCAACCATGGGTGACGTGGCGTAAGGGTGTAAACCCCCTCTCACCCCAAGAACGGAGAACCGCCCAGCCCACCCTGGGCGGCCGTTCTCTCTGGCGCAGACGCAGAACAAAGTCAGGTTACAACTTGCTTAAGTCCCTCTCTTCGCTCTTGACCATTTCAGTTGCTCGTGCTATAATTGCAATTGAGAATCATTTTCAATTAACGGAGGCTACCTTGAAGTTTAACCGCTACAAAGCCGGAAGCAGTAGTCATCAACAGCAGTCTTTCTTTTTTCAGGAAGGCAGGTCTCAGCTTTTAGAAAAAGCGTTGTACGTGGTAGCGAATGGGAAAGGAAGGTGAAATGTTGTGCAGGAATAAAAGATATGTAATGGCCGTAGCCACCGTGACGGTTGGTCTTTTGCTTCTCGGAGCGGTGGGGTTTGGACAGGGAAGCAGCAAAAGTCCCGGTGCGGGACCTCAGTTTCGGTTGCTCCTGATCGATGAAACGAAGACCTTCGCCTCCACCATGCGGGTGGGAGCGCTAGCCGGGATCATCAAGAAAACCGGGATGTTCGACCTCACGGTCAAGCTGGTCGATGTCGACTCGATCTTCGATGACCCGCTCGCCGGGCAGCAAACTGGCGATGATGGAAGCCCCTACCAAACGATCTTAATTCGCCCTAAAGGACTCGATGACGGGACCATCGGACAGATCTGGCTTGTCACCCGGCCATTCGGTGA
>JAUWNS010000013.1 GCA_030612485.1 Candidatus Bipolaricaulota bacterium
CGATCCCGGAGTTTATCATAAGCTCGCGGTTTTCCGGGTCGACGAGTGCCCCGCCCCCGGTGGCGATGACAAGCCCCTTCTCTGCGCTTAGCTCCCGGCAGAGTGCGGTCTCCACCCCTCGAAACGCGCTTTCTCCCTCCGTGGCAAAGATCTCGGCAATCGATCTCCCAGCTCGCCTCTCAATCTCCTCGTCCATGTCCACGAACCGCCGTCCCAAGCCCCGGGCGACAATCCTTCCCACCGCGGTCTTGCCCGTCCCCATGAACCCGGTGATCACGATGTTTCGCTCATTTTCCATACGTCTTCTCCCAATACGCCCTCATTTCCACCACGCTGTCTCCGCCGAGTTTCTCCACCAGGGCCGCTGCCAGGACCCAGGCGACCATTGCCTCACCGACTACCGCGGCGGCGGGGACGACGCACACGTCGGAACGCTGATACTCGGTGAGGGCGGATTTCCCGGTCGTGAGGTCGACCGAACGGAGCGGGGTGAGAACACTTGGAATCGGCTTCACTGCCGCCCGCACCACGATTGGAGCGCCGTTTGTCATCCCTCCTTCTATGCCCCCGGCCCGGTTCGTTAGTCGTCTCACTCCTTTTCCGTCCGGGAAGAAGAGCTCGTCGTGCACTTCTCGTCCCAACTTAGCCGCGTTTTCAAACGCATCACCAATCTCGGCACCCTTCACCGCCGGGATGGAGACGAGCGCCTGGGCCAACTGAGCGTCGAGACGGCGGTCCCACTGGACATGGCTTCCCAGCCCGACCGGGACACCGGTAGCGATGACCACGAAGACACCACCGCGGGTGTCGCCCGCTGCGCGCGCCACGTCGATCTCTGCCCGCATTTTCCTCGCTGCTGCGAGATCAGGGGAGCACACATCGCTTTCCTCCGCGAGTTTGCAGATCTCCTCGGGGGGAAGATCTGAAATTTGTGCCTTCACGACGCCGATCCTCTCGACGTAGCTTCCGATTCTGATCCCGAACTCCGCGAGGACTTGCTTGACGAGTGCGCCGACCGCCACCCGTGCCGCGGTTTCTCTTGCGCTCGCCCGCTCGAGGATCGGACGGGCGTCAGATATGCCATACTTCATCATCCCGGCGTAGTCGGCGTGCCCGGGGCGGGGGACAGTGAGTTTTGAGAGGTTACCCGCGGCCCAGTGTTCGCGCCAGTTGGCCCAGTCTTGGTTCTCGATGCGTAGCGCAATGGGGGCACCGGTAGTCCGGCCCCCGATCACCCCGCTCAGTATTTCCACTTGATCTTGCTCTATTCTCATCCGGCCACCGCGTCCATAGCCGCCCTGGCGACGCGAAAGATCGCGGTCGATTGCCGCCGTGTCGATCACAATTCCGGCGGGGAGGCCGTCTACTATCGCGGTCAAGCAAGGGCCGTGCGACTCACCAGCGGTCAAGAATCTCAGCATCATTAGCTCCCTCCATCTCTCCGCTTCTTCCTATCTCCCATTCCTGCGCCCCTCTCCTCTTCTAGGATGATCCACGGCGTGACGCAGTCCGGTCACGAAGCTCTTCACTCTTTCCTGTGCGTTTGCGGATTCCGCCAAGCGTACCAGGGCGCTACCGACGATGACGCCGTCGGCCATCGCACCCACCAACCCGGCTTGCTCGGGGGTAGAGATCCCGAAGCCTACTGCCAGTGGTTTATCGGTCTCCGCCCGCACTCGCTCCACAAAGGCGGCCAGCCCGGGCGACAGACGATCACGGGAGCCCGTGATGCCCGTCACTGCCACCAGATAAACGAACCCTTGGGAGCGTTCTGTGACCAGTCGAATGCGTTCGGGTGTGCTGGTGGGAGCCAGGAGGTAGATCAAAGCCAGCTTGTATTTCTGACAGGTTTCTTCCAGCTTTTCCCCTTCCTCTGGGGGCAGATCAGGCACAATAAGCCCATCCACGCCTACCTCAAAACAGTCACGGCAGAAGGCCTCTTTGCCATAAGCGAGAATAGGGTTGTAGTAGCCCATAAAAATGAAGGGGACCATAGATTCGCGCTTTCGTAAGCTGCGGGCCATTTCCAAAGATCGAGCTACTGTCAGCCCTTGTTGTAGGGCAATCTGAGTGGCTCGCTGGATAACGGAGCCATCGGCCAGAGGGTCGCTAAATGGTAGCCCCAGCTCCAGTAGATCGGCTCCACCAGCGATGGCGGCGGCCACCAGCCGAAGCGACGTCTTTGGTGTGGGATATCCCAGGGGGAGGTATGGCATCAGGGCCGCCCTGTTCTCGGCTCGGACTCGTTCAAAGGCAGCTGCTATACGTTCTACGCCGTTTCTGCCGTTCACTGCGTTTCCTCCTTCGCCTTTATTACGGTATCGAGGTCCTTATCCCCTCGCCCCGAGAGGTTGACGATGATGACCTGCTCGGTCGTCATCTTGGCAGCAAGCTTGAGAGCTTCGACCAAGGCATGAGCCGACTCCAGGGCGGGGATGATTCCCTCCATTCGTGAAAGGAAGTGGAAAGCGTCCAGGGCCTCTCTGTCGGTGGCGTAGGTGTACTCTACGCGGCCCAGGTCTCGCAGGTAGCTGTGCTCAGGCCCCACGGCCGGGTAATCCAGGCCGGCGGAGATGGAGTGAGTGGTCAGGATCTGGCCATCGTCATCCTGAAGCACGTAGGAGCGGGTACCGTGCAGCACGCCGATACGTCCCTTCTTAGGATCGGCAAAACGGGCGGCGTGCTTATCCGTCTTAATACCACTCCCTCCGGCCTCCACCCCCACCATCCGCACCGGGTCCTTCAGAAAGGGGTAGAACAGGCCGATGGCATTGGACCCGCCTCCCACACACGCCACTAAGCAATCGGGAAGCCGTCCTTCCGTCTCCAGGATCTGCCTCCGCGCCTCCCGTCCGATAACCCTCTGAAAGTCACGAACTATCCTGGGATAGGGGTGCGGCCCCAAGACAGAACCCAGCAGATAATAGGTCGTCTGCACGTTGGTCACCCAGTCACGGATGGCCTCGTTGATGGCGTCTTTAAGGGTGCAGGTCCCAGCATCTACAGGGCATACCTTCGCACCCAACAGGCGCATTCGCTCCACATTGGGGGCCTGGCGCTGCATATCTTCAGTCCCCATATAGACCACACACTCCATTCCCAGCAGGGCCGCAACCGTGGCTGTGGCCACCCCATGCTGACCGGCTCCTGTCTCGGCCACCAGGCGCTCTTTCCCCATTCGGCGGGCGAGGAGCCCCTGTCCTAGGGTGTTGTTGATCTTGTGAGCGCCGGTGTGAGCCAGGTCCTCTCGTTTGAGGTATATCCTCGCTCCTTTGCAGTGGGTAGTAACCCGGCGGGCAAAATAGAGTGGCGTAGGTCGGCCCACGTAGTCACGAAGCAGTCCCTCCAGTTCGCTCTGGAAAACCGGATCCATCCGGGCCTCCTCGTAGCTCTGCTCCAACTCCACCAGGGCGGGCATCAGCGTTTCCGGTACGTACTTCCCGCCGTAGGTGCCAAAGTAGCCTCGCTGATCAGGGAGAGGTTCCGTTATTTGTTGTTCAGTATAGTTATTTTGGGTCATTTGACTCCTCTCATAGTCACTCGTGAATCGTAACGGCTGGTCTTACTTCCTTTCACTATTCACCATTTATCATGGCTCTTCGTCGTTTCGAGTGGGTAGCGATCTCTTAACGGCAAATGATAGAATGCCTTTCTCTCGCCCGCTCGTTGTCGCTCGCTCAAGGCGCCGAGACCGCCAAGAACTGCCCTTTCTTCTTGTTCTTTTCTCAATTAGTGCTTTCCTTGGCGTTCTCTGCGTCTCTGCGAGAGGCACTCTAGTTACGTACCGTATCTCCAGCTACCCACTCGAAACAGCGAGGAATCTTTATCAACTGCCTTTAACAACAGCGATGAATCGCTGCAGTTTATCGTGATCCTTCTGTCCGGGCACCGACTCTATCCCAGTTGAGACATCCACTCCCCAAGGACCAACCGTATGGATCGCCTCGGCCGCATTCTCTGGGGTCAGCCCCCCGGCCAGTATAACCGGCCCGTATTCCTTGGCTCGCGTGGCCAGTCTCCAGTCAAACGTTTGGCCGGTCCCACCCGGTTGAGCGGGCACGTAGGTATCCAACAGAAACACCGTCGGACGGTAACGGGTAATAGTAGTAAGAAAGTTTCCGTTACGAACACGAAATGCCTTGATGACAGAAAGCCCGTCCTGGATAAGGCGTGTGACGAGTTTGGGCGATTCGCTTCCGTGCAGTTGAGCGTAGTCCAGCTCGCAGAAGGATACAATCCTTCGCATCACATCCAGCTCCTCATCCACGAAGACTCCGACAAACCGAACGGGGAAAGAGAGACGGTGAACGGCCTGGTTGATCTGGCGTGCTTTTTCTGGGGATATGTAACGCGGGCTTTGAGGGTAGAAGACAAATCCCAGCAGGTCCGCACCGGCCTCAGCAGCGATCAGGGCGTCCCTAAGATTTGTGATCCCACAGATCTTAACCCGGGTCACTCTTGACCTCCTTTCACAAATTCCCGCACCTTTGCTGCCATATCGTAAGCTGTAATCAACGCTTCACCAACGAGCACAGCATCGGCACCCATCGTTCCCAGGCGGCGTATATCGGCGACAGTCTGCACCCCGCTTTCAGCTACCACAACGAGATCGTGGGAAAGGAGGGAACGCAACCGTCCAAAGACAGAAAGATCAACGCTGAAGTCCCGCAGATTGCGGTTGTTGATACCCACAACATGAGGCCGCAGACGCAGGGCCCGGGCTACCTCCTCTTCATCGTGCACCTCTATAAGGGCGGTCATTCCAAAATCGTGGGTCAAGGCCAGCAACTCAGAGAGCATCTTGTCGGATAGGAGCCCGACAATGAGGAGGAGCGCGTCGGCACCGAAGGCACGGGCTTCGGCTACCTGATAGGGATCGAAGATAAAGTCCTTGCGCAGGACAGGGATTGGGGATTGCAGCCTGGAGACCGCGGATTTGACCCGGGATAGGTATTCGAGCTTTCCCTGAAAGAACTTGTTATCGGTGAGCACGGAGATCGCCGCTGCCCCGTTCTTTGCGTAGATCAGTGCCAGGTGCACAGGGTCGAAGTCGGGACATAGCACCCCTCTGGAAGGGGAGGCCCGCTTGACTTCGGCGATAAGGCGCACCCCTTCACCGCCCAACGCAGCGGCAAAGTCAAGTGGAGGAGGCTGGTCGGCCGCGCGGGCTCTGAGGTCGGCCAGTGGGATTGCCAGCCGTTGCCGCTCCAATTCATCACGCTTGTAGGCCATAATCTCATCCAGGATCATGGGTTGCTCTTCTTTTGGGTGAATGCGACGAGTTCGGTTAACTTGGTCCGTGCGGCCCCCGAGTCGATGCTCTGTGCGGCCCTCGACAGCCCTGCGGGCAGGTCGGTCGCCAACCCGCCGGCCACCAGGCCAGCGGCAGCATTGAGGAGTACCACGTCCCGTTGCGGGCCCGGTTTTCCCCCCAGGATGTCGCGGAGGATGACCGCGTTCTCTGCAGCCTCTCCCCCTTTCAGATCAAGCAGCTTCGCCCGAGGAAGGCCCAACTCCAACGGGTCCAGGGTGAAGGTGTGCACCTGGCCGTCCCGCAATCGGGTGACCCGGTTGGGGCCCACAGTGGAGAGTTCATCCAGCCCTCGTGCCCCGTGGACGACAAAGGCCGCCTCGCTCCCCAACGAGTCTAGCACCTGGGCCATTAGCTCGGTGAGGGATGGGTCGTAAACTCCCAACACCTGCACCTGTGCCCCAGCAGGGTTGGTAAGCGGTCCAAGGATGTTAAAGACCGTCCGCACTCCCATCTCACGCCGGGGGCCGATGGCGTGTTTCATGGCCGGGTGAAGCTGGGGGGCGTAGAGGAATCCGATCCCCACGGCATCGATACAGGCGCCGACATCCTCTGGCGACAGGGTAAGATGAACGCCCAGAGCCTCCAGGACGTCGGCACTTCCACACTTGCTGGAGACCGAGCGGTTACCGTGCTTGGCAACCCCCAGTCCAGCCCCGGCAATCACGAACGCCGCCGTAGTGGAGACGTTGAACGTGCCGTGTCCATCCCCACCAGTACCACAGGTATCTACCAGGAGCTGGCGGTCGGTGCGGATGGTAACCGCATTGCGCCGCATCACCCGGGCAAAACCGGTTACCTCCTCCACGGTCTCGCCCTTCCGTCGTAGCGCGATCAGAAAGCCGCCGATCTGAGCCGGAGTGGCCTGACCAGTCATGATCTCTTCCATCACCGCTTCGGCGTCTGCTTCCGACAGGCTCTGACCTTCTATCAACAGCGCAAGAGCTTCCCTAATATTCAATCTCACACCTCCTTACTCTTCTCTACGCCCAATGGCAAGGAAATTCTCCAGTAGCCGCTTCCCTTCCGGCGTTAGGATCGATTCGGGATGGAACTGAACGCCGAAGACCGGATATTCACGGTGGCGGAGGCCCATCACCTCCCCCGCGGTCGTGAAAGCAGTAACCTCGAGTACGGGCGGCAGGGGCTCTGTCACAATGAGCGAATGGTAACGGGTCGCCGTGAACGGGCTGGGAAAGTTGGCAAAGATTCCCTGACCACCATGGTAGATGTTCGAGGTTTTGCCGTGCATCAGGTGCGGGGACGAGTCCACATTCCCGCCGAACACATGAGCGATACACTGATGCCCCAGGCAAACGCCGAGGATGGGCACCTTCTTATAGAAGTGGCGGATTACATCGTTGGAAATACCCCCATTCGTAGGTCTACCCGGTCCCGGTGAGATGACGACGTAGGAGGGAGCAAGCTGATCCAGCTCACTCAGGGTCACCTGGTCGTTGCGATAGACGTGAAGCTTTGCTCCCAACTCTCCCAGGTACTGAACCAGGTTGTAGGTAAAGGAATCATAGTTATCGATGACGGCGATCATCCCGCACCTCCATTGGAGCCAACTACCAACGGGCTTTCTTTCCTCGGATCGATTCCTCCTCCCTCTGCGAGGTGAACCGCCTCTGCCAGAGCCCGTGCCTTATCGAGCGTCTCCTGGTACTCGCGCGCAGGGACCGAGTCGGCGACGATCCCCGCCCCGGCCTGAACGTGAACCGTATCGCCTTGCATAACGATGGTGCGAATGGCGATACAGGTGTCCATGTTGCCCGAATAGCTGAAGTAGCCTACCCCTCCGGCATAGGGACCGCGCCGTTCACCCTCCAGCTCGGCGATTATCTCCATGGCCCGCACTTTAGGTGCGCCCGAGACCGTGCCCGCCGGAAAGGTGGCCCGCAGCAGGTCAAACGCATCCAGGCCCGGCCGCAGCTCTCCCTGCACACCGGAGACGATGTGCATCACGTGGGAATACCGTTCGATCGTCATCAGCTCAGGCACGTGTACGGTTCCGTATTGGCAGACCCGTCCGAGATCGTTCCGTCCCAGGTCGACCAACATCACATGCTCGGCGCGTTCCTTTGGGTCGGCTAACAACTCCCGGGCCAGGGTTTCATCCTCCCCCGGGTTTGCCCCTCGGGGTCTGGTGCCGGCGATCGGTCGCACCTCGGCACAGTGGCCGTCCAGCCGCACCAACATCTCTGGTGAGGAACCAATGATGCGCAGGTCTCCGGGGAGGTTCAGGTAGAACATATAGGGTGAGGGGTTCAGCATTCGCAGGGTTCGGTAAATGGTGAAGGGGTCGACCCTGGTGCGGCGAGAGAGCCGCTGGGAGAGCACCACTTGGAGGATATCGCCCCCGGTGATGTACTCCTTGGCCTCTCGGACCGCCGCCTCAAAGTCGGCCTGCGTGCAATTGGATACCCACGAGTTGCGGTGGGCAGCTCCTTTGATAGCAGTAGTTGGGGGACTGCTCACGGGACTCTCAAGCTCGGAGATGATACGATCGATCTTGTGGGTTGCGGCCGCATACGCCGATGTGACGTCACCTTCAAGGTGCGCACTCGCCACCACCAACATGCAACGTTTGACGTGATCAAAGATAATCAGGCTGTCGGCTACGAGAAAGACGGCATCGGGTAACCCGAGGCCGACCCTCGAGGCCAGCGGCACCCGTTCAAAGAAACGGACCGCATCATAGCCAAGGTATCCCACCAATCCCCCCCAGAAGGGCGGTAACCCATCGACCGGGATGGGATGGTAGCGAGATAGGAATTGTTTCATCACTGTCGAGGGATTCTCCCCGGCAAGCTCGTGTTCCTGCACCCCGCCGTCTTCCCACAGTGAGACCTTTCCCGACGCAGCGATCAGAGCTCCGGCCGGCTTGACACCGATGAACGAGTAGCGGCCAATCTGCTCACCCTTTTCCACGCTCTCTAGCAGAAAAGAGGACCCGTTTCCCCGTAGTTTAAGATAGACTGAAACAGGCGTTTCCAGGTCTGCTGGGATCTGCTTCCATATTGGAACTAAGTTGCCCTTTGCGGCAAGAACCTTCACTTCATCAACTGTAGGATGGTACATATTTAACCTCCTTATCTAGCTTCTAGAAACTTCAATAACCAAACATCGACTAGAAGCCACGCCACCACAGTGATGATTGCCAGGCAAGAAAATGTTTCATCTGGAAAGCCCTCCCTTGCACCCTCATAACCGCACCGCTTCTGATCCCTTCTGAAGCGCTCGCTCACAGGCATTGCGCATAACCTCGACCGGTGCTGGTTTTCCGGTCCATATTTCAAACGCAAGCGCTCCCTGTTGCACGAGCATCTCCAATCCACTGATAGCAGATGCCCCCGATCTTTGAGCCTGCTCAAGCAACCGCGTTTGAAGCGGGTTATAGACTAGATCGAACACAGTAAGGTGCGCTGGGATGGGCACGTCAGGAGACCAGATCGAGTGCTCCATATGGGGCCACATCCCAACTGTTGTTGCGTTGACCAGCAGATCGGCGGCGCGGGCAGATTCAACGAGTGTCTCCGGCGTGAGTGATCGAGCACGTAACAGGGATCTTTCTTGGAGACGGTGGTCCAGCTCCGCGATGAGTGCTTGAGCTCGGGCTACCGTGCGGTTTAGCACCACAATCTTTCCCTTTCCCGATCGCAAAAGAGCGTAGACCACTGCCCGGGCTGCGCCCCCAGCCCCAATAACTACGGCATTTTTTAGTCCCCGTAGGGCAACCCCTTTATGCTCTAGGGCGGCGATAAACCCCTGGTTGTCTGTGTTGTCGCCTTTGATAACCGTTGAGGACTCTTTTTTTTCGATGACAAGGGTATTGACTGCACCGAGGTCCCTAACATTGGGAGGAACAGAATCGAGCATGGAGATCACCGCCTGTTTATGCGGTACGGTCACGTTGGCGCCACGGAAGCCCAGCGCGACCAGACCACGCACGGCCGCCTCAACATCTCCCGGAGCCACGGGCAACGGAACGTAGCGCCAGTTCAGCTCCAGGGCGTCGAAAGCCGCGTTGTGCATCGCCGGTGAGAGTGAATGCTCGACCGGCCAGCCGATCAGTCCGACGAGCTGCGTCTGTCCATCAACCATAAGAAGCTCCGATTTTTTGCATTACTTCAGCAAACCCGGGAAAGGAATCGCTTATGCAGTCAGTACTCTTGATCACAACCCCTTCCTGTGCGATCAGGCCGGCCACGGCCAGGGCCATTGCCAGCCGATGATCACCGTGACTATCGACCAGACCGCCGTGCAGCACGGTTGGCCCTTCCACGGCAAATCCGTCCGGTCTCGTCTCGATCCGTGCTCCGAGGGCACGCAGCTCCTCCACCACAGTGGCGATGCGGTCAGTCTCCTTGACGCGCAGCTCCGCCGCGTCGCGCACGATGGTCGTTCCCTCAGCTTGCGTTGCCGCCATTGCCAGGAGAGGAAACTCGTCGATCATCCGCACCACCGTATCACCCCCGATCTCTACACCGTGAAGCGCTGAGGCTCGGGCGGTCACGTCAGCCACCGGTTCGTTCCCCTGTGTGCGTTCGTTATGCACAGTAATATCGCCCCCCATTCCTTGTAGCACGTCGAGGAGACCGGTGCGGGTGGGATTGATACCCACACCGGCAATGGTGACCTTGGATCCTGGCACGAGTAGGGCAGCGACGAGCGGAAACGCCGCCGATGAAATATCGCCGGGTATGAGTAACGAGAGAGGAGAGAGGGAGGAAGGGCTCAGGGTGACTGATAGTTCGTCCGTCTCGATCGAAGCCCCCATCGCAGCAAGCATACGCTCGGTGTGGTCACGGGCCGGCCCCGGCTGGCAGATGGTGGTAGGGCCATCGGCATATAGTCCTGCCAACAGCAGCGCGCTCTTGACCTGGGCACTAGGGATGGCCAGGGTCTGATCGACGCCTTGCAACTCTCGCCCACGAACGGTGAGGGGAGCATGTCCATCGGTCTCCTCGATCTCGGCCCCCATCCGGCGGAGCGGGTCGCCGACACGGTACATCGGGCGGCGGAGCAACTGTGGATCACCGGTGAGCACACTCATAAATGCTTGGCCGGCCAAGATACCTGTCAAGAGCCGCATCGTCGTGCCGGAGCGGGCACAGTTAAGCGGTGCAGCAGGGGCTTCTAGTCCGTATAGCCCACGCCCGTGGACGGTCAAGGTGGTCTCATCGTGGGCCTCGACCCCAACGCCCAGGGCGCGGAGGCAACCCAGAGTTGCCAGGCAGTCGCCGCAGGGGAGAAAGCCCTTGACCTGTGTCACCCCATCGGCCAGGGCCCCGAGCAACAGTGCCCTATGAGAGATCGATTTGTCCCCCGGGACAGATACGGTTCCGTGTAACGACACCTTGGACTTCACGGTCAATTGGCTCATGGGAACATCGCCCTCCGTTTCTCCTGAACGCTACTCAGTACAACGCGCATCTCCTCTTCGTCCCCCGCCTCCACAAGGCGGGTCAGGTCATGCAGCTTTGCCAGGTAAACGTGAAGCGCCTTTAGAACCTCATCCCGGTTGGTAAGGAGGATATCGAGCATCATGGTCACATCACTGCTGGCAACGCGTGTCGTGTCGCGGAAGCCGCCCGCCACGATCTCCCACACCGCTGGGTCGGTAGAGGTTGTGGCATCCGCCGAAGCAACAAGGGCGCAGGCAAGCAAGTAGGGTAAGTGGCTGATGGTGCCGACCAGGTAGTCTTGGCGTCCTGGTTTAAGGACCAGCGGGTGAGCACCGATGGCTTCGACCAACGCCTGGCCCAGCTCCAGCGCTGCCTTTGAAGTGCGCGGTAAGGGGCTGAGAATGAACGTACAGCCCTGGTAAAGCCCAGGGTCTGCTTCTTCAATCCCCGATCTTTCCTTACCGCACATCGGGTGTCCACCCAACGGTTGAACGTGATGAGGAAGCCGCGCCATCTTCTCGACGATGTCCTTCTTAGTGCTGCCCAGATCCATCAGCAAAGATCCTTCGGACAACAGCGATCCAATCTCGGACAATTGCTGCATGATGACGTGCACCGGCGTAGCCAGGACAACGACATCGGCCCCGTCTATACCGCCCGTCAAATCTGTTGTCCCGCGGTCGATCAGACCGCGGCCTGCTGCTGTCTCAATCGTCTCTTCCCGTGGTGCTATCCCGATGACCGTGCGGCACTTCCCTTGCAACGCCCCGGCCAGGGAGCCGCCCATTAGGCCAAGACCCACGATGGCTACTCGGGCTTCTATTAGTCTTTTCACAGGACCCTTCCCACTGCCTCGGCGATCGGCTTCAGGTTGCGCATCAGTGCGGCAAACCGCTTCGGCTTGAGTGACTGAGCCCCGTCGGAGAGGGCCTCTTCGGGGTGCGCATGCACCTCGACGATCAATCCGTCGGCACCAGCAGCGATAGCCGCGCGCGAAACGGGTTCCACCAGTTCCCACTTGCCCGTGGCATGGCTTGGGTCAACGATGACTGGAAGATGACTGAGTTGCTTGAGAAGCGGCACGGCGCTGATGTCGAGCGTATTGCGAGTATAGGATTCAAAAGTACGGATACCGCGCTCACAGAGGATGACACGATCGTTCCCGTGGGAGAGGATATACTCGGCGGCCATGAGCAACTCCTCGATGGTGGACATCATCCCACGCTTGAGGAGGACCGGACGATGAGCTTTGCCGACGGCGTGCAACAGCGTGTAGTTCTGCATGTTCCGCGCACCGATCTGTAGAATGTCGGCATAGGTGGTCACCAGCGGAACCAACTCGGGGTCCATTACCTCGGTGACGATCCGCAACCCCGTCTCTTGACGCACCTTGGCCAGAATGCGCAGTCCTTCTTCTCCTAAACCCTGAAAACTGTAAGGTGAAGTGCGCGGTTTGTACGCGCCGCCGCGCAGTATCTTGGCCCCGTGCTCCTTGACGGCATGGGCGGTCTCGAGCATCTGGTCGAGGCTCTCCACGGCACACGGCCCCGCCATCACCACCAACTGCTGCTCACCAATATTCACTCCATCGACCGAGACGATGGTGTCTTGGGGGTGAAACTCACGGCTGGCTCGCTTGAAAGGCTTAGTGATGGGCATCGTCTTCTCGACACCGTCGAGTAGTTCGAGCTGCTCGCGATTCAGCGGACGGCCGTTGCCGATAATGCCGACGATAGTTCGTTCTTCACCCTGTGAGATGTGTGCCTGACAGCCCATCTGCTCAATACGGGCAGTGACATTGGCAATCTGCGCCGTGCTTGCTCCTTTCTTCATCACGATCATCATTCAGTTCCCTCCTGACCCTTAGATTTGTCCAACGTAGCACCGTCCTCTTCGAGAACAGGTGTTGTCGCGGCAGGATACGATCCTAACAACTTGACAAACGAAGAACGCCGCAGCAGCCCCATAATTGCGGACTCGCACTGGGGGTCCTGACAGTGTCCTTCAAAATCCAGGTAAAAGTGGTATTGCCAGGGACGATTGAGGCGCGGGCGCGACTCGATTTTGGTGAGGTTGATGCCACGCTTGCTCAATTCTCCCATACACGCGTACAGCGCTCCTGGTTGATGGGGAGTAGTGAAGACAAGAGAAGTCTTGTTGCGCTGTGCACGTGGTGGAGCCTCCAGGGAAAGGACAAAGAAGCGTGTGTAGTTGAACGGGAAGTCCTCAGTATCCCGGTCGAGGATCTCCAGACCGTATAGATCGGCAGCCAATTTGCTAGCGATCACGGCCGTGCCTATCTCCGGGTTTGCCGCCAAGTCGCGAGCGCTGGCTGCCGTATCGATCGTGGTCTCGGGGGTCAGTCTGTGATTTGCCAGGTAGCGCTGGCACTGCGACAACGCCTGCGGGTGCGATCGCACCCGCTTCAAGTCGGAGAGCTGAGCTCCAGGAGGGGCGAGCAACATGTGCCGCACGTGCAGGATCACTTCGCCGTAGATGCGCAAGTCGTGTTCCATCAACAATTCATACGACTGGTTTACAGAACCGGCAACAGCGTTCTCCATCGGCAACATTGCGTAGTCAGCCTCGCCCGCCTCCACCGCGACGAACATGTCAGAGAATGTTGCGCAAGGAACGGGTATGGCCTCCGGCCCGAAGAACTGGTGGATGGCCTCCTCGGAATAGGCCCCAGCAATACCTTGAAAGATCACTCTGGACATATTTATCCCTCCTCTACTAAGTCGGGTCGCAATGTACGAGCCCTGCCCAGGTACACATGCCGGATTTGATCGGCGCGCAGGTCAGTGTTCCAGAGCACCAGTACCCGGATGCAACGTGGCAGGCTCTTCGCAACAGCCATCTCCTGCACACACAAGAGCGGTGTAGTTTCCCAGCCCATCTCGTGGGCCGCGCGTGCCGGATAGGCCGTATCCAGGTCAGGGGTGACAGTAAAAATCACACTGGCCACATCCTCCAGCCGCAGGTCGTTTAAAGCAGCGATTCGCTCCAGTAACTCGCGCGTCGCCGCGATGATGGCCCTTGAGTTGTTGACCTCTACACAGATAGCACCACGAATTCCGTAACATCTCATTTTCATCATCCTGTAGAAGAAACCTCTTTTCGATCCTTTCCTATCTCCTTCCAAAAAAAAGACCACAGGCATTGCCTGTAGTCGTCTGCTGGCTTTCTTACTCGTGCTACCTAATCGCTACTAGGTTAGCACGGGAAAGCCAGTATCAAAAAAGTACCAATAGAAGCTGACGGAGCTGCTCGAAAACCTACTCTTTGAAGTCCGCTCTACCTCTATCATCGTACCTCCATCATAGAGGGAACCTCCTAGCTTGTCAAGGGGCCGCATTGCCTCACGCGTGCTGCTGTCAAGAGTCAGTTGCCCAAACATCCTGATTTAACCATCCCCTAGCTTCCTCAGGGCCGTCGGCCGGGGGGTAAGTTTTCTTCTCAATACACCCTCAGTTGCAAGTCGCGCTTCCTTTTTTTCGTTGCCGTGCGGATAACACTTGACATGCGTAATAAATTGCGCTATGGTGGTAATCGTTTACCGTAATCGATTACGGTAAACGATTACCAGGAGGGTTAATGGCAACGATCAAGGATGTAGCAGCACGGGCAAAGGTATCTGTAGCGACTGTTTCTCATGTTGTTAACGGTACACGAAAGGTTGCCCCGGCGACCATCCAACGCGTCCGCCAGGCGATGAAGGAGCTCGATTATCACCCTAACGCTGTTGCTCAGTCACTGCGCACACAAAAGACCAATGTAATTGGAGCTGTTATCTCAGATATCACAAACCCCTTCTTTGCCACGTTGATCAGAGGAGCAGAAGACGCGGCCATTGAAGCAGGATACTCCCTTATAGTGTGCAACAGTGATGAATCTTTGGAAAAAGAGGATCGCTACGTCCGGCTTCTGCAACGTCGACAGATAGATGGGCTCCTCATCTCTCCGGTAGGAGATGGCTCCCACTCCGTCGTTCACGAGCTCCCCAAGTGGAAGATCCCGTTCGTGTTCGTGGATCGCCGGGTGGAGGAGATAGCAGCCGACGTTGTGCTCTCCGATAACGTTCAAGGGGCCTACCAGGCGACTAAACATCTCATCGAACAAGAGCACCGCCTCATCGGACTTATCCTCGGGATCAAGGGAGCGACGACCACCGAGGAACGGCTGGCGGGTTATCGGAAGGCGCTCGATGAGGCCGAGATCCCCGTATCCGAAGAGCTGATCGCATACGGCGGGTACAGGCAGGAGGGCGGACGGACAACAACCGAGGAGTTCCTCGCCCTTCCCAAGCCGCCGAGCGCGATCTTCAGTACGAACAACCTGATGACGGTCGGGGCGCTCAAGACCCTCGCGTGCCGCAAGATCGTCGTTCCGCAGGGCATGGCAGTGGTGAGCTTTGATGACCTCGATCTCGGTGAGCTCTTTCAACCGCCGCTCACCTCGGTCACCCAAAATCCTTATGAGATCGGAAAGATCGCTATGGGTATCCTCCTTGCCCGGTTTGATAACGGTGAGGAAGGAGCGTTTGAGGAGGTTCGTGTGCCGGTGATGCTTAGAGTGCGGGGGTCGACGTGAAGATAGCGAGGGATGGCTTTCAGGGTGTGTGGGTGGCTATGGTAACCCCGTGGGATCCCGAGAGGCGGGCACCGGACCGTGACGTCCTGGGAAGGCTTATCGACAGATTCACCAAAGCTGGAGTCACAGGCCTGTACATACTGGGAACCACCGGTGAAGGGACGCTCCTTTCCGCCGATGAGCGGGAGGCGTTCGCCGAGGCCGTATTGGAGGTCGCTGCGGGAAGTATTTCCGTTATCGTGCATACCGGCCACGATCGAACAGAGGTGACATGTGACCTGTCGCGGCATGCCGCGAAGATCGGAGCAGCAGCAGTCGCGGCTGCCTCTCCCTGCCGATACCGGTTCACGCAGGACGAACTGCGGGCACATTACCTGGAAGTTGCTTCCGCGATCGGGGAGCTTCCGCTCTTCCTCTACGATATTCCCGCTACCACCGGAAACCCGTTGAGCGGGGATCTCCTAGGCGAACTGCACGCCGAGGCACCGAACATTGTTGGGGCCAAGATCAGCCGCGGTGATTGGGAGGCGTGGGAGGAATACTTCGAATTGGCCGACGAGGTCCACCTTCTGATCGGTAAGGACGAGATGGGTCTTCCGCTCCTCTTGCTGGGAGGGGACGGCCTTGTTTCAAGCGGAGCGAACGTTTTTCCGGACCTCTATGCAGCCCTCTACCGAGCCGCAAAACGTGGTGATTACGAAGAAGGGAAGAGACTTCAGATGTTGATAACCGAGCTGTGCCGCGTTACCCGCCGCGGTCACGTTCCCACGATCAAACGGGCGTTGTCGCTCCTGGGATGGGAGGTTGGGCCTCCTCTGCCTCCGTTGCGTCCCGTGCCGGCCGCGGAAGGCGACGACTTAAAAGCGCAACTCACGATCCTGGAAGGCAGGGTGGCACAGTTGATTAAGAAAGGGGGTGATAGCAAGAAGCAGTAGTCTCTGGAGTAATCGGAACCGAAAATGAAAGGGAGGTGCATTTAAACCATGCATAAAACTTGGAAACTTGGGATTTTGCTTGTAGGTTTACTGTTTGTGGTGGGTTTGCAGACGCTAGCAGCAGGCCCGATAAAGATCACGTTCAACACGCCTTTCCACGAGTCCGATGCGCAAGCAATGGAACAGATCATCGATGGCTTCAACGCCTCTCGCACGGACATACAGGTTGAGTTGATCCAGGGAAGCTGGACGTCGTACTACACTGAACTACGCCTTGCGGCTATTGCCGGGAACGCGCCCCAACTAGGCATCAGTCACGTCAATAAGCTTGTTGAGATGGTGGACTTCTTTACCCCTCTCGACGACCTTTTCGGTGGCGTCGGGATCGGACCGGATGACTTCGGGACGGCGAACTGGAATGCCGGGCAGATTAACGGGCAGCAGTACATGATCCCGTTGGATACGCACGGATTTGGCATGTTCTACAACAAGGACATCTTCCGCGAGGCCGGCCTCGATCCGGATAACCCTCCGGCGACACTGGAAGAGCTCCTTGACGCCTGTGATGCAATCAAGGCTGCTGGATACTACGCTTGGCACCCGGCAGAGGATGGGGCACCTCGGAAGTACCGCCGTTCTTGGTATGTGAACTTTTGGCAAATGGGTGGAGAGCTGTTCGACGCCGGATATACGAAGGCCTTATTCAACAATGCGAAAGGTCTGCTGGCTCTCCAATTCCTCGTGGACGTCTTCAACGACTTCGGCTACAACGGGGTTGGTGGAAATGGGCCCAACCAATTCGTCGCCGGGAGACTCGGCATACTTACCGGGGGCAACTGGTACTATGGGCTGATGACCGGAAGCGACATCGACTGGGGCTACATGAAGATGCCGAACCTCTTCGGCACTGCATACACGTGGGGCAACTCTCACAACATCGTCATTCCATTCCAGCCGGCGGGTACTTCTGACGCGGTCTATGCTGCGGCGATGCAGGTGGCTCAGTATGTCGTCCAGCACTCCAGCATATGGACCATGTCCGGAGGCCACATCACTGCGTTCCTGGACGCCCAGGGGGACACTGATCTGTTGGCTTCCGACTACTGGCAGAAATCCGGGTACCTTCTTGCCGAAATGGCGAACGCTGGTCTAGTTCACTTCCCAATCAACCATCCGAAGGGCTCACAACTGGAGAGTGCGCTTCAGTCGAACATCGAGCTTGCTGTGACTGGACAGATCACTCCGAAGGAGGCTCTGGATCGAGCCGAGGCGGAGTGCAATCGTATTCTGCAGGGCAACTAGCAGAACCTCATGTGGGGCGGAGCGCGACTCCGCCCCCTTTCACAACACAACTATGAAGCAACGATTAGGTGAATTTCTTTATCGGCACAAGGGTATCGAAGGGCTACTCTACGTATTTCCCTTTGTAGCGCTGTGGACCGTTTTCCTTGCGGCACCTGTTGGCTATGGCTTTTACATCAGCCTCTTCAACTGGAATCCAATGAAGGGTTCGAAGTTTGTTGGGTTTGCCAACTACATAGATCTGTTCAAGGAGCCACGATTCTGGAACGCTGTTGCCAACACCTTCAAGTTCGTAGCAATGGTAATCCCTCTCATCATGGGGCTTGGTCTTCTCTTTGCATTGATGGTTTGGGGTTGGGGACGGACACGCAAGGGCATGGCGTTTATCCAAGTGGCGCTCCTTCTTCCATACATGCTCACCGTCTCGATTGTCTCCATCATCTGGCGGTGGCTCCTCGATCGTGATTTCGGGCTTGTCCAACGGTCCCTGACTACAGCCTTCGTAGAAGCCCCCGTACTCCTTAGTGATCCCGGCTGGGCCCTTCCTGCGATTGCATTTGCAACGGCTTGGTGGTTGGTTGGTTACCGCATGGTCGTTCTCCAGGCAGGCCTTGGGGAGATTCCCGCGGAGCTATTTGAAACCGCGGCCCTCGATGGCGCCCGTCCCCGGCAGCAATTCATCCATATTATCATCCCGCTTCTGAAGCCAGCACTCTTGTTCTCATTGGTCCTGACCATTATCTCGGGATTCAGAACCTTCGGGCAGGTACTCATGATGACAGAAGGAGGCCCTGGAAGAGCAACGGAGGTCCTTGCCATGTACATGTACTTGACCGGGTTCGACTACTTCAATCTCGGCAAAGCAGCTGCAGCAGGCATTGTCCTCCTGTTGATGATCCTCGGAATGACCCTGGTTGGCATCCGTCTCCTGGGGCTGAAATCGGAGCTCCAATGAGATATATCCGCCGGTATTTGCCCTATGTTGTGATGTACGGAATCGCGTTCTTGTGGGTCATCCCAGTCCTTTGGATGGCTGATACCGCATTCAAGCCACAGAGCGAGATCTTCCGCATTCCGCCGACTTGGGTTCCCAGTCATTTCAGTCTGGAACACGTGTCTCGTCTGTTCACCGAGTGGCCGTTTTTCCGCTGGTTGCTGAACAGCCTCATTATGGCAACGAGCGTGACGATCGGTTCCTTGGTTGTATCGACGCTTGCTGCGTACTCCTTCGCAAGAATGAAGTGGCGCGGCCGAGACACGCTGTTTGTTGTCCTGCTCGTGTTCATGCTGCTCCCTTGGCAAGTGAACATCGTGCCGCTTTACTTCATGATGTCCAAGTTCCACTTCTTGAATACCTTTCAGGGTGTAGCGCTTCCTATGATTGCGATGCCGATCGGAGTCTTTCTGTTGCGCCAATTTTTCATTAACATACCGAAAGATCTCGAGGATGCAGCGAAAATTGATGGATGTACAAGCTTCGGGATTCTTCTTCGAGTGATTATCCCTGTATCCAAACCTGTATTTGCTGCCTTTGGGGTCTTCATGTTTAACTTCGCCTGGAACGAATTCTTCTGGTCAATGATCTGTTTGAAGAAGACCAGCGTCGTCACGCTTCCGGTAGGACTGAGACTCCTACAGAGCGCCTATGAACTGGATTACGGTCTAGTCCTTGCCGGGGCGTTGATGGCATCACTTCCGTCAATGATCGTTTTCCTACTGCTGCGTCGGCATATTATCCGCGGCTTCTCATTGGCGGGCTCGGGAACGAAAGGATAGCCGGATGCAAGAGGATCCCCATGTCGCACTGTCGACACATAACGTATAAAAGGATAACCTAATGAACCAAGAGTTTTGCATCGAAACAACACCTGAGCATCCAATGTGTCATGCCTCAAGCATCTGCCAATTGCCAGGCGGCGACCTCCTGGTCTGTTGCTATACTGGTAAGCAGGAAGGATCTCCAGACCAGGTGATCATCGGAAGTCGCTACACGGCACAAGAAGGACGTTGGAGCCGCCCGGAGGTTTGGGTGAGTGTGGCGAACCGCGCAGCCGGGAATCCTCGAATCTTCATGGGTCCGGAAGATGGAGAAGTCTGGCTGGTTGCTCCTGTGGATTATGGCGCGTGGTGCAGTGGAGGCACATGGCTCTTCCTCAAGCGATCTCGCGATGAAGGAAGAACCTGGAGTGATCTAGAGCTTCTTCACTTCCAGCCGGGGATTCTCGGGAAGAACAAGCCCCTGGTTGAGGGTCGGTTCTGCATTCTGCCTGTTGAATACGAGGTCTCCTGGAGTACTTGTTTTCTCCGCACCGAGGACGCAGGCAAGACGTGGGAGGTATACGGCGACCTTGGACGAGAAGCGGGCGCGCACCTCATCCAGCCATCGCTGGTACGGTTGTCCGATGGCCGGCTTGTGGTGTACATGCGATCACAGGAAGACCGCATATTCGCGTCTTACTCGCACGACAATGGCAAAACATGGTCCCATGCGACGCCCACGGACGTTCCCAACAACAACAGTGGGCTCGATGTCGCGAGGCTTAGGTCTGGGAATCTCGCACTCGTCTGCAATCCAACCACATCCAATGCCAGGCTGGACAAGCTTGACCAAGGTTGGCCGGCTCAAATGCCGGTTGATTTCGATACATGGGGTCTACGGACTCCGCTCGACGTCTTGGTGTCCCTGAACGAAGGGGTTACGTGGCAGAGAGCAGCAAGACTCGAAGATGGCCCAAGCGTCTACAGCTATCCAGCGATCATTCAATCGGATGATGGGTTGATTCACATCACATACACCTACGAAAGGCGGGCGATCAAGCATGTGGCGCTCTCCGAGAACGAGCTGCTGGAGGGTCTAGCCGGCAGCGGGCAAAAGGGGCTACAATGAAGAAGAGAAAGGTTGGCATTCTTACCTTCTCCGACGGGAGGGAATCGGTCCACCAGAAACTGGAAGGGCTTAACCTGGAGTTTCAGGAGAAACTCGCCGCGGCGTTGGAAAAGACCGGTGAAGTAGAGCCAGTTACCGGGCGAGAGATCGTCTGGACTCCAGAGCTTGCCAAAAACGAAGCGGCGCGGCTTGCCAATGAGGGTTGTGAGCTTACGATCTTCAACTTCGCTGTGTGGAGCTTCCCCCACCTAGCGGCGATTGCCTCCCGGTTCGCGCCGGGGCCGTTTCTCCTTTTTTCTAACATTAATCCGCGGTATCCGGGGATGGTTGGAATGCTCGCCTCCGCCGGAGCTCTCGATCAGATCGGTGCATTACACGGCCGTATCTCTGGAGATATCAGCAACGAGAAAGTCCTGCGCAAGGTTCTCTCCTTCATCCGTGCTGGATCTACGGTGGCCAGGCTCAAGGGTGAAACCTACGGCCTATTCGGCGGCCGTCCTATGGGAATGTACACCGCCGTGGCGAACACCGACCAGTGGATGCGCCTGTTCGGGATCGACGTTGAACATATCGACCAGTACGAGATCATCCGTCGGGCCGGTGAGGTACCGGAAGATGAAGTGGAAGTTGCGTTTTCCTGGCTTTCGGGGAAGGTCGGAAAGATCCGCTATGATGGGAAGCAGCTCACTCCGGGGAAGCTGAAGCTTCAGATCAGAAGCTACATTGCCGTGCGCGAGATCGTGCGCGAGAAGCGACTCTCGTTCCTCGGGATCAAGGGTCAGCCTGAGCTCACCGACCACTTCGTCACCATGGACGTAACTGAGGCGTTCCTGAACGACCCCTACGACTGGAACGGCCCGAAGGAGACGATCGTCACCGCTACCGAAGCCGACATGGACGGAGCGCTCACCATGGAAATCCTGAAGCACATCACCGGGGCCCCGATCCTGTTCGCCGACCTGCGCCACTACGACAAGAAACACGGCGTCTTCGACCTTTGCAACTCCGGAAATCACCCCACCTACTTTGCGGGCCATTCCTATGATCCAGATGTGAATTTACCCAAGGTTGAGTTCTACCCGCAGGGGTTCTACTTCCCGGCCGGAGGAGCTTCTGTCCGCCACATCGCCGCGTCGGGGAAGGTAACCCTTGCCCGCCTCGCCCGCCGCAATGGTGAGTACTGGCTGGCGATCGTGCCCGGTGAGTTCATCGAGCTTTCCAAGGAGGAAGCAGAGGAAAAGGCGGAAGCGACCCAGATCGAGTGGCCACACGCGTTTACCCGATTCGGGATCGGTCCGGAGGAATTCCTGGCCGAGTACGACTCGAACCACATCCACGCCGCTTACGGAGACTGGGTGGAGGAACTCATCTGGGTAGCCAAGATGCTTCAAATTCCGTATCGGCTTTTCGCGAAGTGAGGAAGATGGAGAAGCTTCTGATTGGAGTGGACATTGGTACTCAAGGGACAAAGGGAGTGCTCGTAAGCCCAAACGGCGGCGTATTGAGCACAGCTACCGTAGAATACGGAGTATTGCATCCCCATCCTCTCTGGGCAGAACAGTGGCCGGACGTTTGGCTCAACGCAAGCTGCACAGTGGTTCAAAGGCTGATTCAGGGGAGGGATGCGCGCGTAATTGCAGGGGTGTGCATCAGCGGGCTCTATGGGGGGAGCGGCATTCCGCTCGATGCCAAAATGAAACCGGTGCGGCCCTGCCTCATCTGGATGGATCGCCGCGCAATCGAAGAAGTGGAATGGGTACGGCAGAATGTTGATCTTGATCATCTGTTCTCCATTACGGGGAACTGGGTAGATAGCTACTTTGGTTATACAAAGCTCTTGTGGATCAAGCACAAAGAGCCTGAACACTGGCGGAAGATCTCGATCTTCCTTCCTCCGAATAGCTACGTCAACTTCCGTCTTACCGGCAATGTAGCAATTGACCATTCATCAGCAGGGAACCTTGGCGGTTTGTACGATATCCATGCCCATCGCTGGTCAGAGGAGATGGCAGAAGTACTGGGCATTCCTCTCAAACGGATGCCCGAACGGATTGTGGCTGCCAAGGAGGTGATCGGAGAGATCACGGAGGAAGGATCGAAACTCACCGGTCTAGCACGAGGAACCCCTGTGCTCGCTGGAGGGGTCGATGCCCCGATGGCCACCTTTGCCGCTGGAGCCCTTTCGCGGGGAGATAACGTGGCAATGATGGGGACATCCACCTGCTGGGGAATTATTCATACTGGAGATGGGTTCGCTCCTGAGCTTGTATCGATGCCTCACGTTATAGGAGAGGGTAAGGAGATCTACACGTGGGCGGGATCGGCTACCTCCGGAGCGTTGGCCCGTTGGTTCCGCGATACTATTGCGCAGGCAGAGATAGAACAAGCACGAAAGTCGGGGCAGACAGCCTTTCATCTTCTGGATGAAGAAGCAGCTAAGATACGACCCGGATCAGAGGGACTGCTCGCTCTACCGTATTTCATGGGGGAACGGGCCCCTCTCTGGGATCCACATGCACGCGGCGCGTGGGTTGGTCTCACTTTATCGCACACCAAAGCGCACCTTTTCCGCGCCCTGCTCGAGGCAACGGCATATGCACTCCGACACTCAATCGAGGAGGGAGAAGCGGCCGCTTTGCCACTGAAAAAGGAGACCATAGTTGTAGGTGGGGTTGCTAAATCCCCTCTTTGGCTTTCCCTTCTTGCCGATATCACTGGACGACCCATTCGCACACTGGAAACGGATGGAATCGGGGCCCCACTCGCCGATGCCTTTCTTGTCGGATTGACGATAGGCCTGGTGGATAACCGCGAAGAAATCCGGCAGTGGATACGCTACACAGAGCCATTCTTACCCGATTCTAGGCGGCACGCATTGTACAATCAGTACTATCGTGTTTATCGCCGCCTGTACAAAGATCTGAAAGACGAGTTCAACACATTGGCGGAACTATCGAAAGAAGCCGCTGACACATGATCGTCACAGGTCTGTTCAAAGCTTCGTTTGCTCTCGGGCTTTTTTTCGTTGTCGCGTGGATAACTTGACTTCGTACGGAATTCGGATACTCTGTAGCCAAGTATGGCTATAGCCAGGAATGGCTACGGAGGAAATTATGAAGGAAACCCCGTTCAAAGTGGGAGGTCTCGTTGAGCCGCCGTATTTCGTCGGACGCGAAGAAGAGTTGGCCAAGCTCTGTGATGATGCCAGGAACCTCACACAGAACAATCTGATCCTTGCGCCGCGGCGGTACGGGAAGTCTTCCCTACTACACA
>JAUWNS010000127.1 GCA_030612485.1 Candidatus Bipolaricaulota bacterium
GCAGCAGTGGTCGCGGGTGCTGGACGGGATCGTGCCGCAGTGGGCGCACGGAAAGCGCTCCGAGGAGAAGGGTGTGGCCGGATTCGCAGGGACTGATCTTAGCCGTAACCCGGTCGGGACCGGCCCGTTCAAGTTCGTGGATTGGATCAGCGGTTCCCACATCACGCTGGAGAGGTTCGACGACTACTGGGCAGCGGGCGTTCCTGCCGAGGAAATCGATACGGTTGTCTTCGAGATCGTTGGGGATCCGGCTGCGATGCAGGCGGCGCTGATCGCCGGCTCGCTTCACATCGTGGACAAGGTTGCCTTCCGGGATTTTGAGGCACTCAGTCGGATGCCGGGGATCGTGACCAAGCGGATTCCGGGAATCCAGACACAGTACGTCACCCTCAACCTGGGTGCCCCGCCGTTCGGGATCACCGCCGATCAGGTCGGAGATGAAGCGGCGATCGAGAAGGCCTATAACCTGCGCAAGTTCATGTTCCACGCTATCGATCGCGATGAGATCGCGGAGGAACTCTTCTACGGGATGGGCACCAAGCAGTACGGTCCATGGTATCCGGATAGTGAGTGGACCTCTCCCAACCTGAAGGGGATGACCCTGCACGATCCAGTGCTGGCTCAGGAATACCTGACTAAGGCAGGCTACCCTGATGGTGGACTCAGCTTCCGCATGATTGCGACGAACGTCCAGTGGTTCGTCGACGTGTCGACCATCATTCAGGAGCAGTTGAGGCTGTACGGGGTCGATGTGGAGGTCATACCGATCGACAAGTCGGCCTTCTTCGACACGCTGTATGAGACCTTCGACTGGGAGAGCGGAATGGAGGACTGGGGGTACAGCAACTTCCTGGCGATCTCCTGGCTCTTCTCCGGCTACTACCGCAATAACCACAACCACACTCACTGGCACCACGCTGCTCCGGATCTTGCGGAGCACTACCACGAGACCGTGCCCGGGCACGCGGAATACTGTGCCCTGTACGACGAAGCGATCGTGGAGCCGGATGAGCAGAAACGGAAAGAGCTGGTGTGGAAGATGGAGGAAATGCTGGTCGAAAACGTGATCCGGATCGACCTGATGATCCTCGATAACCTTCACGCCTGGCGTGATACGGTCAAGGGATTCGGCGATGGGTTGAACTCACAGGGCGAGATCGACTTGAGATTCATTACGGAGTTCTCCGGCTGATAGTCGGAGCAGCAACGGGGCGGGAGAGAGCTTCCTCCCGCCCTGCTTTCATGTTTTTCCTCGCAGGAAGGGAGAAAGATGGGGATCTACATTCTCAAACGGCTGTTCTTGGCCGTTCCCACCCTCTTTGTCGCCAGTATCATCATCTTCATGCTCATCCATCTCGCGCCGGGCGGACCTGTGCGGGTGATGCTAGGTCCGATGCAGGACCCGGTATTGGTGGAGAAGCTTCGTCATCAGCTGGGCCTTGATCTTCCGGTGCACCAGCAGTACCTCCTCTGGGCCGGCAAGGCACTGCACGGCGATTTTGGCATCTCGGTCACTATCCAGCGGGGTTCCTCTGTGATGGGTCTTATTGCGCAACGGTTCTCCGTGACCATGGAACTCGCTTTCCTGTCGCTGATCGTGGCCCTCTTGATCTCAATTCCCACTGGTATTATCTCTGCCCTGCGACAGGACAGGTTGCCCGATCATATCGCGAGGATCATCGCTCTTATCGGGATCTCTATCCCAAATTTCTTTCTCGGTATTATCCTGATCCTAATCTTTGGCGTCTACCTCCTGCAGCCGTGGGGAGCGGGTGGATTTGTCCCACTGAGCAAGAGCATCGGGGACAATCTTATCCGGATGCTCCTGCCGGCGATCACCCTGGGGACTGCCTACTCCGCTATCGTTATGCGGATGCTGCGCTCAGCTATGCTCGATGTCATGGGCCAGGATTACGTGCGCACAGCACGGGCGATGGGAATCGGCCAGGCCAGTATAGTGAGAAGGGATGTGGTTAAGAACGCGATGATCCCCGTTATCACCGTCATGGGCAACGCAATCGGCTATCTCTTAGGTGGTTCTATCGTGACAGAGACCGTATTTCGGTTACCTGGGGTCGGCAACCTGATCATCACCGGTGTCTTCCGGCGCGATTATCCGGTCATTCAAGGAATCGTTCTTACCATTGTTGTGGTCAGGATTTTAGTGAACTTGATCGTCGATATACTCTATTCATACCTCGACCCGCGCATCCGCTACGGGGGAGCGGAGTAAAAGGTGCCAGCAATGAGCAAAGACCTATCAGAAGAGACTAAACTCGGAATGCGGGCCCACCGCGGCCTGTTGCAGGAGTTCTGGCATAACTTCAAGAAGAACAAGCTCTCTCTGGTTGGGGGGGTCATAGTCCTTTCATACTTCGTTATCGCCGTATTCGCGCCCTTGCTGGCCCCTTATAACCCGGTGGAACAGTTCAACGCCCCACGGGGAGAGCACAATCCGCTCCCACCGCTGTCGCGAAGCGGGGAAGGGCAGCTGTTCCTCCTCGGATCCGATAAGTTCGGGCGTGATATCCTATCCCGTGCGATCTACGGCACGAGAACCCTGTTGCAAGTTGCTGTGGGCTCTATCGCCGTGGCACTTGTCTTGGGTGTGGCGAGGGGGGCGATAGCGGGCTACAAGAAGGGGACCTGGGTCGATGAGTTGATCATGCGAGTGGTGGATATCATGCTCTCCTTCCCCACATTAGTCCTTGCTATCGCTCTTCTGGGAGCATTCGGCATCGGCAAGACCAGGATCGGACCGTTCGTCTTAAGCAATATGGTAAAGATCATGGTCGTCATCGCTATCACCTACTCACCGCGGTTCGCCCGTGTCATGCGGGGCGTTGTCATGCAAGAGATGACCGAGGACTACGTCGATGCCGCCAAGATTGCCGGGGCCTCCGGGGGGCGGATACTGACCAAAGAGGTGTTCGTCAACACCATCCCTCCGATCATCGTGCAGGCATCGTTGATGATGGCGACGACCGTACTCACCAGCTCGTCCCTTAGCTTCCTGGGGTTGGGGCTCCAACCTCCTCATCCCAGCCTGGGGATCATGCTCAATGAAGCGCGTGACTTCCTGTTCTTGCGCGCCTGGTGGTACGCGGTCGTCCCTGGGGTCTTTATCTCCTTGGCTATCTTAGGGTTCAACCTGCTAGGAGATGGCCTGCGCGATTCGCTCGACCCACGCCAGGCGAGGAGGGTGCAATGAGTGTGCCCCTCCTGAAGATCGATCACCTGGTTACACGCTTCTACACGGAGGAAGGGGTCGTCAAGGCCGTGGACGGAAATTCCTTCCACCTCGAGGAGGGGGAGACCCTCGGGATCGTAGGGGAATCTGGCTCGGGAAAGACAGTCACCGCTCTCTCCGTGATGCGGTTGATCGAGAACCCCGGCAAGATCGAGAACGGAAGTATCCTCTTTCGAGGAGAAGATCTACTGGCGAAATCGGAAAAAGAGATGCAAAAGATCCGTGGGAAAGATATCGCCATGGTCTTTCAGGATTCACTCAGCTCCCTTAACCCCACTCTCACCATTGGGGAGCAGATTGGCCGTGTCCTCCACTTCCACACCAAACTCACCCGTAAGGAGAGGAAGAGCCGCGCGGTCGAGTTGCTGACGCAGGTCGGGATTCCGGAACCGGAGAAGCGCACTGGTAACTACCCCCACGAGTTCAGTGGGGGGATGCGCCAGCGAGCACTGATTGCGATGGGCATTTCCTGCAACCCAGCGATGCTGATCCTTGACGAGCCGACGACCGCATTGGACGTAACGATCGAAGCTCAGATATTTGAGCTGATCGATCAACTTAAAGAGGATTTTGGGATGGGGACAATCCTGATCACCCACGACCTTGCCGTGGTCGCTACCTCATGCGACCGGGTGATCATCATGTACGCCGGCTGCATCGTTGAGGAGGCGGGTGTGTACGCCCTCTATGAGAACCCATTGCACCCGTACACGCACGGACTCTTGAACTCGATACCGCACTTGGACGAGAAGGGACAGAAACGGCTTCCGTCGATCCCTGGGGAAGTCCCAGACCTGATCAGTCTCCCCGAAGGGTGCAACTTCAGTCCTCGATGTCGGCACGCTGATGAGAGGTGTTGGCAGGTGGAGCCTTTGCTTGAACAGATCTCCACAGGGCGGAAGGTCGCTTGCTTGAAGGTCGATGAGTGCAATGAATAACGACACGTTGTTAGAAGTGAGAGGGTTGGCGAAGTACTTCCCTGCTGGAGGTGATTGGTTCGCACAGATGTTCGACCGCCGGCAGATCAAAGCGGTAGACGGGATCGACTTTACCATCTACAAGGGTTCTACACTCGGCCTTGTCGGCGAATCTGGCTCGGGGAAGACAACCACAGGGAAGGTGATCGCGCGCCTGATCGAACCGACCGCCGGAGAAGTCAGGTACGCGAATGACGACCTCGCAAAGATCAAAGGCGGAGAACTGAAGAGGATGAGGCGGCGGATCCAGATGATATTTCAGGATCCAAGTTCCTCCCTCAACAGACGAAAGACGGCCGGCCAGATCGTCAGCGAACCGTTGCTCATCCACAAATTGGTCCCCAGGAAGGAACTGGAAGCGAGATTAGTCAAGGTCATGGATCTCGTCGGCCTATCGCGCCGTTTCTTAAACCGCTATCCCCACGAGATGTCCGGCGGCCAGCGCCAGAGGGTCGGCATCGCTCGCGCCCTCGTTGTAGAACCAGAATTCATCATCTGTGATGAGCCGGTGACGGCGCTAGATGTCAGCATACAGGCCCAGATCCTGAACTTGTTGATGGATCTGCAGGATGAACTGCACCTCACCTACCTCTTCATCGCCCATGATCTAAGCGTGGTCAAGCACGTCAGCGATCACGTGGCCGTGATGTACCTGGGTAAGATCGTGGAGATAGCAGGTGCGGATACACTCTTCTCGGATCCCAAACACCCTTACACGCGTGCGCTACTGGCCGCAATTCCCAAGCCAGACCCCAAAGCCGAGAAGCGGAAGATCCTGCACGGAGAAGTGCCGAGCCCGATAAATCCTCCTGCGGGCTGCCGATTTCATCCACGGTGCCCAGAGATGATCGGTGAGGTGTGCCGTAATAAGGAACCTCAAAGCATTACATTACCTGATGGAACTCGTGTCGCCTGCCACCTCTACACCGACTAATGATGGATAAAAAGCAGCTTGAAAAGGGGAAATCGATGAACGAACAAGCGATCGAAGCGAAGAAGACAGCCGCTCGGAAGGCGATCGATGCATTGAGGCCACAGCTCATCGACCTCGCGGAGAAGATCCATCAGAACCCTGAGACCAAGTTTGAGGAGGTCAAGGCCGCGCAGTGGCTCTCTTCAGCAGCTGCGGATGCCGGATTCAAGGTGGAAAAACCTGTCGGCGGCTTAGAGACGGCTTTCAGAGCCGTTCATGCAGGTTCAGAAGACGGTCCTGTCGTGGCATTCCTCGCGGAGTACGACGCTCTTCCCAAGATAGGGCATGCCTGTGGACACAACCTGATCGGCACCGCCAGCTTGGGAGCGGCGCTAGGACTGGCCAAGGGGATAGAAGAATTCCCCGGTACGATCCAACTCATCGGCACACCGGGTGAAGAGGGTGGCGGCGGGAAGGTGACCCTCGCTGAGGCCGGCGTATTCGATGAAGTGGATGTGGTTATGATGTTCCATCCCTCAGGGAGGACGGTGCTGTGGAAGCACGCCCTGGCCCGTCGCAAGCTCTCGATCGAGTTCTTCGGCAAATCCTCCCACGCTGCCGGCTCACCGGAGAAGGGAATAAACGCTCTGGATGCCACGATCCAAACCTTCAACGCGATCAACGCGTTGCGCCAGCATATGGTGAGCGACGCCCGCGTGCACGGGATCATCACCGATGGGGGAGTGGCCCCCAACGTAGTGCCCGATCATTCGGCATCGCTCTTCTATGTGCGCGCGATGGATGATGACGACTGCGACAAGCTGCTGGAAAGGGCCAAAGATTGCGCCCACGGGGCGGCGAAGGCGACCGGGGCCAAGGTTAAACTGGAGATGCAAGGGGCTTACAAGAGCCTTAAGACGAACATGAGTATGGCTCTAACGTTCAAGGAGAACCTCGAGAGACTGGGCTGGGAGTTTGACGATGTCGATCCCAAAGAGGGGATCGGCTCCACCGATATGGGTAATGTCAGCCATGTGGTTCCAGCGATCCACCCTTACCTGAGCATTGGCCCGGCCGATCTTGTTGGGCACTCCACCGAGTTCGTCGAAGCGTCCAACTCCGAGAAAGGAAGGGAGGCGATGCTCGCCGCGGCTAAAGCGATGGCGATGACAGCGATCGATATCCTCTTCCGTCCCTCTCTGCTCGCCGCGATCAGGGATGAGTTCGTAGAAGAGTAGCCCTGGAGAACCTCTTGCCAGAACTGCTCCCTCCTCTCGCTCCATATTGAGAAAGATGAGGAGAAGATTTGCTGGAGCCCCTCGCCCGTGGGTTCACGCTCGGTGCCGATACACTAAGCGCATCCTCCAAGCTGGTTTGAGCAATTCCCTCCTTCCCGCTACCATGCGGAAAGAAATGTCAGCGAACGATCGGATCAAGAAGAGGCTTGCACGCCTCCCCTCCTCACCCGGGGTCTACCTGATGAAGGATGCAGAGGGAGGGGTGATCTACGTGGGGAAGGCCGCGATATTGAAGAATCGCGTGCGCTCCTACTTTCACTCTCCGAAGGGGATGCCGAGGAAGACGCGAAGATTGGCACAGGAGATCGCGGACTTCGAGGTGATCCAGACTTCCACCGAGGCGGAGGCGTTCATCCTCGAGGATTCCCTGATCAAGCGTTACCAGCCGCGGTTCAACATCCGCCT
>JAUWNS010000132.1 GCA_030612485.1 Candidatus Bipolaricaulota bacterium
GGCGCGTCAACCGGTGGATTCACCGACTGTCTTCTCCAGCACGGCGCGAAAAAAGTCTACGCGATCGACGTCGGCCACGATCAGATGCACGCCAAGATCCGTCGCGATCCGCGCGTCGTCGCCCGTGAAGGGATCAACGCCCGTTACCTCGAGCCGCAGGATATCGGCGAACCGATCGACCTCGCGGTTGTGGACGTCTCGTTCATCTCCCTGAAGCTGGTCCTCCCCCCTCTTGTCGACATTATCGCGCCCGACGGCGAAATCGTGGCTCTCGTTAAACCTCAGTTTGAGGTTGGAAAGGATCGACTGCCAAGCGACGGGGTGGTTAAGAATGCGGAGGATCGCGATGCTGTTCTCGCGGAGATTCGTGCGTTCATCGAGAACGAGACACCGTGGAAGGTGATCGCGGACATGATCTCTCCCATCCAGGGTGAGAAGGGAAACGTTGAGTTCCTGATGCACATCCGCTGAACGTCCACTGGCGGAACTAGCCTCGCTACCTCTCGGCACGGTTGGCCTTCATGACAGGTTGGCGAACGAACAGACTCAGGATACCCGCGAGCAAAGGCAAGATGAATGAGAGGATGATGATCTCGCGATATCCTTGCAGCAAGTCAAAGGCTGCCCCGAAGATGATCGGGCCGATGGCGGAGCCGACAACATTGAGGGCAGCCGTGACGCCGAGAATATCGCCCAGGTATCGCCTGCCAAACAAATCCGGGGTTAGCACACCGATGCAGATGATCGCGATTCCTCCAGCCGTTCCTCCCACGATGGCGTACAGATACGCCATGGCCGCACTCTGAAGAAATGCCAGTAGCACGAATGAGACCACCTACATGAAGCAAGTCATCGCTAACACAAGGTGAATCCGCCGAATGCGATCGAGAACGAGGCCGGTAAGAACCGTAGTGATCAAGCCCACCAGAGGCTTGATCCCCATGATGGCTGCTGCGAACGTCATCGAGAAACCCCGGGTTTCCAGAATGGAGACGAAATGCAAAATGACGCCGGTTCCCACCAGCGAGCTCTGAAAGACAACGTAGGTGAGAATCCAGAACGCGGACGAACGGATCGCTTGAGATTGCCGGAACGACAGTTCCTCGATTGCCACGGTCTCAACCACCACACCGTCGCCCGATTGACGCTTGGTGTGAGGCGATATCCCCACATCCGGCCGATTGATGAGGAACAGAAGGGTGATGGGAACATAGACAAGCCACAAGCCGCTGGCAAGGATGCGATAGGCCATACGCCAACCAAAGGTGGCGATAAGGTAGTTATTCAGTAGGGGGAAGAGCACACCTCCGAGCGTGCCGCCAAGTCCCACCAACATGATGGCGAACGCACGCCGCGAGATGAACCAATTGGGCGCAAGCGTCTTGGACGAGAGGTCCAGCGCACCTTTACCCGTCAGACGAGCAAGGAAGAAGCCGGCAAATAGCATGACCGGAGAGATCACGTAGCTCAGGAGCAGACAGGCAGCTCCGAGGATGGCAGCCGACAGCATGGCCACGCGCTTCGAACCCAAACGATCGACAAGTCGCCCCACGAAGAACATCAGTGCGCCGGAGACCAACGTCGCAGTCGAATATAGGGATGACACGAGGGTGCGGCTCCAACCGAACTCGTTGATGAACGAGTTCATGAAGATCGAGAACGAGTCGGACTGTCCAGGTGTCGTGAAGAACATGGTGAACGCGCCAAGGAACACGATCACCCATCCGTAGTAGAAGGGAAGCCTGTATATCCAGGCGTAGCGCTGTGCGGTCGATTGACTGCCCTGCATGCTCAAACCGAACATCCTCCCGTGCCGATGCGCACAGGACTCGATGCGCGAGCATAACCTCATGGCAGAGCACCATGCTTGGCGCTCTCCATGCTCCTTGCTCTGATGGGTGAGGAACCAGCGTGTGTCTCAAGCAACTCGCCCCACAGGAATGGGCTGCCATTATAGCGCAAGCTCCGTCGCGAATCTATGGCAGCCAGGCTAGCCCTCAGAGTGCCGAAGATTCAGCCTAGCAGGTTGCTAACCATCATGGGTCCACACCGACCAAACAGTAAAGCTGCAGTCCAACGATCGGGTCCATTCGTTCTCATCCATGCTGATGGTTGCAATGCCTGCGACGACAGCTCCCTGACCTTCGACAAGAGAGATGGCTGCTGAGACCTGCGCTCCCGTCTCGATCCATTCATCGACAATCAGCACACGCAGACCGGGGGACAAGATGTCCTGCCGGATCTCCAACTGCTTCTCCTGGCCTGTGTAGTCTCGGAATTCCACTCTGTCCGTTTCAACAGGCAGCTTGCCAGCCTTGCACACAGTCAGAATGCCGACCTTCAATCTCTGCGCGATCGCGGCCCCCAAGCGTCATCCCAAGTAGGTCTTCGATGAAGAGAACGACACATTCTCCGAGAACTCCATCCCGCGAAAACCTCTGCTGAGGCCGGACTTCACTGGGCGCCAACACTTCACCAAGGCCTGTTCCCTAAGTAGCTCTCTATGCTATGCTCCTCTTGTCATCCTCCGGATGCTTGGACTTAAAGGAGCCCGTTGACGGCAACACAGAAAGAAATCGGTGCAGTCCGTGCACTCCTGAAGAAGCTCGCGGCGGCGTATGTCGCGCGGAACGTGAGTCAGGTCGATGTGTTCATGGCGAAGTGCATCGAAACCGAGCCCGAGATGTGGGTGACGTTGATGCATTCCTTGTCAGCGAGAGCTGTTGCATGCGTCCGAAACCCAGCCGTCATCCCACCGAGGTGTTCCAGGCCATCTCTTCGCTTGTTTCCGCGGGAGCATGGCATCAACGTCTTGCCCACAGCATCTTCAGGCTACGAACCGGTGACTTCTACCTTCTTCCTCGCTCGTGCCATCTCGCCGTTCCACCCGATCAACAACAGTTCAACAGTATATGTGCCAGCCTCATGGTACGTGTAGGTGGTAAGCGCTGAGCTATATTCCCTCTTCATCTGCCGATCCCCGAAATGCCACTCGTAGATGTACCCAACTCCGAGCGGTTCCCCATAGTGAGTCGAGCAGGCTGCGCTGAACTGCATTGTCAGCGGCTCGCCACTTGGATCGGGAATGCTACTGAAGCAAGCACCCAGCGGAGGGTTAAGAGCACAACTGGTGCTGAATGCAAGTATTCCGGCCATGATCACTGCCGCAAGCACAATACGCCTCATATCTGACACCCCCAGTACATTGATGTAAGTATGTACCTCCAGTATATCAGTACTACTTCCATATGTCAACCCCCCACATTGCCTCACTAAAAAAGTACTCCAAATTGTATCGTTGCCTCACGTAAGAAATGTACTCGAAACAGGAGGCGAGGCTACGGTATCTCTTCACGCAAGGATGAATTGAGCGAGGGGATACCGATGGGGCTAACGATGAAGGAAAAGCAGGCAGTAACGAAGCAATTGGCGCTCAACTACAAACGAGCAAGGAAGAAAGAGAAGGGGAAGATCCTCGACACGGTGGTCGAACTGGCAGGCTACAACCGTTCTTACGCCGCCAGGGTGCTGAGGGAACGAGCTACGCCCAAGGTAATAGGGAGGGTAAGGGAAGGTGGGCGCACGATCACCCTAGTCGAGGATGGGCGGACGAAGAGGAAGAAGAAACAACGGAAGCGGCCAAGGAAATACGACAAGGAGGTCGTTGTCGCCTTGCTCAAGGTATGGGTAATCTGTGACTGTATCTGTGGAAAGAGATTGAAGCCATACCTTTCTGAGATCATCCCAGTACTGGAACGGCTGGGCGAATTGAAGGTCAACGAGGAGGTAAGGAAGAAGCTGCTTGAGATTAGTCCGGCAACGATCGATCGATTACTGGCTCCGGCAAGGAAACGATACCAGTTGAAAGCACGATCGAACACCAAGCCCGGGACGTTGTTGAAGCATCAGATCCCGATTCGGACATTTAGTGACTGGAATGAGAAGCGTCCTGGGTTTGTGGAGATCGATCTTGTGTCACATGGAGGAGGCGACCCCAGTGGAGACTTCATACAAACCCTGGATATGACCGATATATGTACGGGGTGGACCGAGACTGAAGCGGTGAAGAACAAGGCACAGGTGTGGGTCTTTGCCGGGATTGAGAAGGCCAAGAAGCGGTTTCCATTCAAGATCTTAGGGATTGATTCAGACAATGGGAGCGAATTCATCAACGGGCATCTGTTACGCTACTGTCGTGAGAACAAGATCACATTCACCCGCAGTAGGCCGTACCGGAAGAACGACAATTGCTTTGTGGAGCAGAAGAACTACTCTGTGGTGAGGAGAGCGGTTGGGTACCTACGGTACGACACAGAAGAAGAACTTAAGGTGATAAACGAGCTCTACGCCCACCTGCGGCTGTACACGAACTTCTTTCAGCCGGTTATGAAGCTGATCAAGAAGACGCGGATTGGAAGTAGGGTGAAGAAGAAGTACGATCGGGCAAGGACGCCTTTTCGGCGGGTGCTTGAGTCAAGCTTTGTCCCCAAGCAGGCAAAGGAAGCTCTCAAGAAGGAATACGCGAAGCTAAACCCGGTAGAGCTGAAACGGGAGATCATCAGGCTGCAAGACAGATTAGAGGCACTGGCACGGTCAAAGAACAGACCGAAACAGGAGGAATGACACGTCGATTTGGAGTACATTTTCAAGTGAGCTGACGAATTCATTTCGTGTACATTTTTAAATGAGGCAACGGGCCCCCTAAGCCAGCTACATGGCCCTGGTTGAAGCAGGCCTCGTGCTATGAGGGGGCCACGTCCGTCAAGGTGGTGTATTGTTCCATCCTCGGCTGACTGATCAAGCGACCAGCTGCTCGACCAGCATCGGTTCCTCCTTCGATTCGCTTAGTTCCTCTCGCTGAGGTTGACTGCTCTTCGCTTGCGCCTTGCGTAAGACACTAACGGACATGTACCTGCGGGTGATCATCCACTCGTCGTTCTGTTCGGCAAGCACGGCACCGACCAGGCGGATGATCGCTGCGCGGTTGGGGAAGATTCCAACCACATCGGTGCGTCGTCGGACCTCACGGTTAAGTCGCTCCTGCGGGTTGTTCGACCAGATCTGTCGCCAGACCGCCTTGGGAAAGCTGGCGAACGCGAGGATCTCCTCTGCAGCATCGCTCAACATCTCTGCCGTCTCGGGGAACCGAGTGCTGAACTGCTCCACCACCAGTTTGTGTTGGCCCCTGACGTTCTTGGCGCTGGGTTGCGCGAAGATTGATCGCACCATCGTCGCGACTAGGCCTTGTGCGCTCTTCGGCACCTTGGTGAGCAGATTGCACATGAAGTGGGTCCGACAACGCTGCCAGGAACTGCCTGGAAGCACCTCAGCAATTGCCGCCTTGAGACCGGCGTGTGCATCAGAGATCACCAACTTCACCCCGCTCAGGCCTCGATTCACCAGGCCACGCAGGAACGCCTTCCATCCTTCTCCGTCCTCACTGGTGATCACATCCACGCCGAGGATCTCTCGGTGGCCATCACCGTTCACCCCCGTCGCGATGACGGTCACCACGTTAACCACTCGACCTTCCTCCCGACACCGCTGCGTCATCGCATCGAGCCAGACGAACGTGTACGGTCCATTATCCAACGGGCGGTTCCGGAATCTTTCCACCATCGTGTCCAGTTGCTTCGCCAGCTCTGAGACCTGGCTCTTGCTCATTCCTTCGAGGCCAAGGCGCTTAACCACTCCATCCACTCGCCGTGTGGAGACGCCGCGTACGTAGCACTCAGTGACCACTTGCACCAACGCACGTTCCGGCCGACGGCGGGGATCGAGAAGCCAATCTGGGAAGTAGCTCCCCTTACGCAGACGGGGGATCGCAAGATCGATCGTCCCGACACGGGTATCCCACCGGCGTTCACGGTAACCGTTGCGGCGGTTGACTCGATCGGTGCTGGGCTGGCGGTACGGAGCACCGCAGATACCGTCAGTTTCTGCTCCCATCAACATCTCAGCCATCCTCTGGACCATTTCACGTAACAGATCCTTGTCCGCTGCTTCCACCTGCTTGCGCAGCCATGCCAAACCGTCTACCTTCTCTGTGACCATCGCTTCCTCCTCGGTGCCGAACGATGTCGGCGGTTTTGTATATCTTCCGAAGATGGCGGCGATGGTCGTTCTTTGCAACCCTCTTGCACCGTCCTACCAATACACCACGTCCCTGGACTCTAACACAGGGAATGACCGATGTTGTCACTTCGGTGGCGGGCAGCCGCTTAAGTGAGAGCACAATCGACAAGGTTGTGAGAAACGCAGCCTCACCCTGGACGCAATCGGGGCACCTGGAGGGGCGAGCGCGAAAGTACCGCCGACGAGTGAGCGCGACGCCTGCTTGCTTGGCGTTTGCGCTCTTCCTCGGGTACGCGCTCGGTATGCGCGGCGAAGGGCTCTGGCGATCGATGTGGGGGCGCATTCTCGAGGTCTCCGCCGACGAAGCTATCGGACTTGCTGTCGATGCCAAGCGCTTGGGCTTCCTGGACATGAGTCGCGGTGGCGGCGTCACAGAGATCTCGTTTGCACGACTGCTGACGGATGATGAGAAAGGGCTGATTCATGGGACGGATTGA
>JAUWNS010000147.1 GCA_030612485.1 Candidatus Bipolaricaulota bacterium
AATGCGTAAGAGCGTGGTATCAGCGGTGCGTGATGTCTCCTTTGAGATCCACCGAGGAGAGGCCCTTGGCCTGGTCGGCGAATCGGGTTGTGGTAAGAGCACGGTTGCCTTTGGGGTTGTCAACTTCTTGGATCGCAACGGTCGGATAGACAACGGTAGTATCCTCTTTCAGGGACAGGAGCTACGGGGGCGGAGCCAGAAGGATCTACGCCTTCTGCGCGGCGACCAAATCTCCATGGTCTATCAGGATCCAATGGCTGCTCTTAACCCCTCCTTACGCATCGGGGAACAACTGAGGGAGGTATTGACGGTTCACCGTGGTTTCAGGAAAGGAAAGGCCTCTAAAAGGTCGATCGAGATGCTAAAACAGGTGTACATGCCTGATCCAGAAGCGATGATGAAACGCTATCCCCATCAGCTCTCCGGTGGTCAGCAACAGCGGGTGATCATCGCCATCGCGTTACTCAATAACCCGGCTCTCCTGATCATGGATGAGCCGACCACCGCCCTGGATGTAACCGTGAAGGCGAGCGTATTGGACTTGATTGCCGATCTGCGACGCCAGTTCGACACAGGTATTCTGTACATCAGCCACAACCTGGGTGTCATCGCCTATGTCTCCGACAAGGTGGGGGTAATGTACACCGGTGAGATTGTGGAGAGGGCCTCAGTGGAGGATGTTTTCTTAAAGCCCATGCATCCATACACTCAGGCACTCATGCGTTGTGTCCCCAAGCTGGGGGAGAGCAAGGAAGCAAGCCAGCTCCCCCCTATCAGAGGACGGGTCCCTTCACCCACGAACCTTCCTCCAGGCTGCATCTTCGAACCTCGTTGTGACTACGCTCGTGCCTCCTGTCAACAGAAGCATCCGAGACTGCGCGAACTAGCTCCTGATCACTCCGTCCGCTGCCATCACGCCGAGGAGATAGCTGAAGAGGAATGGCAGCCGCCGGAGGGACTGGTCCCTGAAATGATAGAGCGTAGCAGGCGGGAAGATACCGGTGAACCGATACTGCGACTTGAGCATGTCAAAACCTATTACAAGCAGGAAAGCAGGTCATTAGCCAGCTTGGTCGGTTTGGGTAAGAAGCGCTATGTTAAGGCAGTGGATGATGTTAGTCTCGAGGTACCAAAGGGAAGAACCTTGGGAATCGTCGGTGAATCGGGCTGTGGCAAGAGCACACTGGCCAAGACCATCGTCGGATTAGAATCACCTATCAGTGGGGAGATGGAGTTCTTGGGCTTTGATATCCGCCCTCCCGTGTCCAAGCGCGACAACAAGCTCGTTAAGGATCTTCAAATGGTCTTCCAGAACCCCGAATCTACCCTGAACCCTTCCTTCACTGTGGGATACCAGATCAGGCGCCCCCTGCTCCTCTTTGCCGAAATTTCCCGCAAGGAGGCGAGGAAGGAAGTGATCCATCTATTAAACGCTGTTAGGCTGGACGAGAGCTATTACAAGCGCATGCCACGTCAGCTAAGTGGAGGGGAAAAGCAGCGGGTGGCCTTGGCTAGAGCTATAGCCAGTCATTCCAAGCTGGTGGTATGCGATGAGCCGACCTCTTCACTGGACGTCTCGGTACAGGCCGCTATTCTGAATCTGTTGTTGGGCCTCCAGAAGGAGCACGATATCACGATGCTCTTTATCTCTCATGATCTCAGCGTGGTTCGTTTCTTCTCCGATTACGTGGCGGTGATGTATCTGGGGAAGGTATGTGAGATTGGTCCTGCCGAAGCCATCTACTCACCACCCTATCATCCATATACGGAAGCCTTGCTCTCGGCTGTCCCCATACCAGACCCTTCGGCAGATCAAAAGAGCATCCGTCTCAGCGGGACAGTCCCAAGTGCCCTGAATCCCCCCAGTGGGTGCCCCTTTCACACCCGCTGTCCTCGTAAGCTCGGGGGCGTATGCGAGGAAGAAGATCCTTCGCCACAAACTACTGGAGAGGGGCATCGTATTTACTGTCACATCCCACTGGAGGAGTTGTCCAAAATGGAAGCCGTCGTAACCCTTGGCAAGTAAGGAAGTACGGAAGGGGGTAGTTGATGCTGGTTAAAGATTGTATGACAAAACACCCGCTGATGGTGGAGCCAACAATGCCCGTTATCGAGGCCCAACGTTACATGGCGGAGAACAATGTCCGTCACTTGCCGGTCATCGGAAAAGGGAAGCGGTTATTGGGCTTGGTAAGCCGACAGACACTGCTGATCCAGCCTGCAAAGCTGGATAGCTTGAACGTCTGGGAGATCTCCCGGTTCCTTTCCAACCTGACCATTAGGGAGGTGATGGTTAAAGTTAAAGAGATCATCACTATCGAGAAGGACGAAACGATAGAAGAGGCAGCCCGCATCATGGTCGAGAACAATATCGGTTGTCTACCTGTGCTGGAGGAAAGCATCGTGGTAGGTATCCTTACCGAGATTAATCTGTTGAGTAAGTTGATGGAGATGGTTGGATCTCGGGAGCCCGGTCTACGGGTTACGGTGCGTATGCCGAACGTGAAGGGAGAGATAGCCAAGCTCATTGGCGTCATTGGAGAACAAGGCTGGGGAATACCCGCCTTCGGCGGCACCCCTTCTCCCAAGGACCCGACCAAATGGGATGCGGTTGTTAAGATCCGGGATGTTCCGAAAGAAGAGGTCGTTAACATTTTGGATAAAGTTGAAGGCCTGGAAATCCTGGACCTCCGGGAGACATAAAATAGAAACGCTATCATGTCACATGACTGAAAAATTTGCGTTGCTAAACCGCTAGCTCTTACCTGGAAAACAGAGCATTCACTGGAAATCAAACGAGAGGAGGAAATTTAGCTGATTGCACGCGACGGCCAGTAGGATTTCGCCACCGGATATTGCCACAATCCTATCGGGCATTGCCAGCTGCAAGTGGTTCAAGCCACCTAACGCCAGCTGGTGAAGCTAATTTACATCTTTACTGGTATAGCGGCCGGTTGAGATCGTCGAACTCGTTTGGGTCTCCAACAACTTTTGAGTGGGTATCATGAACAGAACTGACCACGCCATCCAGTTTATCCTGCAAACTACGTGGAAGGACTTATCATCCGAAGTTCAACATCAGGCCAGGCGATGTCTCCTGGATTCACTAGGCGCTCTTATCGCTGGAACGGCAACCCCCGTCGGAAAGCTCATGACCCATTTCTGTGTTGAGCAACACGCGGGCGATGAGGCAACGGTTCTGGTCAACGGCCAGCGCGCATCGGCTGTTGGGGCAACACTGGTGAACGGCTTTGCGGCCAATGCGTTGGACATCGACGATGGTTACCGGTGCATCAAGGGTCATCCAGGTGCGTGCGTGCTACCAACACTACTTGCAGCCAGCGAACGCTGTGCCAATCTGTCAGGCGAGGCGTTTCTGACCGCGTTGATCGTGGGATATGAGATCGGCATTCGGGCAGGACTGATTCGGCATGCTCTGTACCAGACCTACCATTCATCCGGCAGTTGGGGTGCCATCGCCGGTGCGGCAGCTGCTGGCAAGGTTCTGGACTTGAGTGCCAATACACTCCGCCAGGCCTTGGGTATAGCCGAGTATCACGCTCCTATCGCGCCAATGATGAAGGGGATCGACACGCCGTGCATGGGCAAGGATAGCGTCGGGTGGGGTGCCATGGTGGGCATGGTGTCAGTGCTGATGGCGCAGCGCGGCTTCACCGGTGTGGAGCCACTATTCAGCGATGCGCCTGACCCCGAGTGGGTAATGAGTCTCGGCGACCGATATGAGGTGCTGAACCTTTACTTTAAGCCTTATGCTAGCTGCCGCTGGGCCCAGCCGGCTATTGCCGGTGCGCTTGAAATCACTCACCAAAATGGCGTGACCACCAACGATATCTCGCGCATTCACGTGCGCACCTTTGAGGCTGCTGTCAAGCTCAGTCGTGCGCATCCCCAAAACACGGAGCAAGCCCAGTACAATCTAGCCTATCCGGTGGCTGCAGCTTTGATCGATGGCGAGCTGGGGCCCCGCCAAGTGCTACCACCTCGCATCCATGACGGTGCGGTTCTGGCCCTGGCCGATCGTGTTGAAGCAGAAGTGATGCCTGAATACGAGCAGGCTTTCCCTGCGAAGACATACGCCGACGTGGAGGTGGTCACACAGGATGGCCGGATCTTCATCGCTTCAAGAAAGCAAGCACCATGGGAGCCAGCGAGCACATTGCCGACGGATAACGAACTAAGCGAGAAATTCCAGTGGTTGGCGAGTCCAGTTCTTGGAAAGGATCGCGCCAAGGGCATCAGCAAGATGATTTGGGCCTTCGAAGGCACAGGCGATGTGAGGCAGCTGATCGAACGATGTTCAGGGGTATAATTGCCATTAACAGCGAAAGGTCTTAGGAGGAAAAACGTGAAAACACAGAGCAGCCGCTTGAATTTCAAGTTGCCCACAAGAATAGACTTTGGGACCGGGCGAATCGGAGTCTTGCCTGAGGAGCTCGAACAAAACGGGTTTAAGCGTGTGGCATTCGTTATCACCCCGGGTAGATATCGGTCCGGAATGTTAGATGCCTCCATCTCCTCCTTAAAGGAAAGAGAGATAGAGTTTGCAATATTCGATGGGGTCGGGGAAAACCCGGACGTAGACACAGTAAGACATTGTGTGCATTTTCTTAAGGCGCATAGGCCGGATGTGGTTATCGGAGTGGGCGGTGGAAGTCCGCTTGATACGAGCAAGGCTGCTGCAATATGTTATGCGAACGGGGTTGAAGACGTGCTGGAACTTATTAACAGCACAAAGATACAAAACAAGACTGTTCCTACAATCATGGTTCCGACCACCGCTGGCACAGGAACAGAGCTCAACTTCTGGGCTGTGATCACCGATAAAAAAACCAAAGAGAAGCTTTCCCTAGGAGATCCCAGAATGGCTCCGCACATGGCGATCGTCGATCCCGAGTTGACTCTGACCTTGCCGCCAAAACTGACGCTGTGGACGGGGATCGATGCCTTTATCCACGCTCTTGAGGCCTACGTTTCCACCCTCTCTAATCGTCTCTCTGATCTATTGGCATTGGAAGCAATTCGACTCGTGCTTGAAAGCCTGGATCGTGCGGTTAACCATGGTGATGACCTCGGAGCGCGGGAACAGATGGCCTTGGCCAGTCTGCTTGCCGGTGCGGCGATGCAGCAGGTGGGCCTGGGGCTGATTCATGCCATGTCGCACCAGGTAAGCGGGTTCTACGATACACCCCATGGGCTCACCAACGCTAAACTGCTCGCATCTGTCTTTGCGTTCAACCTTCCCGAAATACCGCAAGAGAAGTGCACAAAGCTTGATTCTCTGAGTGAAACGACCTTTCAAGAGCTTCTTGTGAATATCGATCGAAGGTATGGCCTCGCTGACGAAGTGATCACCGTTTGTGAGAGCGACCTTGAGATCATGTCAAACCGGGCGGCAACAAACGTCAACGCCAAGAGCAACCCGCGCCATCCCGAGCCGAGTGAGATTGAGAGTCTTTACCGTTCAACATTTACGGTGGTATAACGCGCGGGATTTGAAACTTAAGGCTCCTCATCTTCTCTCGCGCTCGTGTTTACCGCAGCGCCCGCGGAGAAACAGGCTGATCGTTCCTTCCAAGCAGAGACCTTCCAGGCTGGAGGCACCACCCGGCGGACATCATCCTTCACAAACTTACCACTGAGGTTGATCAACAGGCACGATCATCCTCCCCTTAACGAGGAAATATTCGACTCTCAGGAATGTAGCAGTATGGTTGTATATTGAAGGAGATAAATTCTTGCCAGAGTAAAACCTTGACTTAACGCAAATTGGCGA
>JAUWNS010000216.1 GCA_030612485.1 Candidatus Bipolaricaulota bacterium
ACTTCGAAGGACGGAAACAGGTGCGATCAAGAGAATCGTGGATGGCCTAGCCAACAGGCTCCAGATCAAGAAGATCCTTTACAAGAGAAAGCCCTATCAACTCTCGGCGGGGCAGAAGCAGAAAGTGGCGATGGGGAGGGCGCTAGCCGTGCCCCCGAAGATCCTTCTTATGGATGAACCCCTGTCAAACCTCGATCCTCAGAGCAGGCTGCACGCCAGAGATGAAGTAAGAAAGCTCCATGCTGAGCTCAAGGTGACGACCGTCTACGTGACTCACGATCTGGCTGAGGCCTTCACCCTGGCTGACAGAATGGCAGTGATGAGAGACGGGTCCTTCATCCAAACCGGAACCCCTCAGGAGATCCGGAAGAACCCTATTGATGACTTTGTGGAGAGCTTCGTCCATAGCTACAAGGAACTGTCCAAAGGGCTCTTTGACGCATGAAGTTCGGCCTTCCCAGGCTAAAGTGCCGGGCTAATCAGGTTTGAAGAGGTGCGTCCAGCAAACCTAATTGGTTCTTTGCTGTTTCGAGTGGGTAGCGACTTCTAATTTCGGTTCGCACGGGACGGATGCCGGTTGCGAAGCAAGACCGGAGGTCAGAAAGAATTCACCACGAAGAGCACGAAGGACACGAAGAATGGAATTTGATGAGCTGTCGAGCCTGTTGCGTAAACCTTTTCTACTACTCGTCTTCAAGCTCGCCTCCTGGTTGCAAGCATTTTACCGCAGAGGGCTCTGAGGAATTGAGAGATCGGGAGGAGAAAGGGAGACACGGGGACGGGGAGAGGGGGAGACACGGAGAGGCGGGGAACTCGTTATCACTCGCTCAATCACTCAACCCTACTTCCCCTCTCCGCGTTCTCGGCGGTGAAAGCTTCTATTCGGGCCTCCGGCCTTGCTTCGCAACCCGCAAGGAGAAGAGGTTTGTACAACAGCCTGAAAGAGCCTGAAAGTTCGGGTGATCAGGAAATGCTGTTGTGTGGACGCTGTTTCCCAATCAGCTGTTCTTCGCAGAGAGGTGAGAAAAGGCGGAATGCTTGCAAAGAGAGGCTCCTCTTGCTATAGTTTCCCTTATGTACAACGGTGGCGATAGCCGGTTCCCCGTTGCAATGAGGTTGCGAAAACAGTCGGATTTTGCACGGGTTTATCGCTTCGGACAGATACAAAAAGGGACGCATTTTTCCTTTCACACCCTCCCTTACGAGGGTGGGGCGCGAATGGGAATCGTTATTCCACGGCGGTGGGGAACCGCTGTCGAGCGGAATCGTATGAAGCGTCTCTTGCGAGAGGTATTCCGGTGTCATCGTGACTTTTTTCTCGGATCGGAATTCATTATTCGCCCACATGAGGTATGCAAAGGGTGCCGATTGGAGGAGATCGAACGAGCTTTCCTTACGGAGTTTCGTGCTCCCAAGGAAGAACGAGAGGTGAAATATGAATAAAGAAGTTATCTTCCTGACCGGAGCAGGCCACGCCCTGATGCAGAAGGAGCTCAAACAGGCGAAGAAGATTCTTTATGAGGAGATCCCTGCAAAACTGAAGTTATCAAAACTGAATGAAGGAGATTTGCGGGAGAACAAGGAATACATGTACCTACAGAGTGAGCAGCAGTACTACGAGCGTGAGGTACGGCGGCTTACCTTGGTTTTGGATGCAGCGGAAATCATCTCTGCGGAGGACATTTCCGACGAGGAAATCGGGATCGGGTCGAGTTTCATCCTGCAAGACCTGGAGATTATGGAGAGTGGATCCTTCAGCCTAGTGAGTTCGGCCGAGGTTGATCTGCACAAGGGGAAGATCTCCGTTGTATCTCCGGTAGGGAAAGCACTCATCGGGAAGCGCGAGGGTGATGAGATCACGGTCGATCTCCCGGCAGGAAAGGTACGTTTTTGCGTTATCGCGATCAATAAGAAATGACGGCAGAACCCTTGATGCAGGCGAGGCTGGAGAAGCTTCGCCGCTTGCGGGAAGAAGGGATCGATTCCTATCCCCCACGTTTTTCACGGTCCCATTCTCTTGGCGAGGTCATCGCCGGTTTCTCCTCCCTTGCCACCGAGGAACATAGCGGGGAACAGGTGACAGTCGCCGGGCGTCTGATTGCGTTACGACGGATGGGGAGAGCGGTCTTCCTCGACCTGCGCGACGGGAGCGGAAGAATCCAGGCATATTCGTCGCTTGATGGCCTTGGTAAGATGGGGTACAGTGCTCTGTGTGAGAGTGATATCGGGGATTTCTTGGGGATTTCGGGCGAGGTCTTCCGCACGAAGCGGGGCGAGCTGACGGTCGAGATTGTCAAATGGACCCTCCTTTCCAAGTCGCTTCGCCCCTTGCCGGAGAAGTGGCACGGCCTGAAGGATGTCGAACTCCGCTATCGGCACCGCTCGCTCGACTTGATCGCGAACGAGACAGTGCGGGACACATTTACCCGCCGTTCACGCATGGTCTCGGGGATGCGGCGGTACCTCGATGAACACGGCTTCCTCGAGGTCGAGACGCCGATGATGCAACCGATCGCCGGTGGAGCGACGGCGCGACCGTTTGTCACCCATCACAACACCCTCGATGTTGACCTCTACTTGCGCATTGCCCCTGAGCTCTACCTGAAGCGGTTGGTGATCGGAGGTATGGAACGGGTCTACGAACTCGCCAAGAACTTCCGCAACGAAGGGGTCTCCACCTTACATAATCCAGAATTCACGACCCTGGAGATATACCAAGCGTACACCGACTACGAGGGGATGATGTCCCTGGCGGAAGAACTGATCGGGACCGGCGCACGTGAGGCAGCCGACTCGTTACAGGTTCCTTATCAGGGGGAGACTATCGATTTCTCCCCACCCTGGCGCAGGGTTGGGCTCGTGCAGGCAGTAGAGGAGGCGACCGGGATCGAGATTGCTGGGCGTTCGTTGCCTGAGATCAACTCACAGGCGAAGGAGAAAGGGATTCCCCTCCCTCCTCTCTCGCGAGGGAAACTGATCGAGCACCTATTCGAGGAATTTGTCGAAGCTACCCAGATCCATCAGACGATCGTCAAGGACTACCGAATCGAGAGCGCCCCGCTTGCCAAACGCAAACCGGACGCTGAGGGGATAGTGGAGAGGTTCGAGTTGTTCGTCGGGGGAATGGAGATCGCCAATGCGTTCACCGAGCTGAACGACCCGCTCGACCAACGCGCCCGATTCGAGGCGCAGGAGAAACTACGAGTGGCCGGCGATGACGAGGCACAGCAAGTCGACGAGGATTTCCTCTTTGCGTTGGAACACGGGATGCCCCCCACCGGAGGGATCGGGATCGGGATCGATCGGCTGGCGATGCTCCTCACCGATTCCCGTTCGATCCGTGACGTGATTCTCTTCCCGGCATTGCGGGATAGGAAGGGGACTTAATGCATATCTTCACGCGCTTATTGAACCGGGCAGACCTTGTGATCGAGGCGATCCTGCAATGGGATCGGGAGACTCTGCAGACGATCAGCGAACATCCGCACTTGAATCGGCTATCGAGGATCTTCGTCATCGCGACCTACATGGGAGACGGGTACCTGTGGGGGGGGCTCGCCCTGGGGTTGATCCTCTTCGGTCGCCCGATCGATCGGACGTATGTCCTCATGGGGGTCGGGGTGTTGATCATCAGTATCACGGTATTCCGTCTGTTCAAGCTCTTGTTTGCGCGGCCGCGGCCGATCCTTGTGGTCTCTGGCCTTCGCTCACGCTTCCTCGATAGCTATTCCTTCCCTTCGGGGCATGCGACCACCTCGTTCGCCCTCGCGTGGGTCATCTTCTCCTGTTACCCGAATATCTTTGCCCAACTCGCGATCTACCTTGTCGCGATCACGATCTCCCTCTCCCGGGTCTATATGCAGGAGCACTATCCGCTCGATGTGATCTGC
>JAUWNS010000221.1 GCA_030612485.1 Candidatus Bipolaricaulota bacterium
CCTGAATCCGTGAAGGTTGGAACGAGTTGCCCGTTTAGGGCTCACTTCAGGCATCGTGTCCTCGATAGATGAGCGATTTTGTGGCACTATTCGTTCCCGCGCGGCGCAAACCGCTGTAAAGCGGCGTGCAAACCAGTCTAAGAGACATTCTTTCCTCCTTTTGCCAACACCTTCCCTTTAATGGTGACCACGTGCTCTCTTCCTTCCACCCAACACATTAAGATGTCCCGTCAGATCGGGGCTAATCGCGGACATTCCTGTGCGGAAGAGAAAGATCGGTATACCCTCTGCCATGTCCTAAACCAAGCACAATGCCTGCCAAAGGTCAGTTTCCACTGCCGTGCGTGCTTCACCATCCGGCACGCAAGGTAGATCATGTCTTGCATCACGCTGCGTACCCGACGACGCGAGGGCCGCTTACGAATGGGCGCATCATTCTCCTGTAGACTCTCCTGGCCGATTAAGCGCAACAGGTTGTAGGCCATCATCCCCAGAAGGAGTACCAGCTCATTAGTCTGGAACTTCCCCGACGGCAACCGTTCCAGATCAAGATCCGTTTTTAGCTCGCTGTGGAACTGCTCGCTGGTGCCATGTTCATGATACAATGAGATTATCGTTGCTGCATCATCTGGCAATGATGTCCAATATGTTTCTACCTCTACCTTGGGAATCAGCAATACTTGCCCATTTCTCTCTATCGTTCGCCGGGTTACCCTAAAGATGATCCGTAGCGGCTCATCAATACCCGCCCTCTTCCTGTAGCATTCACCTCGCCATACTTCCTTACCTGGCAGCGCTTTCTCCATCTTGCCACACTCCAGCGCGATCTGCAGCCACTCCTCTTTTCTCTCCTTGCGTAGGTTGCGTTTGATGATGTAGTCGGCGTTTGCCTTCCGACAGACCTTGATGTTCTCCAGGCTATCATTCCCCGAATCCATTCGTACCAGAAAGGGAGCAGCGGTCATCATCCGGGCATAGTGCAGGGTTTTCTCGAGGAACTCCTGCGTCCCTTTTTGACAATGGTCGCTCCCTGGTCGCAGCTCCAAGTTGGCAAGATATCCCTCCTTACCTACGTAAGCGAAGATGGGGGCATAACCGTCGTAGTTCTTGTACGTCCACTCTACCCCCTCCTTCTTCGTCTTGGAGTTGTCGAATGGGCTGACATCGATATCGATCACTACCAGCTTCCCGTGACTGGGAGTAATCGCCGGAGCAAGGTATCTTACCGCCTTGGCCGACTCCTCGAGAAGGATGTCGTTAAATGTCCCGTTGGTACTGTCCAACCGTTGTCTTAACGTCGGACTGGATGGCACCATATCAATCCCTAGGGACGTAGCAAAGAATGGATCATCCCGAAACGGCTCGATGGCATCGAAGTCGGGCTTTCCCATGCAAGCAAGCCCAATCATCGCTATTGCTACCTCCCCGTGGCTAATCGCCGGAAACGGATGGTCTGGTAGCATCACCTTGTCCAAGCGTTCACGAAGTCTCGTCTTACTCAATATCTTTCCTGCTAGAGCAAGTCCTGAATGGCTGAAGAGTAATTCATCCCCTTGTACGATCTCAAACTGCATCTTCCCTGCACCTCCCGGGTGAACGTTCCAGATGGACGTTCATGCCTCGAAGTGTAGCATCCTGTCAGCAGAAAAGGAAATTCTTCCCCTAGCTGGTTCACGGATCCAGGTTATACAACTAGGAGAAAAGGAGCGTTTTCGGTTACAGGTTACCGCTGAAGACCAACGAAAAAAGGGGCCGATCTCTCGGCCCCCGGTGTGTAGGTTTTGTGTACGAACTAGTCTTTCCAGATCCGGTCGATGTGAACATCCATGGTGATGTTAAGCGTACATCCGTGGACGTTTGGCAACCAGGCCATAACCATCTCGTCGGTCATCGCCCACAGCGGGATCCACATGACATCCTGCACGCTCAGGATCTGAATCGCCTTGTACAGTTTCGTCCGTTTCACCGGATCGGCGGTGGTCGTGGCGACCTCCATGATGTGCTTGTAGGCCTCGTAGTTGGGATGGTTGTTGAAGTATGTTCCCATCCCTTCAGGCGACTCGGTCGTCCACGGGGCGAGGAAGTTCGACGACTCGAGGTAATCCGGGTGCCAACCGAGGAAGAACATGTCAAACCCACCGCTCGACATGCGCTCCACATAGGCTCCCCACTCCAGGACCTGGATCGTGATCTTGATCGCAGCGATCTCCTCCAGGCTCCCTGCTACAACGGTGGCCACATCAGCCTCGGTCGTCCCGTAGTGCTTCGGGGTGTACCACAGGTTAAGGTCGAGTGGGTTATCCTTGGTATACCCGGCCTTAGCCAACAACTCCACCGCCTTCCCCAGGTCGCGCTCCGGGAAGACAGGAATCGCGCCGAAGAACGGCGGATCGACCATCGGAACCATGGTGTAGATCGGATCGACTATTCCCTCGAACACCTGCGAGCAGATCGCAGCCCGATCAACCGCGTAGCTGATCGCCTGTCGCACCAGCGGATCGTCAACCGGCGGCTGGGTCACGTTGAACAACAGGTAGCGGACCCCCGGGCTGGGCGGGAAGAATTTCAGCACGACGTTCGGGTTGGCATCCAAGTCCCTGATGTCCTGCGGGCTGAGGGTCCTGAAAACAAAATCGACATCGCCGGCTTCGATCGCCGCACGCAGGGCCGCCGCATCCGAGTACAACTTCTCGATCACGTATTTGCTCTTCGGCGCCTCGCCGTAGTAGCCATCATAGGCCTCGTACTTAACCCACTGGTCAGGAACGTGCTCGATCAGCTTGTACGGACCAGTCCCAGCGTAGACACCGTTAGCAAAGTCATTCTCTGGGGTGCTCTTCGGCGAGTAGATCAGCGCCGGGGCGAGGCTCTCTTCCATGCGCAGAAGGAAGATCGCGTCCGGCATCGTCAGGTAGATCTTCACGGTGAGATCGTCGATCACGACGATGTGGTCGATGACCTTGATCAGCCCAACACCACCTTCTGGACCATCCAGTCGGAGGTTGCGGTCAAGACACCACTTCACTGCATGCGCGTCGCACTTCTCGCCGTCCCAGAACGTAATCCCTGGCCGGATGTGGAAGGTGTAGACCATACCGTCGGCGGAGATATCCCAGGACTCGGCGATCGCGCCTTTCAGTTCCAGCGTGTCCGGATCGAGTTTCATCAACGCATCGGTGGTCGCTCGCAGCACGTGCCAAGAGTAGTGGTCATAGCTGTTCGCGAATGCAAGCTGTGTTACGCGGTCGGTCGTCCCCATGATCAGGGGTTCTTGCGCTGTTGCAACCAGCGCCATCGAAGCTAATAGTCCGATTGCCAGTAAAACACTCAATACTCTTTTCATCTTCTACCTCCTTAGGTTATCGATGAACCTCTACCGTTCTCCCTCCCTCTTAATGTACTGGGGGCTACCACCTCCTTCTTATGAAATATAAGCCTTTTCTGCACCACTTTAACACTATTTTTCGGTAAAATCAAATCCGCTTTCGCTTTCGTTTTGGGTTGACCAGATCACTGATCCCCTCGCCGACCAGGCCGAACCCGAGGGAGAGGGCGATGATCATCAAACCAGGGAATGTGATCAGCCACCAGGAGCCCGATTGCAAGAACTTCTGCCCGTTTTGAATATCGAAC
>JAUWNS010000103.1 GCA_030612485.1 Candidatus Bipolaricaulota bacterium
GGGGTATTCCGCCAATTTCATTTTGACCTGAAGGTCAAAACCGGGATTTCATTATTTCACCTCACCCCGACCCTCTCCTATCAAGGAGAGGGGTATAAGGAAACCCTGTGGCAAGACCACAGGGAATCTCAAGTTGAAGGAAGCGGAAGAGCGACTGATCACCTCGATCAAGCGGTTCTTCGCCGAGACCATGAAAGAGGAGATCGGCAAGAAGAAGATGAAGAGGTTCCTTGTCGTTTCGAGTGGGTAGTGACTTCTAATTTCGGTTCGCACGGGACGGATGCCGGTTGCAAAGCAAGACCGAAGAGAATTCACCACGAAGAGCACGAAGGACACGAAGAATGGCACTCGGTTCAAGTGCACATCTGCAATCGGTCGAGTGCAAAAGCGGAAAAAGATAGTCGTGAGTCTAAATGAAGCCCATAGTCCAAAGCTCAACGTGGCAGACAAGCTGCTCACGCTACAAAAGAACAGGCTTTTGGGTAGCGTCGGGAGCTTGCCATGCATGGCTTGCCTCCGACGTTGCGCTTGTCCTCTGACCCCTTCGTGCGCTTCGTGTCCGTCGTGGGGAAATGAGTCCCTTACACAATTCTGTACCTCTGCGAGAGTCTGGGCGCTTCACCTTTCTCTTTAGTTACCCACTCGAAACGACAAAGAGCAGTTTGCCTGTTGAGTGTATGCTCCTTGCGTTCAATCGTTCCTGCCCGGTATAGTCGGGCTTGTCATGAACACGACCTACCGGATCGATACTCGCGCGCTCTTCTCGCTTCACCCGTACGCCCGGGTGATCCTCGATCGATTGAACGCTGCCGGGTACGAGGCGGTTCTCATCGGCGGTGTCGTGCGCGATGGGGTGCGCTCGCTCCTCGATCCGTCGCTTACCTTCTCCCCACAGGATGTCGATATTGCGACCTCGGCTCTCCCCGACGCGATCCGGCGTCTCTTTCGCGATCGTCCGGTCGTGGGGGGGGGGGAGGAGTTTGGGGTGTTGGTTATCGTCGCCCCGGACGGGCACGAGTACGAGGTGGCGACCTTCCGCGTGGAGGGAGAGTACGACGGCCGCTGGCCGGGTAAGGTCAAGTTGATCCGTGACCTCGAGGAGGATCTCCGGCGGCGTGACCTGACGATCAACGGTCTTGCCGCCACGGTCGATGGGGAGGTGATCGATCTCGTCGGTGGTGTCGAGGATCTGAATTCCAAGAGGATCCGTGCGATTGGCGACCCCAGGGTTCGCTTCGCAGAGGACTACTTACGGATGCTGCGGGCGGTCCGCTTCGCGTGCCAGATCCACGGGATGATCGATCCCGAGACGGCCCGGGCGATAGAGGAGAATGCGGAGAGAATCTCCTCCATCTCCTGGGAGCGAATCCGCGATGAGATCTTGCGCATCCTGCATACTGATCAAGGGGCGCACGGCCTCACTCTCCTTGATTCCTACGGTCTTTTGCGGTTCATCCTTCCCGAGGTGGTGGCGACGAAGGGTGTTCCGCAGCCGGAGGAGTATCACCCCGAGGGGGATGTCTTCGTGCATACGATCGCCGCGGTGCGGGTCGCCGACTGGTTCATCCGCGATCCGTTGGTGAAGCTTGCCGTCCTCCTGCACGATATTGGAAAACCCTATGCCCTCGAACGGAGCGGGGGGGTGAATATGGGGGGGCACGAGGCGGTTGGGGCGCGGATGGCGAGGAAGATCGGCATTCGCCTCCGCTTGAGCCGCCATGAGACCGCGCGGTTGGTCTTTCTCGTCAAGAATCACATGCGAATAGCCGATCTTCCTAAGATGGGGCGGGGGAAGCAGGTGCGTTTCGTGAGCGAAGGAGTGAATCCCGAGGGAACAAGCCCTGAGGGGGAAAACCTTGCGGGTGATACCCCTGCGGGCCGGTCTCTGCGCGAGCACTATCCTCTCTTCTTCGATCTATTGGGAGTCCTTGTTGCTGACTGCGAGGCGTGTGCGCACCGCTCTTCCGGTTGGGTTCCTATCTTGCAGGAGACCCTGCGCGTGGTCGATCACATAGATCGGGTCGGCAGCCTGAATAAAGCTCGTGAGCTGATCGATGGGCACGCCCTCCTTGCGATGGGAATTGAGCCAGGCCCTCGATTGGGAAGGATTCTCGAGGTGGTACACGATCGCATCCTCGCCGGGGAGATCACGACTCACGATCAGGCGCTCGCGGCAGCGCGCACGCTTCTCGACGAGCAGGATCGGGAGGGGAATTAGTACCACGCTCGATGGGACAAACGCGCTGGGGGGAAGGGCACACTTTTGTTAGTCTCTCTCTGCCAATCCATGATGAAAGGAGAGAGTAAAAACTCGATGGGAACGCTACTTAACATCAGCGACGACCTCAATCTCGATCTAGAGGAGATCATTGGTCAGTGTATCGGGATTCTTGGCATCCGCGGGTCGGGGAAGTCGAACACGGCCGGCGTCATCTTCGAAGAGCTTCTGCGAAACAACTACCCGCTGACGATTGTCGATATCGACGGTGAGTACTTTGGATTGAAGGAGCGCTACGAGGTGCTGGTCGTCGGACACGGCGAGGGGGTTGAGATCGAGGTCGATGCTGATTGTGCGGAGGAGATCGCGCAGATCAGCATGGAGAAGAACATTCCGGTTGTCCTTGACCTCTCCGGGTTCCTTTCCGAGGAACGGACCGAGTTTCTCAAGGAATACCTGACTGCACTGTGGGACCTGGCGGGGAAACTCCGCCGCCCGTACATCGTCGGGATCGAGGAGGCGCATGAGTTCATTCCCCAGGGGGTGAAGACCGAGCTGAAGGAGCTGATCGCGCGCTTGGCCTTGCGTGGTCGTAAACGTGGACTGGGAACGATCATCATCTCCCAGCGCAGCGCCAAGGTTGAGAAGGACGTCCTCAGTCAAGCTGGGATGCTCCTCCTGCACCGGGTTGTTCACGAGGTTGATATGCGTGTCTACACCGAGCTCCTCCCGTGGCGCAAGAGCGAAACCAAGGAGATAATCACCTCGCTCGGGACGGGTGAATGTGTTTACATCAACGGTGATACAGTCCTTCCCATCTACGTGCGGGAGCGGGAGACGTTCCACGCCGGGTTCACCCCATCGCTTGATGTAGTCGTTACTCCCGAGCTTAAGCAGGTGAGCCAGGCGATCATCGAGGCGATCGAGCACGCTAAGGCTGGCAAGGGGAAGAAATCGCGGATCGAGGAGTTGGAGGAACACCTGGAACGGCTAGAGGGTGCGATCGTGAAGAAGGATGAGACGATCGCCAAGTTGGAGGAGGTCGCCCGCACCCTTGGCTACATCAAGGTAGAGGTCCCTTCGCCCTCTCTTCCTGAGGTGCAGAATATTTCGAAGGCAATCGTCCACTCAGTCGAGGGGGAAGCCGTCGTTGGAGGTAGTCATTCGACGCGGAGAGAGCCCTCCTCCTCCTTTGTCGCTCGGGAACCCCTCTCTGTAGATCCCGTGGTGAGAAGCGAGGATACCGGTGGTGGGGTGATCGATATCGAGGGGGCGGTGGGGACGACTCCCGATGGCCTTCCCCCGGCAGTCTGGCGGCATATCGATCGACTCCTCTCCCGGGTCTCCAAGCGGGACTTTCTCCACCGGCGCGTCCTTTCTTTTGTGATTGGGCACGCTCCGATCTCTCATTCTGTCGATCAGATTGCGGCGTGGACCGACTGCGCGTGCGGGGTGATCGAGGACGATCCTCCGCGGGAGTTCCTCGACATGGGCCTTCTGGTGCGTGAGCGCCGTACCGATGGCCTCCACTACCGGAGTAATCTTAAGGCGTTCGTGATGCGTGAGTTTGGGATCTACCAGCCGGACATTGGAGAAGGAGAACTCCATCAAATTACCCAACATCTCCGCATTCATCTTGCCGGGCTTGAAGTGAGCGAAGTAGTGTCTTGAACTGCTTTTCCGGCAGCGAGATGCAGTCTCGCTACATTGACTACCCCCTTTTTTTCGGGTACAATATGTCGTGACAAAGGAGGGGGCATGAAGGTAAAGATCGTTGAGCGGCACATGGTTCCGAGTGCGGCGTTGCGGGCTTACGTGGTGGAGAGAGCTAACGGGTTGGAACGCTACTTCGACCGCATCATCAGTATCGACAGTACCCTGTCAGTCGAGAAAGAGCGGCAGATCGCCGATTTCCACGCGCACTTGACTAACCGCAAGGTAATCGCGGCACGCGAGGAATCCTCCGATATGTACGCTTCGATCGATAAAGCGATCGATCGTCTGAAACGGCAAATCGTGAAGTACAAGGACCACCTCAACGACCACGGATCAACGGCGGTTTCTGCAATCAATTCTCCTGGGATAGATACGAACCTTGATCATCGCGAGATTGTTCGCACGAACACCTACTTCCGAAAGCCGATGAGCCCGGAGGAAGCAGCGTTACAGCTTGATGCCCTGGAGAAGGATTTTCTTGTGTTCATCAATGTTGAATCAGATCAGGTAAGCATCATCTACCATCGTCGGGATAGGGACTACGGACTGATCGAACCGAGGCGGTGATGTTCCTGTAATGATCGATAAGGACAAGGTGTGGTAACGGCATTATGTTTGTTTTCTGGAAGCCTGGCCAGCCGGGTTGCTGCCCGGTTGGTCGAACGTTCCCCTGGGGTCGATAAGGTTGCACTCTTTCACTTTCGCTCCCCCTTCTTCGAGGAGTGCGATAGACTACGAGAGCTGGTGAAGGAAGAATGGCCAGGGGTGAGCTTCCGTACCCAGTCGCTGAAGAAGGACTACCGCCGCTTGGCCAACATCCCTGCTGGACATCACTTTTCCCTTACTCGTAGCTGCCTGAGCTGTCGCACCCTTATGCTCTCCCGCGCTATTCGCTATATGGAACGGATCAAGGCGGACTTCCTTGTGACCGGAGAGATCCTCGACAGGCACGGCCTCTCTGATGTGGAGATGGAGAGGATCACGGAGGATTTGGGGGTTGGGGGGTTGGTCTTGCGTCCCCTCTCAGCGCAGGCGCTTCCACCGAGTCACCCGGAGATCGAGGGGTGGATCGATAGAGATTCCTTGTTTGGACTGCATGAGGAGAATCGGGATCAGCTCGTGGATCTTGCGCGGGAACTCGGCCTCGACGTTGAGGGTCAGGCGGACTCGCCGACCCGTTGCAAGTTGGCCATCCCTGGGTTTGGGGAGCGGCTGGAAAACCTGTTTGAGGAGGAGGGGTTCACCTTGAACGCGGTCAAGTTGCTGGAATTCGGTGTCTACTATAAATACCCACCCGATGTGAAGATCGTCCTTGCCCTTGACGAGAAAGAGAAACGGGCGTTGCAGACATTCTTCTTGCCTCAGGATCTGCGGGTCTACATTCCCACTCACCAAGGGCCGCTGGCGCTGGTGCGAACCGACTGGGAAAGAAAATCACCCGCTCAAGTGGAGGAGATCATCGCTCTTGCCGCACGCATCACGGTGACTCACAGTGATGCCTCCAGTATGAAGAGTATGCCTGTTAAATACCGGTTTGAGAACGAGAATGAGACCTCCATCGTAAAGATTCTACCGTTCTCTTCTATTGCTGAGATTGAGCAGCACTGCTTTGCCTGTGATATCTCGTCTCCTTTACGTGAAAATAAGATCCCTCTTCCTTGAAAAATACTCCCTCTTCGGTATACTTTCTTTTTCGAGCCCAATTCGTTGATTACGGATGGGGAACGAAGAAGAAGAGAGCTTAACGCAAAATCGAGAGACCCCAAGAAGGGAAAAGGGGTGGGTATGCCTTTTTATCGTTATCAATGTGAGGTGTGTGGGGACGTGTTCAAGGTGTTGGTACAGAATGGGGATAGTACTCCCATCAAGTGTCCGGAGTGTAAGAGCGAGAAGACTAAGCGCCTCCTTCCCCGTATCGGCGTTATCTATAAAGGAAACGGGTATTACTCGACCGATTACGCGAAAAAGAGCCATAAGAGCAATAAGAGCGAGGCAACGACCTCCTCGAAGGTAGAGGGGTAAGCGCTTGCAGTCTTGTCTATTGTGGGCAGTAGGGCAAGGGGTCCCGCCGACTACGGGATCTTTTTTTGTACAGAAGGCGACCGAACGGTTCTTGGGCACGGATTCTATTGAGAGGTGAGCCTATTGATTTCTGGCGATGACATCAAACGGGTGAAGCTCCAGCTTGCATCTCCATCGACGATGGTAAGTTGGTCACATGGGGAGATCACTGAGTCGGAGACGATCAACTATCGAACTCACCGCGCCGAACGGGGTGGTCTCTATGCGGAGGAGATCTTCGGGCCGGAGAATAACTACGAGTGTGCCTGCGGGAAGTACAAGGGGAAGAAGTACGAAGGGATCACGTGTGAGAAGTGTCACGTCCAGGTGACGGATTCTTCGGTGCGCCGGGTGAACATGGGGCATATCTCCCTGGCGAGCCCGGTCGTCCATTTCTGGTATCTCAAGGGAGTGTCGAGCCTCCTCGCACGGCTTTTGGGGATGAAGAAGCGCGAATTGCAGCGGATCACGTACTACGAGACCGAGCCGGTCGAACAGGTGCTCTATTTTGTCACCTCCTCGGACTGCAAAGAGGTTCGTCCGGAGGAGACCCTCTACTCCTCCGAGGTCGATATCTTGAGCGGGGCTTTCTCCTTTTCGGTCGAGCAAGCGTACTACGTGGACGAAGCCCCAGAGATCCTCGCGACAGAAGGGGGGCGGGTAACGATTGAGGAGCGGCGCCTGACCAACGGTGAGAAAATTCGCTCGGTGGTGATCGGTTCGCAGGAATACCCGATCGTGGGACCTGTCGATTTGAGTTTGGAGGATGGAGATGAGGTGAAAGAGGGGGATCGGATCGCCGAGCGCCCTGTTGGCGAGCTCTGCTCTAAGACGGCGATCGACATGCTCGTCGATAGGTATGGTGAGGACGTCAAATCGGAACCCCTCGATCACGATATCCTGGATAGCCTGGCCTTCCTTGTGACTCGGATAAAGGACCCTGCGTGTCCTTTGCGCCTTGGGGATCGAATAACTTACTTTGAGAAGCGTGCTTATGAGCGGATCTACGCGGACGGTTTTTCCGCGTCGACCGGCGCGGCCGGGATCAAGGGATTACTTGCGGCTCTCGACTTTGACGTGCTCCACCAGGATCTGACAATGGAGTTGGAGCATGAGACCGCGATGGGGAATCGCCGCCGGTTGATCAAGCGCCTGGAAGTGGTCGATCAGCTGCGAACCTCTGGAAACGATCCGCAGGATATGATCCTCGATGTGATCCCGGTCCTCCCACCAGCCCTTCGTCCGATGATTCAGCTCGAGGGGGGAAAATTCGCTACCACCGATTTGAATGACCTCTACCGTCGGATCATTAACCGAAACAACCGCCTGAAAAAGCTGATCGATATGGGGGCTCCGGAGGTCATACTGCGCAACGAACGCCGGATGTTGCAGGAAGCGGTCGACGCCTTGATTCACAACGAGAAGAAGGATAGCCCGATCCGTGGGCGCGACAACCGTCCTCTCAAGTCGCTCTCGGAGCGGATTCACGGGAAGCACGGGCGTTTGCGGCGTAACCTTCTCGGTCGTCGCGTCGATTACTCGGCACGGGCTGTGATTGTGGTCGATCCAAAACTGAAGCTCTCCCAGTGTGGTATCCCAAAGAAGATGGCCCTTGAGCTCTTCAAGCCGTTCATCCTGCATTACCTCGAATCAACGACCTTCTCCGATTTCGACGAGATAAAGAATAAGGCGTTGCGTGGTGGAATGCCCGAGGTGTGGGATATCCTAGAGAAATTAATCAAGGATCACCCTGTCCTGCTAAACCGGGCACCGACCCTGCACCGCCTCTCGATGCAGGCCTTCGAGCCGATTCTCGTGGATGGTGATGCGATCCACCTCCACCCACTGGCCTGCACCCCGTACAATGCTGATTTCGACGGGGATCAGATGGCGGTTCACCTTCCCCTATCCCCGGAATCTATCGCGGAGGCACGTGAGCTGATGGCTGCACCGAGGAACATCATCTCCCCGTCGAACGGGGAGCCGATTACCCTTCCCTCGCAGGACCCGGTCTTCGCATACTACTACCTCACCCTCCTTGATTCCGACGCGAAGGGTGCGGGGAAGGCTTTCTGTGATATCGTGGAGGCGCGCAAGGCCTGTGAGGAAGGATATCTCGATCTTCATAGTCCGGTG
>JAUWNS010000155.1 GCA_030612485.1 Candidatus Bipolaricaulota bacterium
GATGGAGAGGCGGCTAACTCCTTTATCAACTTGCTTGGGCGGTTGAAGAGTTTCTGTAAGACGAATAACGCGCCTCCTTTTGCACAACTAAAGGGTTGATCCTGTGCTTTACGCACCTTGATTTCCCAATTGAATTCGCTACTAAGTTCGGTATTGAGTTGAGTCGTTATCCGTTCGATGAATGCTTCTTCTGCCGTTTGAAGGATTTTTGCGTTGATCACGAGTCGGTTCGGATCGAAGAGCCTTACCGTCTGTTTAAGTGGGTCGATGAGGCGGGAGGCAATGAGGACGGCGAGTTCATCGGCGGCCTTCACGGATATTGCCGCCTCCTTTTGTCGTTTCTCCAAATTATCCACTTCCACGTAGGCATGCTGTAAGGAAGAAGCGTTCCCACTCCCCCCGTGAAATACCTTCCCTCGAAGGAGGGTACTTCCCCCCATGCGGATATCATTCTTCAGCCCTCTTCGTAGGGCGATGTAACTCATCACCTTATCCTGATAACCCATCGAGTGGTTCTCGGATAGGGCCATGAAATTGACGTCATTATCCACGTATACTGGAATCTTCAGCCGTCTTTCCAAGACTGACTTTACTGGTACCTCTTTCCACTGGGGGAGGGTGCGGCCGGAAATCGTGATCGTGTCTCCTTTTAGGAATGCGGGAACGCCTAAGCCGATCCCGATGGTCCGAGCGAGCGTTTCCCCTGCCTCTTCTATCATCGCTCTTATGCTTGCATCGACGAAGGCGATGGTCTTTTCCGGATCAGTGAGACATTCTTGTGGAACGGTGAACCCCCTCGATAGGATCGGTATCCCATCGAGTCCGCACAGGATGAGATTGAACTCTGGCAGCTCGAGGTCGCCGCCAATGGCGTAGCGTGTCTTCCCGTTAAATTTGTAGAGAACAGCACGCCGCCCCCCTTCCGAAGGGCCGTGGCCATCGCGAGTGATAAGATCAAGGGAGAGGAGAGAAGCGATTGCCCCATCGACAGTGGGGCGGCTGAGGTTCAGGTGGGTACAAAGGTCGTTCTTTGTCGACGGGGAATCCTCTTTCAGTGCAAGGAAGACCCGCATGACGTTCGCCTCCTTCACCCTTCGTGTGTTGAGCGTCTCTTGGGACACAAAACCCCTCTTTGCCAGGAGTTGGTCGTTTTTTGCTATAAACTTTTGCAAAAGACCTTGAAGTAAGTCTACCACAACTTTCCCTTTGCGTCAAGACCCGTCATAGTCTTTCATGTAAAGCCTCCCTCTAATCCGATATTGTCTTAACAGGCGAACTTGCCCTTAGTCTTACCTCTGGAGTATGCTAACGGATCATGCGCATAGGAATTCTTACGAGTGGAGGGGACTCCCCCGGGATGAACGCTGCCGTTCGTGCGGCGGTTCGTTGTGGAACAGGGCACGGCCTGGAGATGATCGGGATCAGACGTGGGTTCGCCGGACTGATCGAAGGCGATCTCCTCCCCCTCGACAACCGTGCCGTCGGTGGGATCATTGAGCGCGGGGGAACCTTCCTCGGGAGTGCCCGTTCGGCTGTCTTCCTCACAGAGGAGGGGCAAGGAAAGGCTCTCGCGACTATCAAGAAGTGGTCTCTCGATGGCCTTGTTGTCATCGGGGGGAACGGCTCGCTGAAGGGGGCGAAGTGGCTGCAGGGGCAGGGTGTTTCTGTGGTGGGGATCCCGGCGTCGATCGATAACGACATCTACGGGACAGCGATGGCGATCGGCGTCGATACGGCGTTGAACACGGTTATGGAGAGCCTCGATCGTATCCGCGATACCGCGGTCTCGCACGACCGGACGTTCGTTGTCGAGGTAATGGGACGAAGCTCGGGCTACATTGCCCTGATGGGAGGCCTTGCCGGTGGGGCGGAGTTGGTTCTCGTTCCTGAGGTCTCGCTCTCCTTGGAGCAGGTGGCGGCCCAGGTGGAAGAGGGACTACGCAAGGGAAAGCACCATTCGATCATCGTTGTTGCGGAGGGGTTCACCCCCGAGGGATTCACCCCCAACCCTCCTCCCGCTATTGAGCGGATGTCTGCCGGACGTACATTGAGCGTCTTCCTCGAGGAGTCGGGGAGGATCGAGACCCGGTTGACCATCCTTGGACACCTGCAGCGTGGGGGATCACCGAGTGCGTTCGATCGGATCCTCGCTTCGCGTTTGGGAGATGCCGCTGTGAGATTGCTTGCCGACGGAACCGCTGGCGTGATGACCGCTCTTATCGGTCAGAAGGTGGCCACGCTCTCACTAGCGGAGATCGATCATCCGAGCGGAAACTTTGACCCAGAGATCTACAGACTCGTCTACGAGATAGCAAATTAGATCACTCGATCGTCTGTTGTGCTAGGGCGATCGCTCCGTATTCCACTGCCATTTTCCCCAACGGGGTGATCTGTACCGTAGGTGGGACCACGTTTAAGTGGCGAAGCATCTCTTTGTGCATCGGTTCGACGAGGTGTGGATGTTCGATTGCGATGCTTCCGCCGAGGGTGATCACGTCAGGGTCGTAAGCGTTGGCGATCGCGGCGAGGACAATCCCCCCGTAGTGGGTCATCTCCCAGATGACCGCGCGCGCGATCGGGTCTCCCATCTTCTCCGCCTGAAAGATGAGGGAGGACTTGACGAACTGCAGAAGCGAGGAGGGGTCTTCTCTATCAACTGTCTGGCCAGCGCGTGTAGCCACATTCGTTGCCAGTTCGATCAGGGGAAGCCTCTTGGGGAGCTTCTCCGCGAGCAACTGGGCCCTGGCGTTGCTCTCTATCCCGTTTCCCGAGCAATAGGCCTCTGCACAGCCATCGTTTCCGCATCCGCAACGGAGCCCTCCCTCTTTGACGAGGATGTGCCCGATCTCGGCCGCGTTCCCGTCCTTCCCGCGGAGAAGGTGGCCGCCAGTCCACACCCCCGCCCCGAGCCCGGTGCTCAGCGTGACGTATACCAGGTGCAGACGTCTCTTATCCACGGTCTTCTTTCCCACTCCGTAGATGACCTCGCCCAGAACGGCGGTGTTGCAGTCGTTCTCTAGCCGAATCGAGGTCGAAAAAGCGGCCTGAAGCGGCTCTGTCAGCGGAAGGTAGATAGGCTCACACGGAAACCCGGCAGGAATCGGAGGAAGATGGGTATTAGGGGAGTTGATGACGGCTCCATCCTGCAATGGCCCTGCTGAACCGATCCCGATCGCGGTGAGGGTGGAGATATCAGCGGAATTAAGGAGTCGGCCAAGCATCTGCTCTATTTGCGTCGCGATCCCGTAGTAGGCGGTCCCGTCGCGCCACTGCTTAAAGAATCCTTCTTGGGGGCGCAGTGGTTTCTCATCACGCGCGATGATCGCACCCGCGTGATCGGCGATCAGCACCCTCACCTTTGTTCCACCGAGGTCAACTCCCCCAAAATATCCAGCGTTTGTCACACTAACCACCTTTGCAAGAAACTCTCTAGAAGGCTACTCCCATTTGAACTTGAAGCGAACAACTTCCTATGCTAAATTAGGTCGGTCCTCGGCGCAAAGAAAGCGAGCAACCATCTAGAAGTTAAGGAATCCTCCTGTCTCTTCTCGAGTTGAGCGAGCTATTTATTCCCTTAATTTCCCGATCTTTCAATCAGTCAATACTGCCCCAATACCAGTTCTCGCGCGTTGAACTGCCTCGGTGGCTGGCATGCGCTGGGCGATCGTGTTCTCCACCATTAGGCGGAACTGCATTGAGATCTTAGCATACTGGGGACTAGCAGGACGAGGACGGGCGCATCCTAAGATCTCTTGTACCTCACGTTGAAACGACCAACGCTCGGTATCCATACTCGCAGCAACAGACCGGCGGCTTGGCACCCGGCCAGTTTGGTCGCAGAACGATTTCATTAAACTTGGAGAGGCCAAGATTTCGAGGAACTCGACTGCGATCTCTGGTAATTCCGTCTGACGGAAGATAGTGTGTATCATCCCCCCAACTACACTTACCGCTGAGCCTCCAGGCCCAGCTGGAATGGGCACCATGCCCACTCGTGCACCTAATGTCTCTTCATCCCATTGAGCGATGTCTTGAATCGCTCGTTTCTCGTAACTTCCGCCGAGAGCGATGGCCACCTTCCCTTGGGCAAACATTCGCCGGGGCTCATCCCAGGGGAACCCGACCACTTGAGGAGAGGCCAGCTGGTAGGTGTGAACTAGGTCCGCCAGGAACTCTAAGGTCTGTGTAGCATAGCCGTTGAGCACTACCCGCCGGTCCACTACCAGATCCCCCCCTACGCTCCATAGGAAGGGGAGGAGATCAAAGGTGGTCGTCTCCCCGCCTTGGATTCCTCCGCAGAAAGCAATGGGATATTTGCCAAGCCCATATCTCTTCCGGTGAGATTTGAGCTGGGTAGCCGCGAGGACAAGATCCTCCCACGAGCATGGTGGAGGCAACCCTTCCGCGGCGAACCAATCCTTACGGTACCAAAGTACCGCGGCGCTAGCATCTGCTTGAACACCATAGAGGTGACCATCTGAATGATGATTCGCTGCTCGAATGCCGGGGAGAAGGTCCTTTAGATACTCGGCTGTCCAATGCGGGTCTACCGTGTCGATCGAGATAAAGAACTGGAGGTCGGTCAATTCGGCCATCCAAACCCAGTCGATGAGAGCAATATCTGGCGCCCTCCCTGCCGCCACCGCCGCTATGATCTTGTCTCGTAACTGGGGACGCCCAACTACCTGGACCTCCACGCACAATGGATTGTCAGGATGGTCCTCGTTGTAATGCCGTTCTGCTTCTCGCAGAGCTAAGACCCATTCCTGCTCGGAAACCATGATTTGCAAAACGTGCGTCCGCCTCTTAGTAAGGTATGTCCCGCTCCCCTGAATCCGGTAGAGCACGCCTTCACTGACGAGTTCCGCGATGGCTTGTCGTGCCGTGAGGCGGTTCACTCCGAACCGCCGAGCGATTTCTCGCTCGGGAAGGATACGTTCCCCTGGTCCGAGCTGCTCGTTGTGGATCCACTCCAAAATTATGTTCTTGAGCTGACAATACAAAGGAGTAAATGAATGTCTTTCCAGTTTCATGTATCCCCTCAATTCAGAATATTGATATACCGTCAAATGAATAGAGATTATGGTAGTCTGTCCCTTGCGGGAATGCAAATCTTTGAACTCAGCGCACACTCAAGTGGTTCGTCCGCCTCTAGACCTCAAAACGCCGCTAGAAGCAAGAATGCCTGCAATTCCTCGACAGTCTGTCATCATTGTCAGCGTCTCCTCATGCTCGCCTTGCACGAGAAACACACCCGCGCTTCATGGTCATGTATAGGACAACTCTAGCATTTGACAAGAAGAGCGAGACATAGTAGAATGGTATACTCCACTAGGGCAAAAATATGAGAAGGAGGTGGAACCGCAGACAATAGGGAAGAGAAGAAAAGCGACAACATTGCCCCAATGCTGGCGAAGGGGTTGTTTTCTAAGGAGGTTGATATGAAAAAGCTGCTTGTTGCGTTGGTTTTGATTACTGGCTTGTCTGTTCTCGCGTTTGGGGCTTCGGAGATCATCTGGTTGTCTACCCAGTTTAACCCGATTGAGGAGGCGGAGTGGGTCCGCGGAGTTCTCCTCCCTCCGTTTACTAGCGAGACTGGCATCGAT
>JAUWNS010000158.1 GCA_030612485.1 Candidatus Bipolaricaulota bacterium
CACCGCGCCCTATGTTCGCCAACTGGAGGCCTACACCGCGCGCCTCACCCCGGTTCTCAACCCCCCTGGTGAGTTTCCACCCGCGGCGGTGGGCGAGTATAGGGAGGAGGGAGAGGCCGACCGCCGACGCGACGAGGGGACAATACAGGTGAAGGGCGGTGAAGGTCTGATAACGCAAGACCGTGAGATCCATCTCCACCCCATTGATCACCTGAACAAGGTGGTCCGGGTCGACAGAGAACCGGATGATGGTATCGGAAAGAGCGAGGTCGGGCATGGTCTGGGGCTTGCCCTCAACTACCGCAGCCAACCGTTTTCTCAGGCGCGTAAACGCGTCGATCTTCTCGACGAGATCAGTATCACCGTCGGCAATATCGTCGGCTTCGCGGCAGAACGCGTAGACCGAGTAGATCGCGCGACGCTTCGCTCTTGGGAGAGTGATGAACGCGAAGTAGAAATTCTTCGCCTCTCGCCGGGTGATCGTCGAGCAAGCTTCGTACGCCTCCTTCATCTTCTGGTCCATCATTTTCTCCTCCACAAGGCGCGCTTCTTTGCGGTGAGCCCTTTTGAAAGCACGGTCGAAAGGAAGAAGCTCAGTTTCTCTCTCTTCCCCAAGGTCGGACGGTGAGCGAGCGTGTCGTATCCTTGCGCTTCGATCTTCTCAAGGATAGCCAACCCTCCCCGCGAGAAAAGGGCAATATCAACCTTGAGGTGTCCGCGTACCCGGTCGATCAAAGGGAACCCAGCACAGAAGTACTTCCGCGCCCGCTCGACCTGGAACCGCATCAGTGCTCTCACCTCCTCGCTCGCCCGGTTTGCGGCAAGATCTTTCTCGCTCACCTTGTAGCGTGCCATTTCATCTTGTGGAAGGTAGATTCGTCCCATCTCGTAGTCGCGCTTCACGTCCTGCCAGAAGTTCACGAGTTGCAGCGCGGTGCAGGTGGCATCCGAGGGGGCAAACAGTTCCTCGTCATGATAGCCAAAGAGCATTAGAAAGAGTCTCCCTACCGGGTTTGCCGAGCGATCACAGTAGTAAAGCAATTCGGAGAAGGTAGCATAGCGATCCTTCCCTTGGTCGATACGGTTCGCATCGATCAGCTTCAAGAACGGTTCCTTTGGCAAGGCAAACTCGTCGATCGTCCGCCGCAGGGCGACGAGAACCGGATGGCGTGGGGTTCCCCTGTAGGCCGCATGGAGTTCGCTTTCGAAGCGGTCGAGGAGAACGCTCCGGTTCCCTGGTGCCTCATCGCCGATATCGTCGACAGTGCGGCAGAAGGCGTAAAGGACGTTTACGTGGGGGCGCATCCGCCGTGAGACGAGCCACGATACAAGGGTAAAGTTCTCGTAGTGGGTACGGGCAAGCCGGGTGCAGAGCGCGACCGATTCCGCCAGAGAAGGGGGGCTCTCCGGGAGGTCGATCAGCGCGGCGAGGTGCTCTCCTACCATCCTTGCACTTGCACGATGACCTCGCGCTCACGCGGCCGATCGAGCTCGATCAGGAAGATTCGCTGCCATTGCCCCAACAGGAGCGCTCCCTCTGCAATGGGGATTGTCTCGCTCGTCCTTAGGAGAAGGTGCTGGCAGTGAGCGTGACCGTTTGGACATTCATCTTCGGTCATGTTCGCCGTGCGAATGACAAAGTCGTTGTGCTTGTAATCCCCCTCGCGGGGGGCGATCCTCTCCAGGAAATAGGTCATATCCTGGAGAAGGAGCGGCTCATCCTCGTTGATCTCGATCGCCGCTGTGGTGTGACGGGAGAAGACCAGGACCGTCCCCGCCTGGATCGCGGAGCGCTCCACGATCTCCTTCACCGCGTCGGTTATATCGATGAACTCCGGCGCTCTTTCCGCCGTCCTCGATATGGCCTCCCGATGGAACCTGACCAGCGGTCTCTCTACGGTTTTTGTGTTCGTATTCATGATCTATTTGGAGATTTCAGTGATCTCCGTCACCCCCCTTTTCTCATCTTCTCTCTATCGTAGGATTGGAGTTGCAATACGACCTTCTCGATCACCTCATCCGGGGTCGAGGCACCTGCCGTCACCCCGATCCGTTGATCGCTTCTGAGCAGCGCCCAGTCGATCTCCTTCGCCGATTCGATGTGGTAGGTAGGGACCCCGGTCGCCCGTCCGACCTCGACAAGCTTGCGTGTGTTGGCCGAGGATCGGTTCCCTACCACAATAAGCGCGTCGACCTCTCTCGCGAGCTCCCGTGCCGCCTGATAACGTCTGCCGGTCTCCGGACAGGTCGTGTCGACGATTCTGATCTCCGGTACCTTCCCGGTGAAATTCTTGGCAATCTCTTGCACAAACTCGGCGAAGAGACGTGGGTTCTTCGTTGTCTGCGCGATGATAGCGATCCCTTTGACCCCTGAAGGGATACTGATCTCCGACGTCTGTGTGGCCATCCCCTGGCCGGCAGTCCAAGAGAGGATTCCCTTGACCTCGGGGTGCTCCGCCTCCCCGTAGAGGATGATGAAGAGCCCTTCCTTGACGAGCGCGGCCGCCGTCTCCTGAGCGCGTCGGACGATGGGACAGGTAGTATCGACCAGACGCAGGCCACGCTCGCGGATCCTCGCGTAGGTCTCCTCTCCGGCCCCATGAGCGGTGATCGCCACAGTCCCGCCAGAAGGAACCTCGTTGAGACCCTTCACCAACTTCGCTCCTTGGGCCGCGAGAGACTCGACCACGTGGGTATTGTGGACGATCGCCCCCAAGGTATACAAAGGACCGTTCTCTCCTAGCTCGGTCTCGATCATCGTCACGGCACGGCGGACACCGAAGCAGAACCCGAGAACGCTTGCCTTTACGATCTTCACGAGGACTCCATACGTAATTGATTGAGCGATTTAGTGATTGGGTGATTAAGTGATTTAACACCGTAATCTCCCGATTTATCAATCATCCGATCATTCAATTTCTCCTCCCCCTCTCCGTGTCTCGCTTTGCTGTAGCGCCCGAGCGCCATTACCGGGAAGACATCCCGATACAGATGGTAGTTGATCATGAAGTCGAGAGGGAACCCGGTCCCAGTGAAATACGGCTCGTCCCAGCCACCGTCTTCCAGTTGTGTACGAACGAGGTATTCGACCCCTTCTACCGTAGCCTGGTGATCGACCTCACCCGCTGCGAGGAGGCCGAGCAGGGCCCACGCCGTCTGGGAGGCGGTCGACGGGCCTCTCCCCCGCCACTCCGGATCCCCGTATCCATCGATCCGCTCACCCCATCTGCCATCCTCATTCTGATGGGCGATCAACCAGTCGACCGCGCGGCGAATATAGGGGGCATCCATCTCCTCGCCGACTGCGGCGAGCGCCGGAAGGACGTACCCGATCCCGTAGGTGAGGTTCACCCCCCAGCGACCAAACCATGCCCCGTCTGGTTCCTGCTCTTCTTCAAGATAGCGAAGGGCACGATCGAGTGGGGTGAACCCCTTTCTGTACCCCATCTGACCCAAAAACTCCACGATATGCGCTGTCACATCGACCGACGGAGGATCGATCATCTCCCCAAAGTCGGCAAACGGAATCTCCCGCAGGAACGCCTTTGTGTTGTTCCGATCGAACGCTCCCCAGCCACCATTTCTGCTCTGCATGGCAAGGAGCCACTCTAAACCCCGGTCGATCGCTCGTTTCTTTCGCGATTCATCGAGTTTCGCTCGCAAGAGAGCCATCATCACGACCGATGAGTCGTCGGTATCGGGATAGATATCGTTGGCAAACTCGAACGCCCATCCACCTGGACGCCCCTTGCAGCGGACCTGCCAATCCCCCCCGGTGAAGATCTGCTCATCGAGAAGCCACTCACCGCCTTTCACAAGTGCAGGGTGATCCGCAGGAAGGCCGGCATCCTCCAGGGCGATCATTGCCAGACCGGTGTCCCAAACTGGTGAAAGGCACGACTGCATGCGCAGTGTCCCCTCTTCCTTAATAGTTTCATCTTCCTCGATCGCGAACCCCTTATCCCCGTAGAACCCGGCGAGCCCCTTTACAATTACCGGGTGATCAGTCGGGTATCCAAGGGCGTGAAGCGCGATCAAGGAATAGACCCATGGTGGTTGGATCCCGCCCCACGAACCATCCTCCTCTTGCCGCGCCACGGTCCAACGCTCTGCCCTACGAATAGCGGTCTTACGCAGCGGTTTCCATGGAAACCGATCGTAAATCCGCAACGCTCGATCGAGGAGGGTAAACAGCCTAGCCCAACGTGTACCCTTGTGCGGCAAAGAAAGGTCTGCCCGATCCTTGCCGTTTACGAAGAGCTCATCTATGTGAGCCCAACGTGGAGTGGAGAAGACAGGCTTGAGTGTCTGGATGATCGCCATCGGGACGATCGTTCCGCGGGCCCAGCAGGCGAACGAGTAGATGTTCACAGGGAACCACTTTGGCAGGAGGATGAGCTCCGGAGGGATCATCGGGACACCGTGCCAGTCCCACTCTCCAAGCATGGCAAGCCATATCTTGGTGAAGATGCGTGCGTGCTCCACCCCTCCCTGTGACAGGATGAACTCCTTCGCTCTCAGCATGTAATCTTTATCGGGCGAAACCCCGGCGAGCTTCATGGCCAGGTAGGCCTCGACCGTCGTCGAGAGGTCGGGCGGCCCGTCGTACCAGATCGCCCATGTCCCGTCTTTGCGCTGCACGCTCTCGATGTATCGGGCGATCTTCGTCCACTCGTCTTGATTTCCCATACCGAGGATGTGCGTCAGGAACAGGTGCTCCGCAGTGATCGTCACATTCGATTCGAGCTCTCCCCACCAGTACCCTTCCTCGTATTGCAACTCAAGGAGGCGAGCAGTAGCCCGGGCAACCGCCTGTTTCAGATCGGACTCCGTCGTCTCGGTAGTGATCCCCGCTGTGGCGACCTTTCGTCCGTTCACCGTAATCTTCCTCTCTGTTCCAAGTACTCTCTCACCGTACTCACAAACTCCGCGACAAGACACTCCTCAGGGACAGCTCTCGCGATCGGTTCCCCGTCGACGCATATCGTCCCGTTCTTCTCGCCGCCGAAGAGCGCGATCTCCGCGTCCTTGGCTTCGCCAATCCCGTTGACGATACACCCCATCAGTGCAATCGTGAGCGGTTCTGTCACATCGATCAGTTCCTGCTGGATCTCGTTGGCGATCGTATACAGGTCGATCCTCGTGCGACCGCAGGTCGGACAGACCCTATAGACGATCCCTCGTTTCCGCAGGTTGAGGGCGCTCAGTATCTCGTAGGCGACGCGCACCTCCTCCACCGGATCACCGGTGAGGGAGACACGCACGGTGTCCCCCAGGCCCTCTGCAAGGAGGATTCCCAGGCCGACCGCGGAGCGGATCGACCCACCCCATGGCGTCCCCGCCTCGGTGATCCCAATGTGGAGCGGATAATCGACCTCGCGAACGATCTCTCGGTACGCGGCCAGGGTCATCGGAACGTCGGTCCCTTTCAGCGAGACGACGATATCCGTAAACCCGAGACCCTCGAGGAGACGGAT
>JAUWNS010000230.1 GCA_030612485.1 Candidatus Bipolaricaulota bacterium
ACCCCGTACCTTGCCTGAAGCGTGAGGAGCCAGAAGAACAGGAGGGCGTTAGCCAGACCAAGCCCCGACATCCGCCTGAGAGACGCCACCCGAAACTGAAGGAGATACAAACATGAACGAAGAGAAGGTTCGCAAAGAGGAATTCACGATCAGCGGCGAAAAGCTGCTCTCTACGATCAAGAAACTGGTACGGGAGGGAAACATCCGTCGCATCACCATCAAGAACAAGGAAGGAAAGACCCTGATCGAAATCCCACTGACATTTGGCGTAGTGGGAGCACTCTTCCTGCCCACCCTGGCCGCTATCAGCGCCGTTGCAGCACTCGTGACCGAGTGTACGATTGTCGTGGAGAAGGTCGAAGAGGGCGAGTCATCTCCGAGCTGAAGAAAACAATGCGCGAAGTTGATGGGGTTGGGGCCTAAGAGAGAGTGCTAAGTGCAAATCGCTAAAGAAAAAAGAAGGGTTGTAAACGCAAAGAATAAAACACGGCTCCCTGTGACACTGAATCACACCCCATCTTTAGTGGACAGATACCACTTGCTAATCAGCCATCTAAAGAAGCGCTAATTGCTTATCAACTGCAGGTTGAAAGGCCTCCTCGTTGACCTCCGCATCGAATTGTTCCTTTACAATCTTCAGAAGCAGCCTCCTGTGGCAAGGCTTCTCTTCTCCTTCGTAACAAATCAGGTAGATATCCTTACCCTTGGCCTCCTCAGCAAGTGACTTGAGACGATTTATTGCTTTGGGGTTGCCGAGGATCTGTTCTGTAAAACGCTTTTCGTAATTGCTCTTATCCCATGCGTACCAGTACGCGTCTGGATATTTGTTAGGATGATGTTGGAATTCTTGCTTGTAGCAATTGAAATCATCAAGCAGTTTTTTTGATGGAGCTAGTTCATCGTTTCCCCGTCCCCGCATGACGAGTACTGTCTTCACATCCAGTGGGAGCTTTGCCTTCATTGATAGATAGGTCTGTCTTAGAGCCATATCTCCTCCCCAACGACATGGATCCCCGCAAGGATCATCCAGTGCTTGCCCTCGAACAAACCAGACAAGCTGAAAGCAAAGTATACCTCCACATCAGGGTGTGTTGCTAGTATCTGTGCCATTCCAATGATATGGCCATCTTTTCGGATTGAGCGAATGAACTCATTACAGCCACGCATTCGGCAGGGTATTCCTTTCGACGAAATTCCGATGGAGGGGAAGTTTGAGTCCAAATGGTCCCTGAACAGCGTTAAATTGGTGTCCCCGCCTTGGAAGTAGATGAGCCTGAAATCAGACTCATTATGCAGGTCTATCTTGAGATCTTTTACTCGCACCAAGAACATAGAGCGACCAGGCACTCCAACTTCATCGAGCAAGTTAGTATCTGCAACGTTATTCAGGATCTCCAACTTTGTCGTTGCTGCTAGCACTGAGAGGATCTCTGGCCGCTCAGTGATTGGGGAATCTTCAGCATGGAGACCATATGGATCATCACTTTCGGGTCTTGGTTGCGCAGCGTGGAAGCAAGCCTTGACTTTTGTGTTTTGCGGAAAGTAATGGAGATGGTTTTCAAACAGGCAATGAAATCCAGGTTCTACCGGTCGGATCCATTTATTGGTCTCGGGATTCACTCCTGCTACGCAAAGCGTGCTGTCCGACATATTTGTGACCGCAAGCGGTACAAAACTGCATGCATGCTGACTTTTACCCATTACATAACCTCCTTCCGCGAAGCCATCACTCAGATTACTGCAAGAGAATACGTTGCAATATAACCTTGCTTCATAATTGATCGACCGCTATATAAGATTACCCCTGTTAGAGCCCATGTGGACACACCAGCGGGAATTAACCAACCTAGCCTGGATTGGGGATGCCCAGTTAGCTGTTAAACCTGACGTCACATGGCCTCCGTTAAGCGCGTATCCGATTCTACCGCTAAGCTACCTGTGCGGTCAACATTGATTTCTCCGCGAATCGCCTATACCAAGCCAAAGATCGCAATTAGTATCCCTGTGCCCCATAGAATCTGGCTCAACTTGCGTGGGGATCTAGAGGGGGTCAGACCTTCATTCTTAGGATTTCATCGTTCCATGAAAGCGGTGGTGCTCATACTGATGCTGGAGTAGAGCGAAGATTGGAGTATGCATCCTCGGAATCCTTCCGGTATCTACTCTCCCACCCAGTGGAGCACGGGCTTTGCCAGGAACTCGCCGATCGATATTCCGTCACCGCCGATGAGCAGTTTGCGCGTCGGCTTGAACGCGGTGCTGAATGCATCCATCCCTGTGCGTGTTCCCCTCACTCGCCCACTCTTGACCTCGATTGCAGTAAGGGACCGACTTGCTTGCACGACGAAATCAACCTCGTGGTTGCCCTCTTGCCAGTAGAATATCTTGCATGTACCGGCGCTCTGTGCATTGACTAGATGAGCGCCGACTGCGGACTCGACTAAGCGCCCCCAGAAGGCGCGGTCGGTTCGCGCTTCATCCATTGAGAGTCCCAACGGAGCTGTCATTAGCGCCGTATTCAGCACCTGCAGTTTCGGGCTCGATCCACGTCGGCGCACCGTGCTTCCCGAGTACTTCTGGAGTCCCGTTACCATCCCTGCCCCTGTGAGAAGATCAAGGTAGTGGGCCAGGGTGGTGGTATTCCCTGCATCCTGAAGCTGGCCGATCATCTTGGTGTACGAGAGTATCTGTCCGGAGTAGTTGCATGCCAGCTCGAACAGCCTCCGCAGCAATGCAGGCTTGTCCACCCGCGTGAGGAGCAGCACATCCCGAGCAATCGTTGTCTCGATAAGGGCATCGAGGATGTAGCGAGACCAACGCTCAGGATCAGTAATCAGCGGAGCAGCGCCGGGGTAGCCGCCGTGGAACAAGTACGTGTCGAGATCCCAGCCAAAGCAGGAACGCATCTCCGAGAAGGTCCAGTGGGGAAGGTGGAGAATCTCGAATCGTCCGGCAAGGCTCTCCGTCAGATCTCGCTGGATGAGCAATGGAACCGACCCAAGCAGGATCACCTTGAGATTGCAACCAGCGGCCGAGTCTTCGTCCCACAGACGTTTTATCGTCTCCGACCAGCCACCGATCTTCTGAACCTCGTCAAGAGCGAGAACAACCCCTTTCATGCCTTCCCGGCGTTGCAGAAGGCGTGCCGCATCCCATTGTTCCTCGATCCACTGGCGTCCGCGCAAGGTAGGCTCATCGGCGCTCGCGTACCGGAAGGCCATATCAGAAGCGGCCAGCACTTGCCGCACAAGCGTTGTTTTGCCGACTTGACGTGGTCCGGTCACAATTTGGATGAAGCGACGTGGCTCCTCGAGTCGCTGTACGAGAAGCTTGGCCCTTGGGCGTGTATAGGGCGGCAACGCAATATTACTCAACATAGTGAGTAATATTACTCAAGATCTTGAGTAAAGCCAACTCGAC
>JAUWNS010000084.1 GCA_030612485.1 Candidatus Bipolaricaulota bacterium
CAGCCCCTTTTCCCTCGTGGAAGAAGCGATGAAGAATCTCCCCCACGTCGGCGACAGCAAGGACTTCGGCGATGTCGTCCACGATCCATTCGAGGGAGGTTGGCAGGTCTCCCAGCGAGATAAAGCGAAAAAGATCGCGCAGGATCCCGATCGTGTGGGGAATGGTCTCGAAGGCAGAACGGCGGGTAAACCCTTCGCCAGAGCGGATACGAGCAGCAAAGAGGCCATAGGTGATCGTCTGAGCGTAGAGATCGGCAAACTCCTCCAGCTTGAGTCCACCAATCAGGTACTCCTGAAATGCCTCGTAGAACCCGAGGAGATCACCCTTTCCCTCTTCTTTCTCCTGTTCCAACTCTTGTGAGACGACCTCATCGCGGAGGAATCGCGTTCTCTTTGCAAGCTCGATTGCGAGTGCCGCTGCCGAGTAGGTTTTAGGGAGCGAGAAGGCGAAGAACTTCGAAAGGAGGGCAATGAATTCCTCCACATTCTCAAGTGGCGGAACCTTCCCAAGCCTCGTTGCAACGAACGGCCGTGCGATCCGCGCAGAATCAACGAGTTCACCGTTGCGGTACAGACGAAACTTACAGAAGTTGGTAAGGATCAGGTTGGGGAAGGTCTGTCGATAGCGTGTAAGCTGCTCGCTCTCGGAGATGAGTTGCAGATTCTCCTCGCTGGGACGCTTGGCTTCTATGTACCCAATGATATGTTGCCTGCCATCCCAAACGCGGAAGTCTGGATTTCCCGCTTCGGTCTTCTTTGGCTGGGTAGTGACACGGACATCCGCGCGGTCGCTCTCTTGCGCGTAATTGGAGAAGAGCTGGGCAAGCGCCGGATAGAAGCTCTCTTCGCGGGCGTCGCCTTGCTGAAGGACCGCAACGAACGAGCGAAGATAGTCCTTGAACGGTTTTAAGTTCAGGTTGGCCACTCTCCTTGCCCATCGATTCACACCATTTATACCATAGTGATAAAGAAAAGGGAAATATCGCCGCCGTGAGCAATCTGAGGTCGGCCATTGTATTTTACAGGTGACGGGCCCCATGAAGTAGCGGGATTGGACTTACTTCACGGGGTGGGCATGCCGTTGTCAAGTAGAGTGTCTACTTGACGGGGGTGTGGCTCGTGGGGTCCGCAGGCCTGTAATAAGGGACTGCTCGCTCTGAACTGTTGTCCCGTCTTCTATTTCGTCCAGAGAAAATCTCTTTTCAGCCAGTATTCGCCTGGCAAGGGAGAAGCAAAACACCAAATTATTGGCACCGCGTTTTGCAGGATTCAGAAATTCGATTCCATCAGAAGGGCATCTCCTGCGCTGCTACCCCCGGGAACTGTAGAAAATAGGTAAGAAGAAGCTGACGTCTCAGCGTAAAACTGACAATAAATAAAGGGTTGCGTTTGTATGACCAAATCTTAGAACAAGGGGACACCCATTCGAATTTCCAGACATTGGTCAGCATAGACGAGGGTGACGTAAGAATATCAATTCGGCAGCTACGTCCCAATTGCGAAACATACCGTCAGCGCCATCCTTGAACTGGTCGATACGGATTCCGTGCTATCCAGTCTTTTCGTAGACTCACACCAAGCCCAGGCTTCGTCGGAATGGCCATAGTCCCATTCTCAACGAGCGGGGCATCCTCAGCGATCTCTGTCCAGTCCGGCCGATCCCCTATGGTCTCAAGGATGAGGAAGTTCGGTATGGATGCAGCAAACTGTAGCGAAGCAGCAGTGCCTAAGGGACCGTGCGGATTATGAATCGCTACTCCCATATAATGGGACTCCGCCATTGCAGCTATGCGTTTAGCCTGTGCAAATCCTCCACAGTTAGCGACATCAACCTGAACGATAGATACGCTATCCATTTCAATGAACGGACGCGCACCGTAGGCCATCGCCCACTTCTCACCAGCGGCAATTGGAATACGTGTCTTGTCTTTTACATGTCTGAGGATCTCCGGATTCTCGGGAGGGATTGGCTCTTCCACAAAGAGTAAATCGAATGGTTCGAGAGCAGAGCATAGAAGCACTGCGTTCTCCGGGCTCAAACGCGCATGGAAGTCCACTGCCATTTCAAAGTCCCATCCCATCTCCTCCCTCGCGGTCCGGAAATAGGATACGATCTCTCGAATTATTCTGCGTGGTAAGTATTCCGTTTCTTTCAGGGTTCTGGAGACTCGACCGGGGCTGCCACTGTAGATAGCCATGTCTTGATCGGTTTCTTGTATGGCTCCATAAAGGATCGGCAACGTCGTCTTTATTGCAGTATATCCTCGCTTTAGGCACTTGCCGATATTTGTTACGAACACTGCCGGTGATTCTCCTGCAAGACAATGACAGTACACAGGGACTCGATCTCGAGTTGGTCCGCCAAAAAGCCGGCAAACCGGCACGGATAACTCCTTACCTACGATGTCCCAAAGCGCGCACTCCACAGCGCTGATTCCAGTGCTGTGGAGTGCTCCGCCCACCCAAAACGAATCGCGGTAGAGCTTTTCAACGATGTTCTCTATCCGCCGGGGATCCTGTCCAATCAGTGTACCAGCAAGCTCGTCTATGTAGGCCTTTACGGTCTTCGGTCGGCGCTTCATGCTGGTTTCACTTTGTCCTAGAATCCCATCCGAGGTTTCAATCTCAGTGAAGACCGCGTTGTACGTTCCCATGTGTGCAAGCCACGTATCAATGCGCTGGATTCTCATTCCTCACTACTCCTCTCACAGAGCACAAACACCAAGTCAAGATAGATCCCGGACACTAGAGCAGCCCCGCTTTCCTTAGATAGGGTACCAACTGCTCTTTCTGAGTACGGGAAATTGGCTCGAATGGTTTTCGCGAAAAGCCTCCCTTTAGACCTCGTAAGTCAAGAATAGCTCGGTAAAGTGATAGATCATCCATGTGGCCTAGAGGGTTTTCAGTGTAGAGATTCACCAAAGGTACAAGGCGATACCAGATAGCTCTGGCCGCGTGAAGATCTTCTCGCTCAATAATCGCCTTCCACAACGCCACTGCTTGTGACGGAACGATGTTTAGGAAACCACTAATCCATCCGTGCGCACCAGCTGCAAAACCTTCCAGTGCCGCTCGAAAGCTGCCATAGAATACGCGGAAACCCTCATCTGTCAGAATACGGCAGTTATGCACCTGGTGAACGGTAGGAAATGTCGACTTGACCCCTGTTAGTACTTTCTCTTCATAAAGCTTTGCAAGCTCCCATGGTGTAAGTTCCTGGGCTCCAGAATATGCCGGGTTATTATAACAGAATATGGGCAAAGACGTGCTACTGGAGACATTTCGATAGTGATTCATCACGCCGCCCTTACTTGGCTGCTGATAGTAGGGTAAGATCACCAAAGCCGCGTCCGCGCCCGCTTTTCCAGCAAATCTCGTGAGTTCAATGGTCATCTCTGTGCTGTAATAGCCTGTCCCTACCATCACGGGAACTCTTCCATTAACAGCTTCCAGACCAAACTCGATGACTTCCTTTCTCTCATTATCTGAAAGTGCTATGAATTCACCACTAGTTCCTGTGATGATGATACCTTGCACACCCTCTCCAATGAGCCAGTTTAAGTGAGCTGCAGTTGCCTCTTTGTCGACCTTTCCCCTTTCGTCGAACATTGTCATGGCCGCGGGTATAATACCTTCCCATTTCACTGTCATTGTACTACCTCCTTGATGTTATTAGTCACTCTGCGGGAATTAAAAGCTTCATATGCTTTGACCAATGCTTGCGTTCCTAGGTCGTGTCCAACGGTATTCCGGACGGCCTGATAGAGCTGTTTAGCCAAGGAAAGGCCTGGAAGACACAGATCAAGACGCTCAGCTTCCTCAAGAGCAATGCGCAAGTCCTTGATGAAATGCTCCACACGGAATCCGGGTCTCATATCCCCAGCCATTGCTCGTGGCCACACAAAGTCCAGCATGAAAGAGCCGGCCGCCCCCTTCGCCACATTGTGTAAGACAGTCTGAGGATTCAAACCAGCGCGTAACGCAAACGTGTAGGCTTCGCAGGCCCCTAGGATGTTGCCAGCAATAAGAATCTGGTTAACAATCTTCGTGTATTGACCATACCCTAGAGCTCCCTGTAGGACGATCTCCTTTCCCATGAGCTGAAACAGAGGAAGCGCCCTTTGAAAAGTCTCTTTCTCGCCGCCCACCATGAAAGAGAGGCTGGCGGTCTCAGCCCCGGACGGCCCCCCCGAAACGGGGGCGTCCAGATACTCTGCTCCTCTTGCTTTGACTTCTCTGCCAATCTCCAGTTCGAGGGTCGGAGAGCTCGTGGTACAGTCAACAACAACCATGCCCTGGCAAAGCGCACTTACTACATTCTCCGCACTTGACAGCATTACATCGCGCAGTTGAGACGGAAAGGCTACCATGATGAATACAAAATCTGCACCATCGGCAGCTTGTGCTGGTGATTCGCAGCCGGATACGCCTAACGCACAAAGCTCTTTCGTTGCGTTGGGATCCCGATCAAATACGCTGACCGCATGCCCCTTTTCCAGAAGGTGGCGAACCATACGCCCCCCCATGATGCCCGCTCCAATCCAACCTATTCTCATACTTTCACCCCTTTTTCTAGTTCTGTGCTTCAGCCGCTTGAACCGGCCTGTGTGCTTGAAAAATCCCGTCACACCCTACAGATGCAATAACCGGTTTAGCTCGCGGGAAACAGCGCGTTCTTGTCTTACAACCGAAGATAGCTCTGCCTCACTCATACCCTCTCGACCACGAGGGAATGCGCAACTTATAGCAGCTACAGCTTCCGAATCCCTTCCCAGAACCGGGATGGCAACACACGTTACTCCTTCGTACATCTCCTCATCGTCAGTTGCATAGCCCTTTTCTCGAATATCTTCAAGTACTGCTCGCAACAACTCAATAGAACAGATGGTCTTTTGAGTAAATCGCACCAGGTCAAGAGATTGAATAAACAACTCGCGCGACACGTCAGGCTGAAACGCTAAGAGGGCCTTGCCCAACGCAGAGGAATGAAGGGGCACAAGATGCCCTAGATTCGAGCTTACCTTGAGAGGCTGGGGCCCGCTGGCAATGGTGATTGGCACAGCACTCAACCCCTCTAGAATCGAAAGGCTGGCCGTCGAGTTGGTATCGTGCGCTAGCCTTGCAATAAGAGGTTTGGCTGCAGTCCTAAGCGACTTGTTAGAGGTTTCTATAAACCGGACCAACCGGTAACTTACAGCGTAGTTGGTGTTCTGTTTGTAGACAAACCCTTCTTCAACCAGTGTTGCGAGGAAGCGATGGGTGCGAGTGGAATCCATGCCCATCAGAGAAGCGATCTCTGAATTGGACAACCCTTCTGGGTGAGTTGCCAACAACTCAAGAATCCGAAGGCCAAGCTGCAAAGTTTTAAGCACTCGACTAGGTGTCATAGCACATCACGTTGTGAATAGTACACTGTCTCTTGGTATAGATTCAAGATATTCCGTGCCGTCAGTTCCGTTATGCGCCTCAAAGATGCGATAATTCCGCGATACTTGTCTCACTGGCCATTTGGCAGACGTTTTGTTCTTGACAATAGAAGCTATGCCTTGTACAATATGACCATTGCGCCTGTTTAGGAATCGATCTCGGGCGCAGGTGTGCCAAAAGGAGGTGATTGTTGGTTCAGCTTTTTTTGCAGGTTGGTGATTTGTTTCTGTATGTCTAACGTTCTCGTGAGGAGGTAACAATGAAGCTTCGAAGAATCCTGGGAGTAATCCTTGCTCTGGTTCTAATCGCCCCGTGTATGGCGTTTTCACAAGAAGCGGTATTTGGGGGAGTATTAAAGGCAGCAATGACCACGAATCCACCAACGCTCGATCCACATCTTTCAACGTCGACCGCTACGCGCCAGCTCGCTTACTATATGTCAGAGGGATTGCTCACGTACAACGACAACTACGAAATCATCCCGCAACTAGCTAGGAGTTGGGAAACCAGCGAAGATGGTCTTACTTATACGTTCTACCTTCGCGATGGTGTCAAATTCCAAAATGGAAAGACGCTCACAGCTGCTGACGTTGTCGCATCGATCGAACGGTATATCGCTATCTCTCCGGGAAGATCACAATTCAAGGCAGTCGTTTCGGTGGAGGCCATCGACGACTTGACTGTTGTCATTCACCAAGAACAGCCCACACTGCTTGAGGTAAGTCTTGCGCTCCCCAATCCACCCGTTGTGATTTTCCCCGCTGAAATCATCAAAGACCACGAAGCTGAGCTTCGAGGACCGGATGAACTGGTAGGAACGGGTCCCTATGCCTTGGTTAAGTGGACCCCCGATGTCTCCATTCAATTGGAACGATTTGAAAACTACTCCGTGGATGAACGTTTCGAGACGGCAACCGGTCTCGGCGGGAAACGCATTGCCTATTTCGATGAAATCCTATTCATTCCGGTTACCGAACAAGCAAGCCGCTTGGCAGGCCTTGAGACGGGTGAATATGACTATGCAGAGGGTATGCCGCTGACGTCGTTTGATCGGATTGATTCGAACTCTGATCTTAGCGCCTATCTTGTAAAACCCAAGTGGATGCCGATTATCGAATTCAATCAAACCGCTTGGCCAATGAGTGATGTCCGTTTTCGGAAGGCAATTGCTGCCGCCCTGGATGTCGAAGACATCATGAAAGCAGTGACGTTCGGAAACCCCGTTTTCTATCGCTTGGAACCCTGTCTGTGGCCGCCTGAGCAAAGCGTATGGTTCAACACAAACGGAGATGATATCTACAACGAATATGATGTGGCAAAAGCCAAGGCACTCCTCAAGGAGGTTGGCTACAACAACGAGCCAATAGTTTACATCACGAATCGAGACTTCTCTTGGATGTACAAGGCGAGCCTTGCAGCTGCATCTCAGCTTCAGCAAGCGGGCATCAACGTTCAACTTGAGTTCATGGATTGGCCGTCACAACGCCAGACAGCACTTAGTATGGAAGGTTGGCACATTAACCAGAATGGTTGGTCTCCACGTGTAGATCCAATTATGGTTACACGAAACTTTTCATCCGGAAGTGCTATTTCCTACGGGTATTCCAGCACCATTATGGACGATCTCATGCTTCAGATCTCTCTCAGTCTGCCCATTGCTGAACGCCAGAAGGTTGTTCAGCAGGTAATGAGTGTCCTTTGGGACGAGCTTCCTGTTATTAAGTTCGGTGACTACTTTGAACTAGAAGCAGCCTCTGCACAGCTTCAGGGATACTCTCCTTTCTACGTCATACCGCGTTTCTGGAATTGCTGGAAGCAGTAGAAAAAACACCGGAAGGATCAGCCACAGCATCCAGCGCTGTGGCTGATCCTTCTACTTCAAACGCAGAGAGGAATGAATGGTCTCCTTTGCCGTTAGACGAATTGTTATGATGATTCCCACGTGGTTCCTTGTCGCCATAATAGCCTTCTTGTTGATCCATATGACGCCTGGGGATCCTGCCGCTGTGCTGCTTGGCCAGGATGCAACGGTTGAAGGTGTAGAAGCCGTTCGTCAGCGCCTTGGATTGGATAAGAGCTTTTCCGCACAATTGGGGGATTGGCTTGTTGGTTTGCTACGTGGTGATATCGGAGATTCCTATTTCCTAGGACGTCCCGTTGCCCAGGCCATAGGCGAACGACTCCCTGTTACTTTTGCTCTTGCAAGCTCGGCATTGCTGATCGCGATTCTTGTCGGTATTCCGTCCGGGATTATGGCATCTTTGCGTCCAGGATCGCTGCAGGACACGATTGCCATGAGTGTGGCGCTGCTGGGGGTGTCTATTCCTCAGTTTTTGTTAGGACTCTTGATGATCATGCTTTTTGCTGTTGCACTCGGTTGGTTTCCCGTAGGAGGATACGTGCACCTCAGGGAAGGATTCGTCCCTTGGCTAAAGCATATCATCATGCCAGCGTTTTCTCTGGGCGTGATGCAAGCCGCTCTGATATCGCGAACGACACGATCCAGTATGTTAGAGATACTACTTCAGGACTATGTTCAGACTGCGAGAGCCAAAGGCCTTGCTGAGAGACGTGTCATCCTTCGGCACGCATTCCGAAACGCAAGTCTTCCTGTTCTGACTGTAATCGGTGTAGTATTTGCCCTCCTTATGGGGGGCTCTTTCATTGCAGAAGTCGTTTTCCGGATTCCTGGAATAGGGAGCCTTGTCATCGCGGCAGTCAAACGGCGTGACTACCCTGTCGTCCAGGGAACGCTGATCACCGTATCAAGCATAGTCTTAGTCGTCAACCTACTGGTTGACCTGGCATACTGTTTCTTAAATCCAACAGTCCGCTACGATTGACCCATTTACCAAGATTGAGGACCAAGAATTGATACGCACAAAAGCCAATTGGATATTCCGGAATAGATCTCTAGAAAGTGGCTTGATCATCTTGTTCGTGGTTGTTTCCGCTTGTCTCATTGGCGGCACGCTTCTCCAGAACAAATCGCTCGCTATGGACTACACACGCATTTTGTGTCCTCCCTGCAAGGCACATCCCTTCGGAACTGATGACTTGGGGCGAGATGTGCTTTCACGAGTACTGTGTGGCGGCCGAATGAGCATCGCTATCGGAGGGTGTGTTGTACTGCTAACATCCTTTTTGGGCGGGGCAATCGGACTTGTAGCCGGGTATAGCACCCGGGCAAGTCTCGTCCTGATGAGGATTATGGATTTACTTATGGCATTCCCCGCGCTGTTGCTGGCCCTTGCCATCATGGCATCCTTAGGGTCGAGCGTGTTCAATGTAGCCATTGCGCTGTCGCTTGCCTATACACCGAGGATTGCACGAGTTGTGCGCAGTGTTACCATTGAAACGCGTGAGAAGACCTTTATCGAGGCGGCACGTTCGATTGGAGTTCCAACACCTAGCATTCTAATTCGTCATCTGCTGCCAAATGCTCTTCCACAACTGATTGTCCAAGAGACATTCATCTTTGCATATGCAATCCTTGGAGAAGCCACGCTTAGCTTTGTTGGTGCCGGTATTCAACCGCCCGCGGCAAGCTGGGGCAATATCCTCGGCGACGCGAGAGCGCTTATTAGAGAAGCTTGGTGGTTGATCTTTTTCCCGGGAATAGCGGTTGCGTGCACAGTACTCTCCTTGAACCTCGTTGGAGACGGATTGAGAGACCTACTTGACCCCAGGAGAAAACGGGTCAAGTAGGTTTCGAAGCGGGGAAATCCGATTTCGATAACTCGACTGTATAGGAAATTGTATTCTTCGCCCCGGTGGGTCTGGGAGGGGCAAATGCGGGGGATCTTTGGGCAGGTCACTGGCAGATAGGGTGATCTGGGTTCTCGAAGGAGTGTTTTGGGGGAACCGAGCAGTCGCAGGCGAAATCACCGCCGCATTCTGGGCAGAGCACCACGGGGAATCCCCCAGGTTCTTCGGGAGGAAACGCATCGACAACGATGTCTTCGACCCAATCAGCGTGGTT
>JAUWNS010000165.1 GCA_030612485.1 Candidatus Bipolaricaulota bacterium
GGAATCGGCCTCTGCCAGTCAGAAGGTAGCACGCCTCTATGGCGTCTCCGGAATCCCGCACACACTTGTGCTCGACCGCTACGGGATCATCCGTTTCGTCGATCACCCACTCCGGCTGACGAGAGCGGTGATCGAGCCACTCCTCTAGGTGTACGGATCGCCTTCCTCCTCTCTTTCGTGATATAATCGGTCGCGCGGACTTTTGGGTCCGCACTAACCTTAAAGGAGATCTCATATGGACATACTGGCGGCGTACAAGGAGCACCTGCGCGAGATTGGAAAGCTCTCCTCGGCATTATCCTTACTGCACTGGGATCAGCGCACCCAGCTCCCAAATAGCGGGCAAGAGACCCGCGCCGAGGTAATCGGGAAGCTCACGAAGATGGTCTTCGAGCTCTCCATTGCGGACGAACTGGGCCGTTACCTGGAAGAGTTGGAGAAGCGGGAGGGCCTCTCCGAGGAAGAGCGTGCTAGCGTGCGCGTCGTTGGAAAGGCCTACAGGCGTAATAAGGCGATCCCGCCTGATTTCTACGAGCGCTTCGCCATCGCCGCCTCGAAGGCGGAAACGACGTGGGAGAAGGCTAAGGAACAGTCCGATTACCTCCTCTTCCGGCCCCACCTCGAAGAGATGGTTGAGTACGCGCGCCAGTTCGCGGAGTACTACGGCTACGAGGAGTCCCCTTACGATGCCCTGATCGAAGAGTACGAACCAGGGATGACAAGCCGCGAGCTGCGTGCGGTGATTGAGCCGTTGCGCCAGGAACTCGTACCGTTCATCAAGCGCTTACAGGAGGAGGGGACACCTCCAGAGACGGACTTCTTACGCGGGACCTTCTCCAAGGAGGAGCAGCGCTCCCTCTCCCTGAAAGCGCTTCGTGCGATCGGGTATGACTTTGATGCCGGACGACTCGACCCTGCTGTTCACCCGTTCACCATCTCTATCGGACCGGGAGACGTTCGCGTGACGACACGCTTCCTCGTGGATGATCCTCTCTCCGGACTGTTCAGCTCGTTACACGAGGGGGGGCACGCTCTGTACGATCAAGGGATCGCCCCCAAGCTTCGCTGGACCGGCCTCGACGAAGGGGCCTCCTACGGGATCCACGAGTCGCAGTCGCGGATGTGGGAGAACCTGGTCGGCCGCAGCCTCCCATTCTGGACCTTCCTCCAACCGATCTTTTCCGAGGTCTTCCCCGCGTTTTCCGGCATACCGGCCGAGACACTCTACCGCGCGGCAAATGTAGTCGAGCCGTCACTCATCCGCGTGGAAGCGGACGAGGTTACCTACAATCTGCACATCATGCTGCGCTTCGAGCTCGAAGAGGGATTGATCACCGGAAAGATCGCCGCTGGTGATCTCCCCGAGCTGTGGCGTGACGCGATGGATCGCTATCTGGGAGTCGTGCCAAAGGAGGACGCAGACGGTGTCTTACAGGACGTCCACTGGTCATCCGGGCTATTCGGCTATTTCCCCTCCTACATGCTGGGGAACCTCTACAGCTCGCAGATATTCGCCTGTGTGCAGAAAGAGATCCCTGATCTCGACGCTCACTTTGCAAAAGGGGATTTCGCCCCGCTTCTCACTTGGCTTCGCGAGAGGGTGCACCGCTTTGGCAAGATCTACGAGCCGAAAGATCTCGTGAAACGTATCACCGGCGAGGATCCGGACGCCTCGTACTTCGTGCATTACATCGAGGAGAAATACTCTCAGATCTACAAGCTCTAAGCGAACTTAGCGTCGCCTGCGATTCCGCGGTGGGCGGCGCTCCTTCCGGTGGCGAGAGGACTTCTGAACGATCGGTTCGGCTGTCGTCATGGCACTGAGGGCGTCGTGGATCGTCTCGAGCTGATAGTCGCGCGTCCTACGGGTGACCGGGATGGAGTCGAATCGGTCCACTCCAAGCCTGGAGAGGACGCGCTCCATCGCGGCGAGACAGTCCACCGTCCCGTGCCCGCTCTCGCCGGCAGCAGCGATGCAGATAGCCGGTTTCCCCTTAAGGACGCTTGCCTCGCCGGCAGTCGCGTCCTTCGTCGCCTCACAACGGCGCAATCGGTCGAAGAGCGCCTTCATCGGTTCGCTCGGCTCCCCGTAGTAGACCGGGGTGACAAAGACGTACCCCTCTGCCTCGCCGATCGCCGCGTGGAGAGACTGGAAATCATCCTGCATCTGACAGTGATGCTTGCTCAGGCAGGTTCCCCACCCGTCGTCGCAGACCGCGCATCGATCCAGCTTGAGCTCGTTTAGATCGACAACCCGCGCCGGGCTGTGGCTGTCAACCACCCCTTGACGCGCTGCTTCACCACATGATGCCGTCAATCCGGCCGTATTTGGACTGCTGGTAATGATCAAGACTTTCATCGTTCTCCTTTCACGATCGATATAACGTGACATTTCTCAAGCAGAAATCGTTCCATTGTACGGAAAAAGAAAAGCTAAAAAACGTTGCCTGTCTGGGTTGACTCTCTTGCACTGCCTGTTCATTCCCTTATATGCTCGTCCGTTCATGAACGCTGATCCTCCCGTTGCCGATCAACCGCAGATCGATACGAGCAGCCGCGGTTGCGTAGGAGGGGGAGAGATAGGTATCTCCCTGGCGCTCGTACCCGATCGGCAGGTGTACATCGTTTGTACCCGCCTCGACGAAGACACGCAGACCAACGCCCCTGGGAACCTCAATCGTCATGTCGCTTCCTCCCCCGCTTATCCTTGCTTCCAGCCTCCCATTCCTCGGCAGGATGATGGTGCTCTCTCCCCTTCCGGTCCTAATATCCAGGTCGACCAGGTTCAGTCTTTCCAGGTTCAATGCAGCTGTTCCCTCTTCGATCTCCACCCGCAGGTGCAGGGGAATATTCGGGGTGAGCCGGAATCTCCAGGGTTTGTCAGCCGCTTTTGGAGAGAGCAGGGGGGCCGGCAACTGCTGGCTCGCAAGCGTGAACTCCCCCTTCTCTCCAGCGATCATATAACTATGGCTCAGGCTCTCCCTCCAGCCCAGCACCACCGTTCCTTCGATTAGCATCCCTGGGGTGGACGAATCCCCAAGCTGGAGCGAACAGGAGGAGCATATGAGTGATACCTCAGCCTGTGTAACGCCGTTCAGTTCCTGGCTGAATGGGCGTTCGGCCGTCATCTGTTCGCTCGTTTCGAGGAGGGCAAAAAAAGCTCCGATGAGGATGACCATAAGTACTAGTACCGCCGGCCACCATCGCCGTGTGCTCCGCCCGATCATCAGGTCAAGGCCAACTGCGATGAGGAGGATCGGCCACAGTCGAATGATCGCGTTCCAGACATTCCAGCCGAGGATCCCCAGGTTGTTGAGCAGGAGCCCGATCCCCGTCGCGACGAGAAGAAGCGGTAGAACAAAGCCCCCCGCGCGTCTCCGTACGGTCACCTTACTCACCCTTTCGCCGCCAGAGGAGGACGATCCCCCCAATGATCAACAGCACCGGCCATAGGATGTCGAATCGCAGCCAAGGGACCCAGAAGAAGCCGAGATTTCGCAGCAGGAAGATGATCCCGAGCAGGATTAAGACCGCTCCGATGACCATCCCTGCGGGCAGGTTGGACCGTTCTGATGCATGACCAACTTCGTTCCTCAAAGTACGCGCCTTCTCAGCGATCTCCTCGGTTCCCGTGCGAATCCGCTCTTTGGCTCCTCTCTCTTCGACATCCGCCTGCGGCACGATAAGCCACAGCGCAAGGTAGATCAACACTCCAACGCCACTCGCCGCAGCGAGCACGACAAAGACAAGACGCACGAGGTTGGAGTCGATATCAAAATAGTCCCCCAACCCACCACAAACACCACCCAACATCTCATCGGTTCGACTGCGCGTGAGTTTTCGGTGCATCTTCCCTCCTTCTCAATTCTATTGACTGGCTGGGCACTTCAACCGCGGATGACCGGTTCGAGGCGGGCGATGAAGTGGCGCAGTGGGCCTTCTCCCTCCACGATCCGGTAGCCGGGGAGCGCCTCCTTTCGTGCGACGATAGCTGCTGCCCCTTCGATCACGGCGTCGAAGTGCGCGCGGGTGTACATCCGTCGTGGGATGGCGAGACGCACGAGATCGAGTTTAGGGTATACAATCTTCCCATCGGCGCCTGGGTGCGCGAACATCACGCTTCCGACCTCCACTGCCCGCACCCCTGCCTCCACGTACAGCTCCACCGCGAACGACCAGGCGGGAAATTGCGCCTGAGGAAACCCGGGGAGGAGAGAGAGCGCGTCGATGTAGACCGCGTGACCTCCGACCGGCTCGACGATAGGGATCCCATTCTCCCTTAATCCCTCGCCGAGGTAACGGGCCTGACCGACTCGATCGCGCAGGTAGTCGAGATCGAGAGCCTCGTATAGCCCAACTGCGATTGCGTCTAGATCGCGCCCGGCGAGTCCTCCGTAGGTGACAAATCCCTCCATCAGGATCAGCCGTTCGCGAGTTCTCGCGAAAATCTCCGGGTCGTTCATCGCCAGGATTCCACCTATATTCGCGAGCCCGTCCTTTTTTGCGCTCATCGTCATTCCATCGGCGAGGGAGAAGATCTCGCGTGCGATCTCGATCGGCTCCTTATCCTTGTACCCATCCTCACGCTCGTGGATGAAGAAACTGTTCTCCGCGTAGCGGCAGGCGTCGATGAAGAACGGAATATTGTGCGCATGAGCAATCCTGCTTACCTCGCGCAGGTTGGTCAGCGAGACCGGTTGCCCCCCGCCGCTGTTATTGGTGATCGTCACCATGATGAGGGGGACCCGCTCTCTTCCGACCTCTTCGATCAGTCTGGTGAGCTTGTCAGTGTCCATGTTCCCCTTAAACGGGAGGTTCAGTTGAGGATCGAAAGCCTCCTCGATCACCAGGTCGATCGGCTCCCCTCCGTTGGCAAGGATGTTGGCGCGTGTCGTATCGAAATGCATGTTGTTGGGGATGATGTCTCCCGGTTTGACCACAGTGGAGAAGAGGACGTTCTCCGCCGCGCGCCCCTGATGGGTCGGAAGGAGGTAGGTGAACCCGAAGATATCCCTCACCGCACGCTCGAACCGATCGAAGCTGCGGCTCCCGGCGTAGGACTCGTCCCCCCGTAGCATCGCCGCCCATTGGTCCTGGCTCATCGCCCCCGTCCCCGAATCGGTCAGAAGGTCGACGTAAACATCCTCTGCACGCAGGTTGAACACGTTGTAGCCGGCTTCCACTATCCGCTCTTTGCGCTCCGCGCGGGAGAGG
>JAUWNS010000148.1 GCA_030612485.1 Candidatus Bipolaricaulota bacterium
GAGTTAGGTGAGTCCTCGACCGACAGGCGTAGATCGAGATACATCGGCACCCCGCCGAACTGCTCCGCCTCGATCCGCAAGAAACAGAGTTTGCGGTCGTTCAGCCAGGGGATGTAGTCGCTCGGCCCAACGTAGATGTTCCTCGGGTCGATCCCGTCCCCGTCCATCTGACTCGTGACCGCTTGGGTCTTGCTGATCCTCTTGCTCGTCAGGCGATTCTGGTCGAGCATGTTCAGGAAATCCGTGTTCCCACCAACATTCAACTGATAGATCCGCTTGACTGGCTGGCCGCGATCCGCGAAGAGCCGCGTCAACACCCGGTGGATGATTGTCGCTCCGACTTGCGACTTGATGTCGTCGCCCAGGATCGGAAGGCCCGCCTCACGGAAGCGCTCCCCATAGAACTCGGAGAGGAAGACGGGCATCGCGTTGACCAACGCGCAACCGGCCTCGATCGCACAGTCGGCGTAGAAGACCACGTTCTTCTCGCTTCCTACTGGCAGGTAGTTGATAACTACGTCGACCCGCGCCTCGCGCAGGACGCGCACGACCGCCTCTTTCGCCTCCTCCTCCGTCGCGTAGACGTTCGCAAGTGGCACGAATCGCTCCTGCTCCGGGTACTCCTCGTTATGAGGAGCGATGCTGTCGATGATATACCCCATCCGAACAGGACAGTCCAGGTGAGGGATTCCACGCTGAAAGACGGTCGTCCGGTTGGGCGGAGAGAAGATCGCTTGCGACAGGTCCAACCCGACCTTCCGCGCATCGACATCGAACGCCGCCACGAACCGGATATGCTGCGGGAGATACCCCCCGAAGTCTCGCGTGATCAGTCCAGGGACAGCCGCATCTGGGTCTGCGTAGTAAAACCTTCCCTGCACGAGCGCACTCGCACAATTCCCTACTCCGATGATCGCAGTCCTGATCTCTTTCATCTTCCACCTCCTTTTTTATTTGATGAAATCTTTAAAGATAGCAGAAAAATCATTGCGCCAGGCCGTCCGAAAAGGACCGTCTATATCGCTAGGTGGGCCTGCTACGACTCACACAGATATACGAACAACAACACTGGATAACCTGAGATGGCGGCGAACTGACCTTCCGTGTTCGCGAAAGGGAGTTCGCTCCGAAGCTGTAACCCCTGTTCATCAGAGGATCACTCCCGACACCCTAGATAGTAGCGGGAAAAGAGGGGAAATCAAGGAAAAACAGACGAGGACGATGTAGAGGTGCTGCCTCATGGTGCTACCTCACGGTGCTCTCCCCTGTTGCCACAGTGTCTGGAAGAACGCTTCATAGGGAATGGCGACATCAGGGAGGTTAATGAACGCGAGGTCGACCTCGTTGTTCCGTTCCAGGGAGTAGTAGTTCCAGTTGGTCGAGCCGAGGATAGTGGATGCTCCGTCGACGATCACCAGTTTCGCGTGCGTGGTCTCATCGGGGTCGTCCATTCTGACCTCCACCCCGTGACGCTGCAGGTAGTCGGCCGCCTCCAGGTTCGCCTCGGCCGACTCTCTGTAGAAGGAACAGTCGTCCATGAGGACCCGCACATCCAACCCCCGGGAGGCCGCGGCGATCAGTTCCTTCAAGATCTCGTTCCCCTGGCTCTCCTGATAACCTGAGTAGTGAGAAATGCGGTACATCACGACGTGCACCGATCGCTGCGCGCCCCGGAGAAGCTCGATGAGAACGCGCCCGTAGTTTGCGGTCCCCACCGTCTCGGGAAGCGGGACGATGAGTGGCTCCTCGCCATCCAAGGGTGAGAGGTCGAGCTTGACCCCGTTTTCGATGAGGCGGCCGGACCACAACCGATCGAAGTAAGATGCGAAGACCTCCCCCACCTTCGCATCCTCCACGATCACGTCCGCCTGCTCCTGTGAGGTAAAGGCGTAGCGGTTCCAGTTAGTCGAACCGAGGATAACGACTCGACGATCGACTACGACCAGCTTGGAGTGGGTGGTCACCGCGGGGTCGTCGAACCGGGCCTCGATACCGTGCGCGGTCAGATAATCGATCGTCGGTCGGTTCTTCTCGGTGATCGACGGGGTCCAATCACTTTGATCGAGGAGGCCACGCACCGCAACCCCACGGGAAGCGGCCGCCAGGAGGTTGTCCCACAGCGGGTTCTCCTCCAACCGCGCATCGGAGAGCAAGAGGTCGATCGAGCTCTCTGCCGCGTCGAACGCGTCCTCTACACCCTGACAGTAGGTGCACTCCCCAGGGCGACCGATCAGGGGGAGAACGAGGGTCTCCGCAACGGTTCCCACCCCGATCGCCACCAGGATGAGGAATAACAGGATCCCTTCGCGAACGGCTCGGCATTGCACTTGTTTACACATCTGCGATAGAATCTTACCCGGAGGACAACAATATGGTCAATGAACTAAATAGCAGTCAACTTCGGCAGACGTGCGACCTGAAGAAATTCACCTTTAAGACGACCGCCGAGCTGGAGCCGCTCGATCGGATCATCGGGCAGGAACGCGCCATAGAGGCGCTCAAGCTCGGTTTAGGGATCAAGGACGCCAAGAACCGTTACAACATCTACGTCGCTGGCGGCCCCGGAACCGGGAAGATGTCGGCAGTGGAGGATTTCTTGAGCCGCGCCAGCAAGGATGAGCCGAAACCACCCGACTTGTGCTACGTACACAACTTCTCAAACCCCTACAGCCCTCACTGCTTGGAGCTCACCGCGGGTATGGGAACCCGGTTGCGCGAAGACATGGAGCAGCTGATCGCGCGCCTCAAACGTGACATCCCCAAGGTCTTAGCATCCGACGAATTCAAGGCTCGCAGTAAGAAGATCAGCGAACGTTTCATCGAGAAGCGCTCCAAGCTGGCGGACGATATGGAAGCAAAGGCCCGTAAGCTCGGTTTCGGCATCCAGCGCACCCCGATCGGTATCAACACCCTCCCCCTGCAGGAGGAGGGAGAACCGCTCAGTCAGGAGGAGTACGCCGCCCTCTCCGAGGAAGAGCGCGCCCAGATCCGCGAGAAGCAGAGCCAGGTGCAGACGATCATCCAGGAGAACCTGCAGGAGATCGCCCACGTGGAGGAGGAGCGGGAGGCGGAGATCAAGGAACTCGCCAAGGAAGCGGTCTTATTCACCGTCGAGCCGCGGTTCGAGCAACTGAAATCACGCTACGGTGAGCTTCCTAAGGTGGTCTCGTTCCTCGAGGCCGTAAAGGCGGACATCGTCGAGCACCTGAAGCAGTTTCAGGAAGGGGGAAAGAACAGCGAACAGAAGATGCCCTTCCCCTTCTCTGTCTCGCAGCCCGACCCGTTCAAGCGCTACTACGTCAACGTCCTGGTCGATAACTCGAAGACGGAAGGTGCACCAGTGATCGTAGAGCAGAACGCTACCTATACCAACCTGTTCGGCTCGATCGAGCGGCGCGTACAGATGGGGATCGCCATCACCGATTTCACGATGATCAAGCCAGGGTCGCTCCACCGAGCCAACGGGGGCTACCTGGTCCTGAACGCGAACAACCTGTTCCGCGTCGGCCTCTCCTGGGAAGCACTGAAGATCGCCCTCAAGCGGCGGGAGATCCGGATTGAGGATCCGCTGCAGATGCTCGGTTATGCCACCACCGAGGGGCTGAAACCGGAACCAGTTCCGTTCGGACTGAAGATCATCATCATCGGGAACCCGCAGATCTACGAGCTTCTTCACTACTACGACGAGGATTTCCCCAAGCTCTTCAGCGTGAAGAGCGACTTCGGCACCGAGATGGAACGAACCCCTGAACATGAACAGGAGATCGCCCATTTCCTTCGCGCCCGCTGCGAGGAAGAGCAGACCATCCTCCCCTTCGACCCGAGTGGGGTGGCGAAGATCGTCGAGTACTCCTCCGATCTCGCCGGCGACCAGAAGAAGCTCTCCTGTCGATTCGGAAACCTGGCCTCTATCGTCAAGGAGTCCTCCTACTGGGCACGCACCGAGGGTTCGCCTCATGTCACCGGCAAGCATGTCCGCCAGGCACTTGCGAAAAGAGACGATCGCCGCAACCGGATCGAGGAGAAGATCCGCGAGATGATCGCCCGCGGCCAGATCCTCGTTGACACCACGGGGGAGAAGGTCGGCCAGGTGAACGGACTGGCCGTCCTCCAGCTCGGAGACTACACGTTCGGGAAGCCATCGCGGATCACGGCGTCAGTCCACACCGGGAAGGGAGGAATCGTGGATATCGAGCGCGAGGCCGAACTCGGAGGGCACACGCACACCAAAGGGATCATGATCCTAAAAGGGTTCCTCGGCGAGCGGTTCGCGAGCGAGAAACCGCTCAGTCTATCGGCCAGCCTCGCTTTCGAGCAGAGCTATTCGATGATTGACGGGGACAGCGCATCGAGCACCGAGCTCTACGCCATCCTCTCCAGTCTCTCCGGCCTTCCGATCAAACAAGGGATCGCGATCACCGGCTCGATCAATCAGAAGGGAGAGATCCAGCCGATCGGCGGGGTGAACGAGAAGATCGAAGGGTTCTTCAAGGTCTGCCAGGTCAAGGGGGCCACAGGGGAAGAAGGGGTGTTGATCCCGGTACAGAATATCGACAACCTGATGCTCGCAGAAGAGATCGTCGACGCCGTTAAGGCAGGAAAGTTTCACATCTACCCGGTGGCAACCGTGGAAGAGGGGATCGAGATCCTAACAGGCGTCCCCGCCGGAACCATGCAGGAGGACGGCACCTTCCCGGAGGGGACGGTATTTGCCCGCATAGCAGAACGGCTGGAAGCGATCCGCCAGGCATTGAAGGAAGAGAAAAAGGAAGACGAGAATGAGAAAGAGGAGTAGGAAGCTCTCAGCCATCAGCGATCAGCTAAAAGCCAACCCACAAAAACTGAGTGCTGATAGTTGACGGTTGATTACTGAACGCTACGCCCCTTTTTTCGTGCGCTGAGGCCCTCCATTAGATAAAATGACGGCAAGCGACAACTAGCGAGGTGCATTTACACAATCATAATGAAGATCAAACCAGCATCTGTTCTCGTTCTGCTCGGAGGCCTGTTCGCTCTCGGCGGCTGCCTGTTCACCAGCAGCCCACGGGCGGAATTCAGCGCCGATCCCCAGTTTGACTTTCCCCCACTCACCGTCCACTTCGACGCCAGCGCCTCACAGAGTCCCAATGGGAATATTGTCTCCTACGCGTGGAACTTCAAGGACGGCTCGACCGATACCGGAGTTAACGTCACCCACACCTTCTACGAAAAGGGAATCTACCCCGTCACTCTTACCGTCACCGATTCGGCCGGCGCGGTCGGTGCGATCACGCATAATGTAGAAGCGCTCAATCGTGCCCCGAACGCCGAGTTTAGTGCCTGGCCACATATACCCCAAAGGCTGACACCGACTGAATTCGACGCATCCGGCTCATACGATGAGGATGGATACATCGTCGAGTGGCTCTGGTCCTTCGGCGACGGCGCAACAAGCAGCGGGGAAGTTGTCCAACACACCTATGAGCTAGCGGGCTCTTACACGGTCCGTCTCACCGTGATCGACGACAACGGGAAATCAGGCTTTGTCACCAAGATCATTAAGATCGGCGGCTGCAACACCTGCGGGTAAGAGCAGAAGACCCGATTCAGTCCTCCGTAGTGCTTGTCCAGCATACCGGCCTCCGGCTGGTAGAAGACCGGAACAGCCCTTGTCACGAATATTACAAATGGCGCACATTGCACGAATAACATGTTTTTCACTCTTTGCGGTTCTGCGATAGGCACAAGCTTTTCCTCTCGCCCGTTCGTTGCACTCACTCAAGCCGC
>JAUWNS010000138.1 GCA_030612485.1 Candidatus Bipolaricaulota bacterium
ACTATCTTGCCCACCTTCGGTGGCCCGGCGACCATAGGAACTCTCCTTTAGGCCCGTAACTTTACGCCCCTAGCTTTCGCTCAAGTTTGCCGTTATCGAGTGTTGGATTAATAATAGCATAAAGTGATTCAGAATGCAACAAGCGGGCAGCTCCTGTCTAGTGGAAAATCAAGAGAAACGTCCTTCCTAATGTACATCTTTGAAGTTGAGCCTGCCGTCAACCAATAGCATCGCCGAACACTGAGGAGGCCAGGAAGAAGATCAGGATAGCCAAGTAATGAGAACTCTAACCCTCCCCTGATTTCCTTAGAGCGAAGCTATTATCGGCCTGATTTTTTCAGTCACTCGCTTAAAACAACAAAGTTCTATTTTGATTTTGTGTATCTGCGGTGAACCGAGAATAATTAAGGGGCCGGTAGAAACTCTACCGACCCCTTACAAATCTTGCTTCCTACTTGGCAGTGACGGTGTAGGTCACGGTTACGGTGTAGTCGTCCGCATCCATCGAGCGGAGGTCGTTCAGGGAGTAGCCAACGGTAATCTCGGCGTCATCCTCACCCTCGTCGATCGACAGGGAGACCGACAGGTGATCGCTTCCGTTACCTGTGACGCCGAAACTGAGTTCCCAGTTCGTGTTGCTGTAGATGAACAGGGTGTTCGCGTTCTCTTCGGTGACGGTGTCAACTCCAGCGTCGATCGTCCCAAAGTCAAAGGAAGTCACATCAACCGTGAGTTCGATGAACTCTTGGATCGTCCATCCAACAGTGCTATTTGCACTGCTGGAAGGCTTTGGATCTGCGAAACCGATCATTCCCACCACGCTTACTGCCAAACCCAACACCAACAGGCCTACCAAAACTTTGTTCATCCTCATGAGAAAGCACCTCCTAATGATTTTGTTCGAGTGCACCTAGTGACTCGGCCACCATTAGGCGAGCGGCATTATGCCGCTAGCTGCGGCAACCCGGCTGTCTCTTAAAGACCCGTGGCTTTGCGTCCCGGGATCGCTCCCGGTTTGCCCTTATCACAGTGCTCTATAGTCGAGCGCTGCCTAGAAGGTCCGAAGCTTTGCGTCCCACCCTTTCAAGTGGTTTGCCTTTTGTAGAATGCTTCTCGGAGAGGATATGTGTAACATGCGGCGGACCGTCCGTCGCAATCTTTAAATGCTGTGCAAGGTTTTTCTTTTGCTCCTCGGTTCACTTGTCAATGACCTACACTCATAATATACCACATATGGGATGTTTTTAGACATCTTCAATCCGGCATTCTCGAAAAGCCTATTCCTCACCGGATTTTCTCCGATGTTGAATTTTTTCTCCCGATGGGACAGGTGATATCCTTGGCGAGCTCGGTTCTAGTGGCTAGAATAAGCTGCTGCTCATCAGAGAAGGAGGAGAGGTATGGCAAAGAGAGCCCATGTAATCGTTATTGGTATAATCTTCATTGTGGTATTCGCGATTGCTGGCTGTATCGGGGTCGACCCGGTCGACGTTTCCGGAGGTTAGACGGGCTTCATGACGTGGGCGGAAGGGGATCCGAACGCGGGTTTTACGACTCCGCTAACGTTGGATCTCACTCAAGAAGGACAGACTGTCAGTGGAGCGGTTGGCCTGATGGGGCCGGGATCTAACCCGTTCTCTCTCTCGATCACGAGTGGGAGCGTGCGCGGCCACTCCGTCTCTATCGATGCCGCAGGGACGCTCGACCTGATCCCCCAACCGGCTAACATCACCATCAGCCTCACGGGCGACAGCGATGGGACCAAGATGTCCGGGTCGGGGACTCAGACGATCGATGGGGTTCCACACCCCTTCACCTGGGAGGTCATGCTCACATCGCCCCCAAGCGAGCCTTCCTAAACAGAGAGGGACCAACTTAACAGGATATCCGTGACTCAAGGGACGATCTTCGATATCAAGCGCTACGCGGTTCACGATGGCCCTGGGATTCGCACGACGGTATTCTTCAAGGGGTGTCCGCTCACGTGTGTGTGGTGCCACAACCCCGAGAGCCACGCGTTAGAACCTGAGATCCTCTATTGGGCTGATCGTTGTATTCGGTGCGGGGCGTGCGTTGAGGCCTGCCCTGAAGGGGCGATCGCGTGGAAAGATGGAACCGTTGACACGGATAGATACCTTTGCAACGGGTGCGGAGCGTGTGTAAGCGTTTGTCCTGCTGGTGCGCGCGAGGTCGTCGGCCGCACGGTCACGGTGGATGAGGTCATGCGCGAGGTCGAGAAGGACCTGCTCTTCTACGAGGAATCAGGGGGAGGGGTCACCCTCTCAGGCGGGGAGCCGCTCGTGCAGATCGGGTTCTGTCGTGCACTGTTGCAACGCTGTCGTAGCCTTGGTATCAATACAGCTCTGGACACCTCGGGCTGCGCGCCCGAATGGACTCTACTCGCTATCGCAAAGCTCGTCGACCTCTTTCTCTACGATCTTAAGAGCATGGACGAGGAGCGTCACCGCGCCTACACCGGGGGCTCCAACACCGAGATCCTGCGCAACCTAAAGCGACTCGATCAGCTGGGAAAGCGGACCTGGATCCGGTTTCCACTGATTCCGGGGATCAACGACGATCTCGACCATATCACCAGGCTGGGCAAATTTGTTGCCACTCTATCATCGGCCGAGGCGATTCACGTCTTGCCTTATCATCGAGGGGGAGAGGCAAAACGCGGCCGCTTGGGATGGACCGACTCCCCCTCGTCTCTCACGCCTCCCACGGGTAAGATGACAGACGCGGTCCTCGCGCGGTTGCGGGAGATCGTTCGGATACCGGTGCGATTGGGAGGGTGATGCGATGAACGAACGCGTCAGCAGATTATGGAAAGAGAGCGTAGAGACGAAACCGTATGTGAGTGCCGAGCGTGCCCTTCTCCTTACGGAGTTCTACGGAAACGATGCGGAGCCCGGATCTTCCACCCCAGTGAAGCGTGCATTGGCATTCAAGTACCTCCTGGAGAACCAGACGATCTGCATCAATCCGGGAGAGCTGATCGTCGGCGAACGGGGTCCCGCTCCCAAAGCGACGCCGACCTACCCCGAACTCTGCTGCCACAGTCTCACAGACCTGGAGACACTCGACTCCCGCGAGAAGACCCCGTTTCGCGTGAACGAGGAGGTGAAGAGGGCCTATAGGGAGATAATCATCCCTTTCTGGCAAGGGAGGAGCATGCGAGAGAAGGTCTTCACAGCGATGTCCGCGGAGTGGCACGCGGCATTCGAGGCCGGTCTGTTCACGGAGTTCATGGAACAGCGCTCACCCGGACACGCGATCCTCGATGACAAGATATATCACCACGGTTTGCTCGACTTCAAAGAGAGGATTCGAACGGCGCGTGCGACCCTCGATCGGAACGCTCTCCATAACAGGGAGAAGGATCAGGAGCTTCAGGCGATGGAGATCACCTGTGATGCGTTGATCCTCTTTGCCGCGCGGCACGCGGAGAGGGCACGTGATCTCGCCGCGCAGGAGTCCGATCCTAAGCGCAGGGCAGAGTTGAACCAGATCGCCAAAATCTGCTCCCGGGTCCCGGCACACGCCCCGCAGACCTTCTGGGAGGCGCTCCAGATTTACTGGTTCGTTCACCTTGGGGTGATCATCGAGTGTAACGAGTGGGACTCGTTCAACCCCGGTCGACTAGATCAGCACCTCCTTCCCTTCTATCTAGAGGACATCTCCACGGGGAGGCTCACCCCGGAAACAGCAAAGGAACTCCTGGAGTGCTTATGGATTAAGTTCAGCAATCAGCCAGCCCCGCCGAAGGTGGGTGTGACCGAGGAGCAGAGTTCCACATATAATGATTTTGTACTGATCAACGTTGGTGGGCTTACCTCTCGGGGGACCGACGCGGTGAACGAGCTCTCCTACCTTATCCTGAACGTGATCGAGGAGATGCGTCTCCCGTACACAGGGACGTGCATTCAGCTAAGCAAGAAGAACCCCGATCACTTTCTCAAGCGGGCACTCGAGATCGCGAAGACCGGGTTCGGGCAACCATCGATCTTCAACACCGACGCCATCGTGCAGGAATTCCTGCGAACGGGAAAGTCGCTCGCGGATGCGCGCGACGGCGGCCCGAGCGGGTGTGTGACGATCAGCGCTTTCGGGAAGGAGAGCTGCACCCTCACCGGGTACATGAACTGGCCGAAGATCCTCGAGATCACGCTGCACAACGGGATCGATCCCTTAACCGGAGATCGTATTGGTTTGCAGACCGGGGATCCGCACCATTTCCCAAACTTCGATCGGCTCTTCCAGGCTTACACCGAGCAGCTACGCTACTTCGTCGATCTGAAGATCGCAGGGAACAATGCCATCGAGCGTCTCTTCGCTGAGCAGATGCCGGTACCGTTCATCTCCCTACTGATCGATGACTGCATCGCGGAAGGAACGGACTACAACGCCGGCGGGGCGCGCTACCCGACGACGTACATCCAGGGGGTTGGGTTGGGGACGACGACCGATGCCCTCGCCGCGATCAAAATGCACGTCTTCGATAAGGAGACCCTCTCGTTGGGAGACCTGCTCGACGCACTCTCTCGAAACTTCGAGGGGGACGATCCGCTGCGAAGGCGTCTTGTCCATGACTCCCCAACATTCGGAAACGACGACGATCGAGCGGACACAATCGCCACGGCCCTTGTCGAGGTGTATCTCTCTTCGATCGACGGTCGGCCAAACGCGAACGGCGGCTCCTATAGGGTGAACCTCCTTCCGACCACGGTCCACGTCTACTTCGGAAAGATGGTAGGGGCAACCACAAACGGGCGGCTTGCAGGGGAGCCTCTCTCCGATGGGATCTCTCCGAGTCAGGGAGCGGACATCAACGGACCGACCGCGGTGATCAAGTCGGCGGGGAAGATCGATCATGTGCGCACCGGTGGGACACTCCTGAATCAGAAGTTTCTCCCCGAACTCCTTTCAGATGAAGGTGGGATCGCGAAGCTCGCTGCCCTGGTACGGACATATTTCCGTTACGACGGGCACCATATCCAGTTCAACGTTGTCGATGCAAAGACCCTGCGAGATGCGCAAGCTCACCCAGATAAACACCACGATCTGATCGTCCGCGTCGCCGGATACAGCGACTACTTCTGCAACCTCGGCGTCGATCTGCAAGAGGAAGTGATCACACGCACCGCACACGGCACTCTATAGAACCTTGTAGTGGAACCCGGTAAAATAGGGGCTCAATTCAATCACAGAGGGAGAGAGCATGGTCAGAGTGAGATTTGCCCCCAGCCCGACCGGGTACCTGCACGTGGGTGGGGCGCGCACGGCGCTCTTCAATTGGCTGTACGCGCGGCATCACAACGGGACGTTCATCCTGCGGATCGAGGATACCGATCAGGAACGGTCGACCGAAGAGTCGATCGAGCAGATCATCGAGGCGATGACCTGGTTGGGCCTCGATTGGGATGAGTACTACCGCCAGACCGAACGGACAGCCGCACATCAAAAAGCGGCTCAGACCCTGATGGACCATGATCTCGTCTACGAACACGACGGGGCGTGGTGGTTCCGTGTTCCCGTGGATGGGGAGATGGTCGTGCACGCCGCCCTTCTCGGGGACGTGACGTTCAAGTATGAGGAGATGAAGGACTTCGTCATCCGCCGCTCCGATGGAAGCTTCGTCTATAACTTCGTCGTGGTAGTCGACGACGCAGACATGCATATCACGCACGTCATCCGCGGGGACGATCACCTGATGAACACTCCCAAGCAGATCCTCCTCTACGAGGCGATGGGCCACCCATTACCGCATTTCGTCCACCTTCCGATGATCCTCGGCCCGGACCGCACCCGCCTCTCCAAGCGGCATGGGGTCACGTCTGTACTGGAGTACCAACGCCGTGGGTTCCTTCCCGAGACGATGGTCAACTTCTTCGCCCGGCTCGGTTGGTCGCACGGTGATCAGGAAATCTTCTCCCGCCAGGAGCTGATCGATCTCTTTGGCCTGGATAGTGTGGGGAGCTCCGCCGCGATCTTCGACGATGAGAAGCTCCGTTGGCTGAACCAGCAGCACCTCAAGGCGGGCGATCCTCACAGGCTTTCCGATCTCGTTCGTCCGTTCGTCCTCGATCAAGGGATGGTGACGGAGGAGATGTGGAAGGGTGCAGGAGAGGAACGCCTCGCGCGTGCGGCATCGCTCCTTAGGCATCGCGCTCACACCCTTGTCGACCTGGCGAAGATGATGCTACTCCTCTTTCCCGTGGCGATAGAAGTCGAGGAGGAAGTGACGGTCGATGAACGCCAGAAGGAACTGATCGCGGAAATCTGCGACGCGCTCAAAGTGTGCAGGTCGGTCTCTCCTGATGCGGGGGAGGCGGCGCTGCGTGAGGCGCTCAC